>JBAXOG010000036.1:0-33686 GCA_037133395.1 bacterium | reverse complement strand
CATAAGCGATCTTCCCATCGATCATTTCGCCGGAGACCCGGATGCCGTCCTCTGCGGGCACGTTGTAGAAGGCGAACTCCTTCCATGCCGTGGGAACGGCCGGGCATATCGAAATGCGGTGGTCGTACGACTGCACCGCCATGGCCAGCGGCACCATAAGGAACGAAGTATAGTTGTCCGTGAAATAGATGTGCGGGCACTTGGGATCCGCCGTCTCCTTCAGGCCCAGGCCCCATTGGTCGAGGCATTTTAAGTTATGACGAAGAATGGCCAGGGCGTGGTCGCCGCGTCCGTAGGAGGTATCGGACAGGGCGTACCAGTTGGCGACGAAGCCGATCATGCCCTCGCCCTCGCGGTTGCGCAGCCAGGCGCTATCCAGGGTACGGGCAGCCTTGGGCGCATCGAGCTGCGGCACCAGTTCCAACGTCGGATAGCCCAGGTACGCGAAGCCGCGAACGCCCATGTACCCGGCGCCGGGACGACGGCCGTTGTCGCCGAAAAACTCCAGGTATCGATCAGGATCCTGAGGCAGGCAGATCTGCTCCGCCAACCGGCGCCATTCTGCCCGCCGCGGGTCATCCACCCCGAGTTCGCCTGCCAGGCGGTCGGCCAGCAGCCAGCTCCACTTGGCGGCCAAAGTCGCGTCGATCACGTTGGGCGCGATCAGATCCTCGGTAAGCGAGGTGATCTTGGGCAGGACCAGCGATCCCGACTTGGGCTCCACGGAGGTCAGGCCCCGGTAGAACTCCGCCACGCCGCTCAGCACGGGATACACCACGTCGCGCTGATATTTGGCATCGGGATAGAAGCGGCTGTAACGATAGAAAAATGCGCCGGCGAAGCCGTCGATGTGGCGCTGAAGTTCATAATGTTTCGACGGCATGTTACGGCCGTCGGGGAACGCACTATGGGCGAACGACAACGCCTCCGGGAGAGCCGGTTTCTCGATCAGTCGACGCGTGAAGAACTCGGCATTTTTCCGCAACGCCTCCGGCTTATAGTGCCAATCGAGCATCGCCCGCGCCTCGTGCGGGAAGCCGGCCGTGATGAGCGCCTGGGCGCCCCAGCCGGCCGCGCCATAGGTGAATGGATACATTCCCCAGCAGGTGTAGGCGAACTGGGACTCTCCGGGCAGGAACCGTTCGCTGCCGCAGGTGCACAGGGTCCAGAACAGGGAGCGATACCACATCTGCTCGAAGTCGCGATCGGGGATGGCCAACACCGCCGCCTGCTGCCATAGCCCGGACCACGCAGCGTTCTGTGCCGCCGCCAGGGCGGCGTAATCCGAACCCGCATCCCGGACCATTTTTTGACAGGCCCCGGCGAAATCGGCCTCGGCCCACCGGGTCACCAGGGAGAACGTCAGTGTGACCGTCTCGCCAGCTCCCAGGGCCAGCACGGAGCCCCTGCCTTCCTGCTGCCACGGCCGGCTGAGCCGCAGGACCCAGGCATGCTGTGTCACATTGGTGGAATTGATCTGTCCGTAGAGCAAATCGGCCGCCGGGCTGCTGACGATGTAGCTCGAGTTATTCCAATACCACTTCTGCGTGGCGGTCTTGCTCAGGCTGGTGAGCTTTAGAACGATTAAACGCCGGCTGGCCCTCGAGCAGAACAACTCGGCCTCATAGCCACTGTCGGCGGCGTATTCGACGCGGGTCTTGACCACCCCGTCGGTAAGGCGCAGCTCCTGCCGATACGACGAAGGTTGTCGCTGCTTGGGAAAATCCGGGCAGGCCAGCCAGCATTCATGATAACTCGTGCGTTCCCCCCGGTACTGGCCGCTTTCGCGCCAAAGGTCGGCGGCGTGGAGGTTGCGGAAGCCCGTGCCGGAGGCGGTGGCCAGGCCGCCCAGTTCGGCGTTGCCGATCAGCATGCACGCAGCGGCCGGATCATAGGAAGTGCGCACGGCGGCGTATCGCTCCAACCGTTCGCGCTGCACAGCCGCGACATTCGCGGCGGAGACTGCGGGCACCGCGAACAAGTGACTGGCGAGCAAGGTGGCTCCCCATCCGGCCAGCAGGATCCGGCCCAGGCGGCATCCGTGCCCGCATAGGATGTGGTGAGTATGATGGTGTTGATTGGTCATAAATGCTCCATGTTGTGTTGATGTTTCTGGTTCAATTGGTTTTCTAGTCACGGTGCGTTCTTTGCCGGCGGCAGAACCCGGAACTCCTCAATCGCCGGAAGCCCGTTGTCCTTGGTGATCACCAGACGCACTCGCCTGGCAGACAAGGGAGGCACATCGATGATCTTGACCCCGGCTATGGTGGTGCCCCCGGCGACCTTTCGCCATCCCTCCGGCCCAAAACATTCGATCGCAAACTCCTGGACCCGGTAGAAGGTCCGTTCGGCGATCTCGAAGCGTCCGACCACCTGTTCACGGCCAAGGTCGACCTCCAGCCAATGCGGAGGAACCGAGCCCCTCCCGGCATTCCACCGGGAATAGAAGTTAAGGTCGTCATCGAAGGCGGCAGCGGCCTCGGTGCCATGGCCCCAGAAACTTGAAGCGGTGGCTGGCCGACCGCTGGAGAGCGCCGGGGCGAGAGGAGCCGGAGACTTGGCGGGATCCCGGATCCACGCCCCGACCTGCTGCAAGGTGCTGACGTCGATGTCACGCAGTCTGCCGGCATGGTTCGGACCGACATCCAACGACAGGATGAGATCCTGTTTCACGGCAGCTCGATAGGCGTTGAGCACGTCTTCCGCCGGCAGGCAGAGCTGATCGTATTTCGGCAGCGAATAGAACCACATCGCACCATCGCCGCGATATTTTCCTCCCTCGCTGGTGGGCAGGATGGGAAAGGTGAATTCCCCCACCGGGAAGGTGGTGACCGGAGTCGGACGACTAACTTCCCCTGCCCGCAATTCGAAGCCATCGGCCTGAAGGCCGCCATTGGCACCCACCAGACAGTTGGGCTGGAACTTCTTGATCCAGGCATTGATCTCCGCGTGCTTGAGCCCGGCATGGCCGCCGGCGCAGTCGAGCCAGAAGAACTCCACTGGCCCGTACTGGGTGCATAGCTCCTGCAATTGCGCACGAACAAGCTCCGGCGCCTGCCCGGAACCGTGGGTCACTTTAATCCCTTTCGCTCCAGGGAAGGTCCAGTCGCCCTCCGAGAAATAGAGGGCCAGCTTGATGCCGTACTTTTCGCAGGAGCCGCGCAAGCTCCTGAGCACATCAATGCCCAGGGGCGATCGGGTCACCTTGAATTCCGTGGTCTTGGTGTCCCACAGGCAGAAACCGTCGTGGTGCTTGGCCAGGAAGAGGATGTAGCCCATCCCCGCCTCCTTGGCCGTGCGCGCCCACTGGTCGGTGTCGCAGCCGGTGGCTTTGAAATAGCTGGGATCCCTGCCGACGGGGTCGGTCCATTCCGTGCCCGAGAAGGTGCTCAACGACCAGCAGATGAACATGCCAAAACGCATCTCTTTGACCTGCTTGGCGCGAACCTCGATCGGCAAGCGTTCCTGGACAATCGGCTCGGCGACGGCAGCAGTAGCCAAGAGCGGCAGCAACAGCAGGGCAAGGGCGCGATGCGGCATACGAAGGCGACGTGGGGTGTTTCGTGTTTGGTTTATCATGATTGTTTCTCCTTGGTTATAACTCCTTACTCACACGGTATCCTTCGATTACCTGTTGGCCGGCGGCAGAATGCGGAATTCCTCGATGACGATATGCGATGAGGATTTCAGCACGTGCAGGCGCACCTGGCGGGCCTGCACCGGCGGAAAATCGAGGACTTTCTTCGGTCCGATGGTGGTGCCGCTCGCAACCGGCTTCCACACGTCGCCGTCGAGGATTTCGATGGCGAAACTTTGGATGGAGTGGTTGAGGCGCTCATAGATTTCCACCCGCCCGATCGTCTGCGGGGCACCCAAGTCGATTGCCAGCCAGCCATCCCGGGCGTCGCGGTGCGAAACCCAGTAGGAAACGAAACTGGTGTTATCGTCCACAGTGGCATCCGGGGTCCAACGCCGTGCATGATAGCCCGGGTCCACGCTGGAGGCGGTGACCGGTTTGCCGCTGGAAAGCGCGGGGGGCAGCGGCGCGGGTCCCTGGGAGGGATTGCGAATCCAATCGCCCACTTGGCGCAGGGTCTTTACATCGATCTCGCGCAGCTTGCCCTCGTAGTTCGGGCCCACGTTCGCGGAGAAGATGAGATCGTTTTTCACCGCCAGTTGCCAGGCGCCGTAGATGTCCTCGGCCGAGCGGCACAGGTGGTCGTGCTTGGGCAGGGAGTAAAACCACTTGGCGCCGCCGGCATGTTCCGTCAACAGCGGGAACGTGAACTCGGACACCGCGAACCCCGGCTCTTGCGTGGGCCGGGCGATCTCGCCGGCCCGCAACTCGAAGCCCTCGGACGGGTGGCCGCCGTTGGCGCCCACCAGGCAGTTGGGCTGGAACTTCTTGATCCAGGCCACGATCTCATCGTGCTTGAGCCCGGCATGGCCGCCGGCGCAGTCGAGCCAGAAGAACTCCACTGGCCCGTACTGGGTGCATAGTTCCTGCAATTGCGCACGGACAAGCTCCGGGGCCTGACCGGAACCGTGGGTCACTTTCATCCCTTTCGCTCCGGGGAAGGTCCAGTCGCCCTCGGAGAAATAGATAGCCAATTTGATGCCGTACTTGTCGCAGGACGCCCGCAACTGCTTGATCACATCAATGCCCAGGGGCGATTTGGTCACCTTGAACTCCGTGGTCTTGGTGTCCCACAGGCAGAAGCCGTCGTGATGCTTGACCAGAAAGAGGATGTAGCCCATCCCAGCCTCCTTGGCCGTGCGCGCCCATTGGTCGGTATCGCAGCCCGTAACCTTGAAGTAGCTGGCGTCCTTACCAACCGGATCGGTCCACTCCGAGCCCGAGAAGGCGCTCAACGACCAGCAGATGAACATGCCATAGCGCAGGTCTTTGACCTGCTTGGCGCGAACCTCAATAGGCAAGCGCTCCTGGACAATCGGCTCGGCAACGGCAGCAGCAGCCATAAGCGGCAACAACAGCAGGGGAAGGATACGATGCGTCTTAATAGGGAGACTTGATGTGTTTCGGGGATGGTTCTTCACTTGTATTTCCTTATCTTTTATAGGTTCGTGTCTATTCTCTCGTTCAACGTCATTGCTTGACCGGCGGAATCAGCTTGGACCACTCGGTCTTGACGGTTCCAGCATCATATTCCTTGAGATACCGTTGGAACACCAACGGCAGACAGCCCGCGGTGCCCATGATCGGATTTCCGACAGCGCGCCCATCATGGGTATACCATTCGGAAGGCCGATAGGTCTTGGAGATGGCGTTGAACACCCCCTCGTTCCAATGGCGGGCGAAGGTGGCGGCGGTGTCCCATTCCCGGTAGCGCAACAGACCGTCGAAGATGATCGATGAATCGATGGGCCAGCAGTGTCCGTCGCCCCAGTGGGTGATCTTGGGATCGAAGAAGGGATCGTTGAGGGCGAGCTGCGGCACCGGGATCGTGGCGAGGAACTGCTTGGGATCCATCAGCGCCTGGACAAGTGCATCCTTCCGCTGCCGATCGGGAATGCCCGCCCACAGCAACCAGAAGGCGGTGTTCAGCCGCCGTTTCACCATGGTCTTGGAGGCACGGGTGACGGGGTAATAGAATTTCGTCTCCTCGTCCCAGAGATGGGTATTAACCCAGTCCTTCACCCGCTGGTATTCGCCAGTGAAGAACCGCTCGGTGTCCGCGTCCCCCAATTCATGGGCCATGGTGGCGATATCCTCGGCCAGGCGGGCCTGGCAGGCGATGATATCGGGCAGATAGAGCCGCTCCTGACGCCCATCCACCTCCGCGATGCCACGCATGGAAGGTATGACGCCGTGTTCAACGGGACCATTATCCCGGCCATATTCACCGATATTGAATTTCAGTGGGTTGCTGGCATCGCCGATGGCGAACAGGCCGCTGCCGTCGGGATTGCGATTTTTCAAGAACCAATGGTACATCTTCGCCAGGCGAGGAACGGCATACGGAAGGATCGTGCGATCACCGGAAAAACGGTAGTATTCGTAGGCGATCGGTGAGATGTCCGGATTCTGGGTCGCGCCTCCGCCAAACTGGCTGACCATCTGCGGCGTATGACCGTCCTCATCCTGCTGATCCAGGATCGCCCGCAGTGAATTGGCATAGAACGAGGGGTCGATCCACAGATTGTACCGGCAGGCTGGCAGGAACCACATCCACACATTATCGGCAGTCAGCCATTCGGGCCCGAAGAATTCGATCGACGATGGCTGCCGGATCACACCGCCCTGACGCTGGTTGCGCAGCGCACGATTGATGCAGGCCGCCACCAGGTTCCGCTGCAGCGGCGTTTCGGTCCCGGTCAAGAACGGGGTCAGGTCGTGATATTTCGCCAACTTCGCCCAGGTAGCGTCGAACCCAGCCGCCGCGGCAGCACCGCTATCGAGCAGGCGTTCGGCCTCGGCGCGGTCTGCGGCTTCATAGACGAGGACCGCGATCCGGGCACCGGCTGGGCCGGGGACCACATCGAGCGCATGCCATCCGAGCCCGTTCAGGATCACCCGGGCGGATGGATGGCTGGCGATCGGCTGAGTGACAGTCGTCCCGATAGCCGACCAGGAGACGGACAGTGACAGCGGAGGCCCTCCTGCTGCACGCAGCCGCACCAGCGCCAGGCGATGGGTGAGCAGCAGCATCTCGGTGATCCGTTCCTCGCCAACGACCGATGCGTCCACCAGCCGCAGCAGATTCCCGACCCGGTAATCGAATCGGCAACCAGCACCACCCCGATGGAATGGGGCCGTGACACCTCCCTGCACCGTCGACAGATTCAAAGTGGGCAGGAAGCGTGCGAGGCCGGGATCCAGCGGGTAGGTCTTAGCCAGCGTGACACCGTTGGAACAGGGCGCCAGCGGCAGCACCCTGAAAGCCGGAAATCTGGGAATGGGCATGGTGACGTCGCTTGGAGCCATGCTCTGATAGACGCTATTGGGCCCGAGTGCATCGATGCCCTCATGAACCTCGCCGGATGGGGTTCCCGCGGGCTTCAGGTCCACCGACAGCGCAAGCTCCTGCCGGGTGGCGGCGACGGGCTGGGCAGTGACCAGCGGATCGTTCAGGTTCCGGCCGGAATTGTTGACAAACAGATCATCGATCCAGAAATCAGTGTCCTTGCTGGTGTTGGATTTGAGCACGCCGACGCATGAGAAATCGAGTTGCGCTGCCGCTCGGCCCTTGCTCAGAGCCCCGGGAACGACCTGCTGAAGCGCGCCTGGCTTGTCCTCGGACAGGACGGCTGAACCGACGCCCGCAGCGTCGACACGGTTCTCGATCACCATCCACAGGCGGTACCAGCGCCCGCGCATGAGTTTCAGTGCAGGCGCACCTCCAGCGATGCCGCTGATGCCGAGCCCGGTGGCATTCCCCCCGATCTGGACTCCGCCCAGGCGGGTCCCCGCATCCAGGTGGCTTTCGGTATAGGCGACCGACACGGCGATGTTCCCGGTCCCCTCCGGCACCATGAAGCGCAGGAAGACCGTCCCGGTAGCGCCCGGGCGGAGACGCAGGAAACCACGGTTGAACATGATGTCGTGATTGCCGCTGTCGGCCTTCAGATGGTGGACGCGCACCGCCAGATCGCCGCTGGTCCCGGGTACCGTCTCGACCGTCGCCCCGTTGCCGCGATCAACCGTCCATCCCAGATCCACCGCCGGATTTCCGCCGGACGCGGTGGCCTGGAACCGGTCCACCAGCATCCAGTCGGCATGGCAGACGCCCGGCAGGACGCACGCCAGTAATAGCGTCGGCAGCAACAGCGGTGGAAGGACGCGATGCGGCATAAGACGAGGGGTGTTTCGGGGATGTTTATGTCGAGTAGACATATTATGATACCTTTCTTTTAACTTACTTGATAAACGTTTTCAGTTTTCTGAACGGCATTTCAATGCCCCTCACAGAACCGTACTTGTAGTTTTCCCACATACGGCTCTTCGATTGTGTTCACGAACATTGGCTTGAGGTCATAGAAGTTGTGATGAATCTTCGGCTTCGGCAACGGGTAGCGTTCCATGTACTGTGCGAATGTCTTCCAGTTAAAACTTTTCTTCTGACTTCGCCTGTTCATCCACTTCATAGCCAGCCGTATCGCTTCCACCCAGTATCTACTGATTCCTCTAAAGTTTCCACTTACGCCATAGTATCTGAAATGCCCAGCGAGTTTGGCTTTAAGCGTCTTCCATATTTCCCTCATCGGGATCTTGTTCTTTACACCTTTGAGCCATTCGTTTAGCGCTTTCATTTTTACCGTCAGCTTCTTACGGTCGGTCTTCCGTCCGAGCTTATACTTGCCCGTCCGTGTCTTGTCGATGAAATGGGTGAAGCCAAGAAAGTCGAAGGTCGCAGGCTTTACACCCTTAGCCTCCGCATTCTGCTTGGCGAATCTGCCAAACGCGATGCACCGTGTCTTGTCTTCCGCCAATTCCAGACTGAACTTCGCCAGCCGTTCCTTCAGTTCCTTCAGGATACTCTCCGCCTCGTCTTTGTACTGCACGCAAATGACAAAGTCGTCCGCATACCGCACCATTTCCACCACGCCCCGACATCTCTCTTTAATCACCCGTTCCACCCACAGATCAAGGACGTAGTGAAGGTAGACGTTCGCCAAGACAGGGGATATCACACCGCCCTGCGGTGTCCCCTCTTCGACGTCGAACATCTTCCCTTCCTCCATGTACCCGTTCCGCAGGAAGCGGCTCACCAGCCGCATGAAGTTCGGATCGCTGATCCGATGTTCCAGGAACTTCACCAGCCAGCCATGATCGACATGATCGAAAAACCCCTTGATATCCGCGTCTATGATGTGGTTGATCGGTTGCGTCATGATGATCTTGCCCAGTCGGTTCAGTGCCTGGTGACAGCCCCTGTTCGGTCTGAACCCGTAGGAGCAGTCCTGAAAATCCACCTCGTATATCGCCTCCAGTATTCGGGTCATCCCCTTCTGCACGACCTTGTCTTCGATCGAGGGAATCCCGAGCGGACGCATTTTCCCGTTTGCTTTGGGAATATAGCTCCGTCTGACCGGTTGCGGTTTGTAGGCTTGTCTTTTCATCCGTTCCACTAGGCCACGCAGATTTTCACCAAGGTTCCGCCCATACTCTTCCAGCGTCACTCCGTCCGTCCCTGCCGCTTTGCCCTTTTTCAGTTGACCAAAGCATTCCGTCAGGTTCTCCTCGTTCAGGAGATATGCCACATTGTTGATGCGGCAACTCCCGTCCCTTTTCGCTTTGTCCGATATGTGGTCAAGTTCCGTTTGCATGGTTTGCCAGTCTCTCGTACCGTCCTTGTTTCCCTTGACCTCTGCACACTACCGCCAGCCCCTTCGAGTCGGGTTTCCCCGCGCAGGGCATTACCCCTGTTACGCCTCTACTATGAGCCAGTCCGACTCCCATGCGTCCGTCCCGTCGTCCTTTCCTTTTCGGATTGTCGGACAGTATCCCCTTTCGGGGAAGCCGCAAGGGTCTCCCAAGTTCCTGCAACACGCATTCGATACCATACCACGGCCTCAGACCCCGGACGAGACGCGCACGGCTCACCTTTACGCCCTGCGCCTTGCTGCCTTCCAGTACATGAACACTGTCGGCCTCATCAACAAGAAACATTTCGGGGCTCAATCCCTTCACTTGCGTTGCGGTCTGGTATCTCCTCTCCTGTGGCTTCATCCGTTTCGTTGCCTCCACAGATGCACATTCGGTAACGACCTGCTGGTTAGGCTTTGGTCGTGTCGGACTTTAACCGACTGCCTGTTACACGCTTTGCTTGGCGCACTCATGATTATTGTCTTTCTTCTATGGGTTCGCACGGTCTCCGTGCTTTGTTGATGACTACTCACGATCCAACACCTCCAATTTAAGGGAATCGGATTTGCGAAGGATCCGAACGGTCCTCTTTTCATTCAGCCTGAGAAGAGACCGGCCGTCCTTTTGAAAGTCAACATAAGCGATCTTCCCATCGATCATTTCGCCGGAGACCCGGATGCCGTCCTCTGCCGGGATCTGATAGAAGGCAACATTTTTCCACTTACCGGGCACAGCGGGAAAGAGCTTTATTTGCCCGGGCGAGGATTGAACCATCATATGAAGCGGAATTAAGCTGAACGCCGCGTAACTATCCAAATAATAGGGGTGCACGTACTGGGCTTTTGACGGGTCCTTGTTTGCAAACACCACTTCCAGCAGTTCTTCCGGCCAACACTGCAGATTGCGCCCCATGACTTCTAAGGCATGATCACCGCGCCCATAGAGTAGATCCGTCAACGCGAACCAGCTGGCGACGAATGTTATCATGGATGCGCCACGGTTATTAATCAGCCAGGTTTCGTCCAAGGTCCGCGCCGCCTTGGCGGCATCCAACGAAGGGACAAGCTCACAAACCGGAAAACCCAAATACATCGGCGCCCGGTAGCCGAAATATGAACCCCCGGCGATCTTATTCCGGGGTACATCCGGCGACAATAAATAGACGTTTTCATCCTGTGGAATCTGCAACCCGGCATTGACCTTTTCCCACTGTCTGACCAAGTCCGGCTCCAAGCCATGGGTCTTGCCGTAGTCCTGGGCCAGCAGCAGGCAATATTTGGCGGCAAGCACCGCGTCCAGGACCGAGCGGCCGGCATAGCATTCGGAGACCGAGAGCAATGTGGGCAGGGAATAGGTCTGAGTCGCCTCGTCAAGGACGGCGATGCTGCGCCAGAATTCCGCCGCACCTTTCAGGACTGGCCACAGTCGCCGACTCTTGAACTCCGGATCCGGATAGAATTGCTGATAGCGATGGAAGAAACCGGCGACAAAGGCCTGGATATGGCGCTGCGTCGCCCATTTGATGGGCTGATCCCACGTTGACGTCTCATAGCCATCACGATCACTCTCATGGGCAAAACACCAGGCCTCGGGATTCGGGGTCTTGCCGGTTAAGTAAGGGATGGCATTGGTTTTAAACGCCTCGGGCTGGAAATGCCATTCCAGCATCCGGCGGGCATGGTCCGGCAATCCCAGATGAATATAGGCATAAACCGCCCACCCGGCTCCGCCATAAGAAAAGGGTTTCATTCCCCACGTGCCGGAGGAGAATTGAACTTCGCCAGGCAAGTATTTCTCGCTTCCCGAGGTGGAAAGGAGCCAGTAGATCGAACGATAAAAAAGTTTCTGGTACTCCGGATCGGGCAAAACCACCACCGCACTCGATTCCCATTCCCTGGCCCATGCCAGAGTGTTCTCCTCGACAAGCTTCGCATCCGTTTTTTCCACCTCCAGGCTCCGCATCGCCCTGTTTTCAATGTCCTGGCGCGGCTTATCAACGGCAAACGCGTACCGCAAGACCCCTACCTCACCCGGTTTCAAGGAAAGGGAAAAATCCGCGGCGAGCGGTTTACTGACATGGACGGCATAGCCTATCCATCCACAGCCGTTTTCCGTAACCCCAGTCAGCATCTGCCCCCTACCCGGGGAGGAGGCGGGGCGGAGCTTCTGATTAGCCAATTTTAGGTTGAGGACCAGATCCTTGGCCAGCGAGATGTTCTTGACCTGGATGTGCAACAAATGGCGGTTGGCATGTGAACAGAACATCCGAGCTTCATAGGAGGCTCCACTACGATAACTGGCCGTGGTCACCACGACCCCGTTTTCAATGTTCAACGATTGCCTGAAGGTCTCCGGGTTCGCATCCAGTTCGGGCGAACTCAGTTCGGGTCCGACAAGCGAGGCTCTCGTACGCGGATCATACCAATACCCCGCATACCAGCTATGAGCGAACCCCAAACCGTTTTCCCGGGCCAGCCCGCCCATTTCCGCATTTCCCAACAATAATCCGACCGGATACTTCATCGTTCCCGGAGTCTGGATTTGATAGGTGTTCCGGATAAATGAACTCTCCGTCAATAACGTGGTACGAATGCGATTAATCTCGTCCACGGTCTTCGGCTCCACCGCGACAGCACGAGAAGCGGGGCTGATGACCAGTATCGCCGTCAGCATCCTAATTCCCGCCCACTGGGCAGCCACTAACGCTCCAATCAGGTTGTTCTTCATATCCGCTTCCTTGCTTCTGTCCCTGCGACCTTCATTTGCCTGGCCCCCCGGCCTCTTCCACGAGGATGCGGAAGCCGACGTTGTAAACCTTCTGCCACGATTCGTAAGGGTAACGAACCGATGAGCCGGCGTCCGCGGGCCGATCAGCCCAGGAACCGCCCCGCGCCACCTTGCGCTCTGAGAGGCTTCCGTCGTTGCGGCTGTCGCTCTCCACGTAGGGATAGGGCCGGTAGCTGGAGCAGGTCCATTCGCTGACGTTGCCAACCATGTCCTTCAGACCCCAGGCGTTCGCCTGGCACTGCCCGACATAATCCACCACGTGCCACTTGTCCTTAAACCGCTCGTCATGCAGCGGAAAGTTCATCTGCGGCGGATAAGGTGTGCGCGGCTGCAAAACGCCTGCGCCGGGGAAATAGACCTTGTTCCAGCGCATGGATTGATCAGCGAGGTTGGCGAAGGGGCTGAAGTCGGCGTTCAGATCGCCATAGAAGAACTGGCTTCCTGTTCCGGCGCGGGCCGCCCATTCCCACTGGGCCTCGGTCGGCAGCGTCACCTTCAGCCCGCTTTTCTGGCTGAGCCAGGCGCAGAAGCGCATCGCCTCCTGCCAGGAGATGCGGGCGACCGGCTGGTTGGGATGGTTGGCGATGTAGCCCGGTGTGACCCGGTCCATCCAGTACATGTCCACATAGCGGGTGTCGTGGGCGGGATCGAACTGGGCGTATTGGGCATTGCTCACCTCGGTCGCGCCCAGCCAGAAGGGCCGAGACACTCGAACCCTGGCCCGCGGCCGCTCGTCGCTCGGGCCCGCCAGGTCCCCCATGACAAACTCACCGGCGGGGATGCGCTTCAGCGCCAGCGTCACGCCGCCGCCCAACTCCAGCGTCTTGTCCGCACCGCCGGCGGCCTGCTGCCGCGCCGACGCCGCAGGGGCATCCATCGGGAACCCGTCGGCCTTCAGCTCATCAGGGAGCACGGCCGGTTCCGGAGGCGGGGTGGCGAACGCCACCGGCGTCCTCTTGTTGAACGCCTCCAGCCGCGTTTGGGCTTCCCGTTCCGGATCGTCTTCAACATTGCCAAACTCCTTGGCCAGTTCGTACCGCCGTTCTTTCCATTTACCCGGCGCCCAGGCGTCGTTAAACGGCGCGTTCAGGTCGATCCAGCAGTACAACCGCTCGCGGGCCTCGCGGGCCATCGCCGCCAGGCGCAGCCCGTGATGGCCCTTCTCCAGCAGCTGGATCAGCGGGCTGGTCGAGGCGTGGTATTCCATCGGCCGATGCAACGCCATGTCGCTTTCCGGACCCGGCCGATGGATGTAGGGATGCAGCGTGTCGTAGGCCGATCGAGGATTGGCAAACGACGGCTTGCTCCTCGGCCCGCCGGTCTGGGGGGCGTCTTGATGGCAGCCGATGCAGTATTGTTCCAGCACGGGATAGACCCCGGTGGTGAAACCGAAGGGCATGGGGCTACCCCCCCACGGCGTGAGCGGTTCCGCAACGCGCTGGGTGGCCTGGCTGTACTGAGTCGGTAGCGTCGTCAGCCGCGACTCGTGGCAGCCGACGCAGGAGACTGTCTCCCCCGGCATCCCCACCAGCCAGCTGCGCATCAACTGCATTGCCCGCCCTTCCCCGTCCAGCGGCTGGAGGGAGACGGGCGTGTTGGCGGGAATCTGGAAATGGGCCGAGCCGTCCGCCTCCACCCGGGCCGTTCCCAGCACCCGCTTGACGTCCCAACTGGAGTTGACGCCGCAATGGTCGACGCCCGCCTTGCCGAAATAACCGAAGTGATAGGAGAAAATCCGCAGCGCCTTGACTGTACCTGGCGGTACGCCCTGCAGTCCGGGCGTGTTGTAGAGGCTCGCGATATGCACCGTCGCCGTCTTCGAGCCTGGCTTGACCCGGTCGGGGATGACCGGCGGAAGCGGGCGGGCCACCAGCGGGGCGGGCTCGAACAGGCTTGAGCCATCGAGCTCCGCGATGAGCGTGGCGTTGTCAAAGATGTCCACCAGATAGATGCTCCAGGGACTGGAGTCCGATGGCCGCTGAGACACAAGGAAATATTTGCTGCTCAGGGGATGTGGCTGGACAGTCAAGACCGGATTCTCTTTGCGGTAATATGCAGCCACAGGATTATCACAGACAATCCCGGCCACGGGTTTGCCCCAGCCAGGCACCAGTTGCAGAAAACCTGTCTGTTCCGCCGGCAACACCTCCGGCGTTACGATGATTTGCTTGCCTTCCTCGCCCCATTCCTTGGAGGTCGGTCGGTAGCGAAACGGGTACCCGGCCGCCATTCCGGGATCCAACACCACCATCCGGCCGCATTCGCCAAAGTCATGATGGCCGGTCAGAATGCCCACCAGCCGCGTCGGATGGTCCGGCACGGGCCGGGTGTAGAGCAACGACGTGGGGAACATGCCGTTGCTGCCGTGGAGGGCCACCTGGCCGGTCCCGTCCGGGTTCATCACCATGCGGCGTCGGGAGAAGTAGTGGGGAATATCGCTGTACTCCCAGCGCTGGTAGAGGACGCGCCCGTCGTTGAGCACCGCCGGGTAGCTGTCGCTGTCCTGGTCAAAGGTCAACTGCCGCAGCGCCTGGGTAACCGGGTCCAACAGATACAGGCTGGCGATCTGATCCCCCCCACCTGTGCATGGTAGCCCATAATAGTTGGCCGTCGAGGCCACGATCAACTTACCATTGGGCAGGCGGCAGGGATCGAAGAAGTCCACGTCCGGATAGTTCGTCGGCGTCAGTTGCTTCAGACCAGTGCCATCGGTTCGCACCTCATAGACCGCCCAACGGCCCTTGTCGTCGAAGCTGGAGAAGATCAGGCTGCGGGCGTCGAAGTCTAGATGCACGTCGCGCACAATCTGGCCCTTCGTCGGTTTGTAGAGCCGCTCAAGCTTGGGCTGGCCGCGCAGGTCCGAGAGCACGGCGATCTCGTTTTCCCAGCCGCTGCGGAGATAGACGCTGGCATGACTCCAGAAGTTGTACTGGATAAAGCCCGTATCCAACATCGCGTCCGATGTCCGGTCCCGGCGCACGACCAGCAATTTGTCGAAATCGAGCAGCGGGTTGGCCAACAGCGCCCCGCGCACCGCCCCGAACACCTGCTCGGCCTCGGCCAGCGCCTCCTTATTGCCCGCGGCCAAGCCGATCAGCAGCTCGTCCTTGCGCTTTTCAAAAAGATCGACGGCCTTGCGGTGCTCAGCCGCCGCGTACTTCTCCGGATAGGTCTTGCCCAGGTCATCAATGGCCCGCCGCGCCGCCTCGAAGTTCACGGCCTTGATCTGCGCCGCCAGCTTGCGGCTCCGCAGCGAAAGCCGATAGTACTCCCGCACCTTTTCCAGGTCCTGCGGCGTCTGCACGTTCTTGGCCAGAGTGCGTGCCTCGGCCTGGAAGCCGCCTGCGCTGGCCTCGACATACCGCTGCGCCAGTCCACTCAAATTCCCCGGCACCCAGTCGACATTCCAGAGCCCGCTCGGATCGGGCATCGCCTCTATCGGGCCGGATGGGAAATCGCGCCGGATCAAACTCCATATCTGCTGACGGCGTTGACCACGGACACTGGTGCCTTCGTACCGGCCCTGGCAGTTGAATTCAAACTCCCGTTTCAGCCCCTCGCCTTTGCGGGCGCCCATCCAGGCTTCAAACCACTCGTACTTGCCCTCCAGGGGAAGGCGAATCTCGTTGTCATACGGGCACCAGAAACCGTATTCGAGCTTCCGTCCGACGATAGTAGGTGAGCCTTCAAAAGGATAGCGGCGGCCGGCGGGGAAATTGGCCAGACCCGCCATCTCGTTCCGGCACTCCACCCGTTTGCCGTCGGCGGTAATCAGACACGGCTCGCCAAGCACGCCCTCGACGCCCTGCGGGCGGCCCTTCTCAATCCAGGAGATGATGGAGAGTTGATCCAAGCCGGCCACCCGAATCCGGACTTTGACCGGTTTCTGCTCGGAATCCACCGTCACCTTCACCGGCTGAAACGCTTTTACGGCCGGATTGGTGGCCTGTTTCAGCGCCAGCGCAGCCGCCTCCTCCGCCTCACAGCGGAACAGGGCCTCGCGCGAAAGACGCACGGTCTCCTCCCACGTCTGCTGTCGCTGATACCAGACCGGATCGGTTTCGACGGGCACTGCGGCTTGCGCCGCCATGGCACCGGCACCCAACACCCAAGCCATAGCCACACACGAGGGAAGCAGCCGGGCCGTGCATCGCTTGGAGGCTGAGGTTTTCTGAATGCGCAATTTATGCATTTTCGTCATAGTCATGTTTCTTTTTATCCTTTGAATTCATTCTTTGGGCGCCTTCAACCCGAACCGTTTGCTTCAGGCGAATGTCGGCGGCGGACGCCCCGACATGGATTTCCAACTCGCCCGAATTGAATGTCCACCCGCTTGGCTTTGCCGGGTTGCAGCCACACCTTCTGGAACGCCTGCAGGCGGGTACTCCCCGTTGCTTCGCCCAGGCTGAAGCCGGTACAACAACTTGTAACATCACTCAGAATATACTGATCATCGTCCCCTTGGGCTTCTTGATCAGCAACAGCTTTGTACTGTCATTCGATATCTTCAGCAGGGTGTTGATCGGCAGACTTGCTGACGCGAATGCTCCCACACCCCCGCTGATTGTTCCTCCCCCTGTACACTCCGCCAAAGTCACCTGCGTTGTCACCTCGTTTGTCGCGTTGACCGTCAGCGTTCCCCCGAGCGTCAGGTTGCCATTCACCTGGAGCAAGCCCGCCGTTCCTCCGCCCGTGGCGACGTTCAGTGTCTTGCCGCTCAGGCTGACGGCCCCGATGACTTTCAGCGTGGCGCTGTTGCTCACGGCCCAGGTGGCGCTCTTCACCGCATTCGTCATCGCCAGCGTTCCCGCCCGCACCGTCGTCGCGCCGGTATATTGGTTCGTGTTGACCAGTGTCAGCGTGCCCGTCCCGGCCTTGGCCAACGAGAGCGTCCCGCCGCCCGTGCCGTTTTGGATGAGGCCGCTGTAGACCGAGTTACGGTTCTGCGCGTTACCCACCGTCAGCGTCGCATTCGTGCTGCTGTTGTTTTGAATGACGTTGCCGTAGGCGTAGACGTTCATGTTGCTCACGCCGGAGAGCGTCAGGCTGTAGCCGTTGAGCGTCAACTTCCCGATACATTTGAAATCGACGAAATTCTCCTGCCCCGCCGTACTGTTGAAGGCGTTACTGCTGCCAGCGCTCAGGTTGCCATAGTTGGTGTCGGGCCACTGCGAGGTGACCGTGACCCCGCCGGTGAAACTGTTCGCCCCGCTCAAGTGCAGCGTCTTGACCCCACCGCCTCCATACGCATAGAACGCCAACGCATAGGGGCCGGTGATGTTCCCGCTGATCGTCCCCACGCCGTCGTTATAGATCCAGACTTGGGAGTTATCCGCCAACTGGACGGGCCCGCTCATTGTCAGGGTGCCGCTCAGCACCAAGCGGCCGCGACCCCCAGAGGGAACGGTGCGCAGAATGAAGGTGTTGGTGTAGGTGTAGCCGACGGGCAATGAAAGACAGGCCTGGTCGGCGGCGGTGTTGCCGATGTCCCAGGTCGCGGTCCCAAGCGACCATGGGCCTGCGACGACGACGTAGCCCTGTGCGCCACCTGGGGTGCGGATCGAGACCGTGCCCGTAAAGGTGTTGGAACCGTACAGACAAAGATTATAGTTATCCCCCCCATTCTGGTTGATCGTTATGTTCTGACCAGAGACAGGGCAATAGAGCGTGGCCGTTTTTCCGCTGGCAAGCGTGAGCGTTGCGCCGCTGGTTAGGTTGATCGCGTCAGGATTCGCGTTGTTGGTGATCGTCGTAGAAGCACTAAACGTGACGTCCTTGACAAAAAGGTTCGTATTCACCTTAACCACCGCGTTCGCCGTGTTGAAGACTGCACTGCTGGGCGGCCCGTTCACGCTATCCCAGAGGGGCGTAGTAGCGGCGTTCCAATTGTTGCTGTCGGCCGTCCAGTTTCCACTTGCCCCGCCTGTCCAGGTATAGGAACGAAGCCATTTCTGAGTCAGATAGGTCTCCACGTTCTGACGGTCAGAGGCCGACAAATCGGCCGACGTAAGAATGACCTCGGAGACCGAGGCACAGGCAAAAAACGTCGAATATTTTCCCAAATTGAAATAGGAAACTGCGAAACTATGTCCGGTCGTATCCGATATGAAAGGCGCCTGACCGTTGACGGATACAGACTGAATCGTATTGCCGACCGAATTCCGCCACGTCGTAAGGCAACGGGTTCCAGCGGCCAATGGCCAAGCTCCTGAAATGCGATTCGGAGAGTTAACGCTACCAACATCGAAATACGCCGTTCCACTGCCGTACGGCGCGTGCGTTTGGATGTTCGAACCCAAACTCCACAAGGACCCGTTTTGCCTCACATCCTCGCGGAAAACGACATACGCGTTGAAATTGGATGAGTTCACAAAGGGCGCGGCAGCCGCCAGAAAATCATCTACTCCGTCAAACGAAACCAGAGACGTGAATGTCGCTCCGCGAAAAACAGGCCGGGCCGCGCTGTTCGTCTGAACCAGATGCAACCCCCGCCCCGATTTGTCATCCCAGCGGGCAACCACATCCCCGTTGCCAGCCGCCACAGTCGCGTTCGTATTCGCCCAGACCGTGCCGGCGTCACTCGCGTCAAACCACAAGGCGAGACTGCCACCGAGATCCGTAGGCGTCCAATCCGCCGCACGGACACCCGTAACGCTGAACAACAGCCCGACCACCGCCACTGCCAAGAACCCCTTCCGAATCTGTTTCTGAGTTGTCATAATCTGATTTCTTTCTTTGAAGAAAGCCTGCCAGCTTTCATTGATATTTGCAACTTTATCAGAAAATGACTTTGGCCGCTATCCCCCAAAACAGGGGGTATGGGGAAGGTAGCAAGGAGGAGGTTACAGGGAGGAGGAAGGACTGATTGATTCATTTGGCCTGCCCGCCGGAGACCTATTGGCGAAGGCGGGGCAACCCAGTCAACCCGTCCTCATCAATCACTCCGTCACTCGGTCAATCAGTCAATACGTTTCCTCTTGCGCAGGACATCTAACTTCGGTAATATACCAATTGTTTTGGTTATATGACCATCTTTATTGGTTTGTTGTAAGGCTTACAAAAAACTCGCAAGAAGGAATATTATTATGCTTGAACCCCTACTCGGATCAACCAACTCTGAGCGCGTTTTGTTATTTATTTTGGCTCGTATAGATGGTTATGCGAGCGAAATCGCAAAGTATTACGACACAGACTTGAACGGTATCCAGAAACAACTCGACAAGTTGGAGACGGGTGGCGTTCTGGCTAGTCGACGGGTAGGGCGGACACGGCTATACAGTTTCAATCCGAGATATTCTTTTATCGGCGAACTCAAGGCGTTACTGACAAAAGCTACATCTTTCTGTCCGTCTGAAGAGCGAGATCGTCTCATGATCGTCCGCCGCCGTCCCCGAAGAAAGGGCAAGCCGCTATGAAACCACTGTCCGAGATGACACGTTTGGAAATCGCGGCTTTCATCGGCGGCGAGTTCAAACATCGAAACATCAACGTTGTACTATCAGGCGGATCATGCGTGTCAATCTACAGTCGTGAGAAATACGTGTCCATGGATCTCGACTTTGTGAATGCCTCTTTCACTAAACGAACGATTATCACAGCCGCCATGTTAGCTTTGGGATTTTCTGAGGAGAACCGATATTTCAAGCATCCTCAAACCCCGTTTCTGATCGAGTTTCCACCCGGTCCGTTAGGGGTTGGCGATGAACCCGTCAAGCAGATCGATGAGATCTCGACATCCACGGGCATCGTACGGATCATCTCGCCGACCGATTGTGTTAAAGACCGCCTCACGTGGTACTATCATGGAAACGACACAGAGTGCTTGGAACAAGCCGTGCTTGTCGCACAAGACAACGACGTTGACTTGAAGGAAGTTCAACGCTGGTCAAAAGCTGAAGGCATGATTGATATCTTTTTAATAATCAAAAAACGTCTTGTTCGAGTCGCCTGAACTGATTCATTTGGCCTGCCCGCCGGAGACCTATTGGCGAAGGCGGGTCAACCCAGTCAATACGTCCTCAGCAATCAATCCGTCACTCGCACGGCCTCTTTCAGGCGGATATCCGCTGACGAAGCGCCGACGTGGATCTCAAATTCGCCGGGCTCGATTGTCCATTTCTTCGTGGCGGGGTTCCAAAAGCGAAATGCCTCGGACCCCAATTCGATCTCCACCCGCTTGGACTTGCCGGCACCGAGTTGCACCTTCTGGAATGCTTTCAATTCTTGCAACGGACGCGGCACGCTACACACCTTGTCGCTCACATAGACTTGTGCTACTTCGGCGCCGGGCCGCTTCCCGATGTTTTTCAGCGTGAAGCTCAGCGTCGCCTTCTGTCCCTTCACGACCACCTTGAGATTCCCGTACGCGAAGGCCGTATACCCCAAGCCGAAACCGAACGGATATCGCACCGGAATCTTCTTCGACTCGTACCAGCGGTGGCCGACGAAGACACCTTCTGCGTAGGCGTTATCCCAGACATAACCTTGGGTCTTGGTTTCGTTCGGAAACAGATCGTGCGCAAAAGGAACCGACGTGAGCTCAACCGCTGGCCCCGCGTTGGGTTTCTGCAATGCCTTCAGATCGCCGCCTGGCGCGTCCTCAACCCGCCGCTCGATCGTGAAGGGCAACCGCCCCGAAGGTTCGGCACGTCCCGTTAGAATATCCATCAGCGCCGCCGCGCCGGTCTGGCCACCGAAGTAAGCGTGGACAATCGCCGCGGCCTTGTCGGCCCACTCCATCTGCACGCCGCCGCCGGTGACGAGGCAGACCACCGTTTTCGGATTGTTCGTCACACACCGGGTGATGAGATCGTCATCGGGCAAGGCGAAGATGCGGTCGCGCCCCTCGCCCTCGGCCATGCCGGGAAAGAGCAGCACGAGGTCCGCCGCGCGGATCTGTTCATCGGTCAACTTGTCAGGCCGTAAGGGGTTCAGCACTTCGGCTCCGGCAAACGTCTCGGTTACTGCCTGCAGATAGGTCTTGTTAGCGTAACCCGGAACATGTCCAGATCCAGATCCGCCCAGTTCCTCCGTAGTGGCCCGGTTGCCGGCGACGACGATCTTCTTGCCCTTGTGCGTTTCGGTCATCGGCAGCAGACCGTTGTTCTTCAGTAGCGTGATCCCTTCCAAATTGGTGTCACGCGCGACCTGCTCCCATTGCCGACGATGCTTCTCCAGTTTGGGCAGTTTCGCCGGCCGGTCATAGAAGCCGGCCTGGAGACACGTGGTTAAAATGGTCAGGGCCATGCGGTCGATCGCCGGCGTACCGAAGACCTTCGCGCGATCGCGCGTGAGCGAGAAACCGCCGGGCATCTCCATGTTGGCTCCCGATTCGGCGAACTCGACACCGTCACAGGTCGCGATCCAGTCGGTCATGATGATGCCCTTAAACCCCAGTGCGCCGCGTAGCAAATCCGTATTGACATAGCGGCTCTGTCCAGCCCATCTGCCGTTCAACTGGCTATAGGCGGTCATCACGCAGAAGGCGCCCGCCTCGATCCCCTGACGGAAGGGCTCCATGTAGACCTCGTGCAAGGTGCGCTCGTCCATGATGGTGTTGACCCCATGGCGGTGAAACTCATATTCGTTACCGACAAAGTGCTTGACCGTGGCAGCCGTGCCCGCGCTTTGCAGACCTTTGATATACGATGCAACCTGATGCCCAGTGAGTAGCGGATCTTCGCCGAAGTACTCGAAATTGCGTCCGCCAACAGAGGATCGATACATGTTCATGCCGGGCCCCAGCAGGATGCCCGTGCCACCTACACGGCACTCCTCGCCGATGGACTTTCCGTAAGCCTCCGCGAGTTGCGGATTCCACGTAGCCGCCAGCAGCAGCGTGCAAGGATAAGCTACGGTGCGTGGGAACCGTCCGCGATTTACTGAATTGCCATTGTTAATTCCGCTTCCGGCGTCGTTCACCATGACGGGCTGGATCCCCAGCCTAAGAAATCCGGGAACCCCTTCCGTGGAACCTCGGACCATCTCAAAGCGCTCCTCGGGTGTCATGACCGCCAGCAACTCGCGGGCCTGTTTCTCGGCCTGCTCAAGGGTGTCCGGCTTCTTCAACAAATGGGCGTATTTTTTTGCCTCTGCATCCAACTTGGCTTTCCAGTTCTGTGTCGCTTTCTCCGAGATGGGAATGCTCAGGTTCTCGCCGCCGTTATCCACGTAGAAATCGTCGATGAAGACATCAGTGAGCGGACAGTTCGGCGCCTTGATCACACCAATCGTTTTCCAGATGGACGGCCGGTAGTTCTTTTCGGAAACGACATACCCCGGAATCGCCACCGTCTTGCCATCTCCTCCCTCTTCCTGGAGGTAGGCCTTAGACTTATTCTCTTCGCTGCCGGGCGCATTCTGCAGGACGATCCACATTCGATACCAGCAGTTGCGTTTGACCTGAGGCGCGGGCTCCTTCTGGTCGGCCTTGCGCTTGCGTCCATAACCAAACGCCGTGACAGCCTTGCCTTCCAAAATCACCCCCGCCCGCACACCAGGAGAAGACAAAGCTCCTTCGTTCACGACGATGCAAACGTGCGCCCCCTCAACTGGCGCGGGACCTCGGACATGGCCGAGGTTCTTGTCCAGTCCACTCTCGATCAGGAACCGCATGAAGACCGTCGCGGTCCCGCCAGGAGGGATGTTGAGCGCGCCCCGATGGTAGAACACGTCGTGCTTGAAATTGTGGTTTTTTTCGATAGAGTCGTCGCCATGAACGATCTTGGCCGCCTGATTACCCACCGCCAGCACGTCAGAACAGACGGTAGCAGTTGTGATCTTATCGTTGTAGCACCTCCAGCCGTTCTCGCCACTGGTCAGCTTGGCCTGCGAATAGCTTTGAAAGTCGTCGATCTTGGTCCACTCGCCAAAACCCAACACCGGCAACAGTAGCCCCAGCACCATCATGTTCGCTCTTGTCATCGTCCCCCCCCTGTTTTGATTTATTAACTGTCTATTAAACCCGCTTCATTGATAACGTTAATTTATCAGAAAATAACGTTGGGCGCTATCCCCCAAAACAGGGGGTATGGGGATATGAGAAGTGCTAAAGTTCGAGAGTGCTAAAGTTCTAAAGTTATGCGGTGTTATCCGAATATGGGAAGTTCTAAAGCAATGCCGTGCTATGCACGCTGAAAAGGCTTGAGGAAGGACTGAGTGACGAATTGACGGATTGATTTATCTGGCCTGCCCGTTGGAGACCTATTGGCGAAGGCGGGCCAACCCAGTCAACCCGTCCTTAACGATCAACCCGTCACTCGGTCAATCAGTCAACCCGTCCTTAACGATCAACCCGTCACTCGGTCAATCAGTCAATACGTCCTCAACTCAACGCTTCAGCGGGCGAGGTCATCCCTTTGAATTTGATGACAGCCTGTGTGCGGCTGTGAACATGGAGTTTCTTATAAATCGTTTTGAGATACCAGCAGACCGTCTCTGGAGTCAATCCCAGTTTGTCAGAGATCTCCTTGTTAGAGAAACCCTGGCAGAGGAGATTCATGATGTCCTTGTCACGGGGAGAGAGACTATACTCCGCTGATACATTCTTGATTGATTCCTGAAAAACAGCGACCACTTTGCGGGCAATCTCGCTGGTCATGGGCGCACCGCCGCGCGACACTTCTTCAATCGCGTCCCGAACTTCCTTAGCCGTTGACCGCTTGAGGAGATAACCGCAGGCACCCGCCTTCAGAGCATTGAAGACGTTGTCCGCATCTTCGTAGACCGTGATGACGATCACGTCCAGATTCGGCAGTAGTTCCTTTAATCCCGCCGTAGTCTCAATGCCGCTAATTCCCGGCAGGTTGATATCCATGAGCACAACATCCGGCACCTCTTGCGGAAGTCGTTCCAACGCCACTTCACCCGTCGGGTACAAGCCCGCGCAGATGAGATTGTCAGAAGCTCGGATCACCTTTGCCAGCGAGTTTCGCACACCCGCATTGTCTTCGACGATTGCCACTTTAATCTTTGCCATATTGCTTTCTATTGTTTCTGCTGTTCAATGGACACCGTGAACCTGACGCTCGTGCCCTTGCCAGCGCTACTCGTAATCTCGCATTGTCCTTGGATGCTCGCGAGGCGCTCCTTCATGCCATGCAGGCCACTACCCTCTGTCACTCGGAGTGCTTCCGGATCAGGGAGTCCTTGCCCGTTGTCCTCAATGACGATCTCCAGTCGGCTCTCTTCCACACGCAAGCGAACCCATACCTCTGTCGCCCCGGAGTGGCGGACCGCATTGTTGAGCGCTTCTTTAAAGGCTAGAAAAAGGCTGTGGCGCTGATGCGCCGTCAAGGGAACGTCTGGTAAATCGGTGGGGCGATCCAATCTACACGCGATCGAAACCGCTTGGAGAAACCGCTGTGCATAACCGCAGAAATAATTGGCAAGCGAAGAGGCGGAATCATAATGCGGGTTCATGGCCCAGACAATCTCATCCAGCTTCTGCACCAGTTCCCTCACCTTGCCAGTCATCTCTCCCACCTGCCTACGCTGCTCGTCCTGCGGCAGATCTTGAGCCGTCACCAAATCGCCCAGAAAACCGATCTCTGTCAATGTCGCACCGATATCATCATGAATATCCTGAGCGATCCGCGCCCGCTCGCGTTCAAGTACCTGCTCATGCGCCATGAGTTCCAACCGGCGGCGGTTACGCATCACTTCCACCGTGCGAGCAACTAGAGCCGCAATCGCAATTGCCAGCGCCACCAGCACCCACCAGAACTCGCTTCGACGATAGAGCGCGGGAGTCACCACCACCGGCCAGGCGCATTCGACCCCGGTTGCCTCGCCATTCGACCGGAACGCGGCAACACGAAACGTATAGTTGCCCGAGTTCAGTGATGTGTAATGGGCTTCTCCCGGACCGCTTGAACCGATGCTGTACGCGATCAGGCATTCGACCGTCAACCGATCCCCGGGGCAAATCGGAAACGCAGCAGCGAGCGACCAGTTACCATAATTGACCGCGTCGTCATCATCGAGCACCAAAACCGGATGCGGTACCGGTCTCAAACGGGTATCCATCCGAGCGATATCCAAGCGCGACCCTTCCCGCATCCAATTCTGATTGGTTTCCTTGTCTGCTGGTCGGGTGGCATCCGTTACCTGAATAATACTCAAGTCGTGGATCGCGATCTTCTCCCCAAGACGTTCGACTTGAACTTTTATCGCATCCACGCAAACAATCCCCACAGCCACAACACCACCATGGGAAACAAACGCGATTTTGACGCTGTCCGCCCGCTCAGGCACCACAACTTGGTTACGTCGCAACACATAGTCGGCTGTTTGCGGACTG
This sequence comes from bacterium, assembly GCA_037133395.1. Classification (GTDB taxonomy): domain Bacteria; phylum Verrucomicrobiota; class Kiritimatiellia; order RFP12; family UBA1067; genus CAIZQW01. The sequence continues at coordinate 8,271 of JBAXOG010000036.1, read as the reverse complement.
CCCGTCCACCCTGGCGTCTCACCTTCCAAGGGAAACTCGGTTTGAACAATCAGTTGATGCTTCTTGTCGTAGAAGTGCAGCAGGATGCGCATGGTCTGAGGAAGATCATGCCACCCTTTATCAATCCCTTCGAGTTTATATCGCAAGCGTGCAGCAGGAGCTCCGATGAATGGCTCTTCTGCAAATCGGAAGGTCAGCTCCCGTGCGGAATCCCGTATGCGCAACGGTCGTAATGCATCACCTGTCGCGTCTTGTACACCCACAGGTGCCATTGTCTTGCCGTCGACAGTCACCCCGGTGATCTGCACGCCAGCCGATATACCACACGCGTATGTCAGAATGCACAGCCCTGCGACCCCTCTCAAGACGCATTCAATAGACCTCAAAAAGTTGAACGTACTCATAGTAGTAAGGATACGCATTCATTCACTGTCTGTCGAGCCAGCAATTCTAATTATGGACTGAAGTCCTGCTAAGATTCCGCCTAAAGGCGGTACTCCGAACGGTTTTGGGCAGGACTTCCCTCGTTTGGAGTTCCGCCTTTAGGCGGTCTTGCTCATAATTAGAATTGCTGCTGTCGAGCCCGTTTTGTAACAAGTCACATTACCGAGCCGATGGCATTATGGGTGCTACAAACGTAAGCCCATTCCACTCCGCCAGGATCTTCAAGTATTGATAGGGATCAGCCCACGATGACGAGGGCTCGACGATCGTCGTCTCTTGCCATTCGTTGAAGCTGGTCAACATAATAGCATCCGCACCCGCATCCTTCGTCAGTCGCAAATATCCTTTCAGTGTCTCGCCGTTGTCGCGAGGGATGACGAAGTTGTCGTTCGGACGGAACCCGCTGTTGTCATGTCCTGGATGCACCGGAAGACAAATCTTCTTGCCCGCCGTATGCGCCGCCTCAACAATGCGCGTGTAATCGGGCAACAGACGATCATATTTCCATTCACGCTTGATGCTAAAGGTGCCGTAGAACCCGAACATCTGGATTTCTTGAACAGCCAACCACTCTTTGGGTATATTCATCTTGTTACCCGCATTCGTTGCTTTGTCGAACAGCCAGTACATCGGCCCGGTCTCTGCCTCAACACCCCGCTGCAGAATTCTGAAACGCTCAATTGTCAATGTGGGATCATACGGAACCTGATAGAGATAAACCACCGGCTTGCCCTCCATGCGCAAATAGAAAGGGTTCGCAATCATGCGCTTCAGGGTTATTCCCATCTCTCCCGCAAGCTTCGTTGTGTTCCCGTGAAACTGTGCCAACTCGCTGCACATCGCCACCTTGAACTGCTCGGCTTCCGCAAGCGGCAGGATCACCTGTTCCATTGAAATCCCAGTGATGTGCTTGCTCCCCCACCAGGAAACAAGGAAGGCATCGATCCCCGCCGCCTTCGCGCACTGGATATGCCAACGCACAACGTCCTTATTTCGACTGTCATAATACCCGATCAATGGCTCGGCCTTGGAACGTGAGACAGCCGGCGCATTCGTTGCAGGTTCCCATTGCCAAAGATTATATTTTCCCTTGACCTTAAGTGCCTCCAGATCGTACCACGCATAATACACAGCCCATACCGGCGGTTTCTTCACTCCCCGTGGTGAAGTTTCTGCAAAAACAACACTGCCGATCAGCACACAGGCCACCACACTAAAACAGAGTCTATTTGTCATCACGTCCTTTCGGGCAAGGCCGACACCCTACCGTTCTCACATTTTTTTTCACGGGTAAAAATCAAGCTGTACACGCTTCACGGGAAACGGCTCGATGCGGATTTTGTTCTCGCCTGCCTTGAGCGATTTAGAAATCTCGACACGCCAGGGTTTACCGATAAAGCCGCCCGCATACGCGCCATTTACGCGGATGGCCGCAGCCGGTTCCATCGCCTCTGCTGGAAGTTCGCACACGAGATAGGCACGCATCCCCGTCTTTATATGACTGGCTGGCACTGTGACGATGCCCTGAAATGCAACAGGATCTTTGCAGGGACTCCTTTGTGATTTCTCTGGAGGTACCGGATAAACAACGGACACTGCGTTAATATCTTTTTCAACCGGCAAGGTCGCACTCGGTTTCGTTTCAGCAGTCAAACGTGCCGGGCATTTACCGTCCCCTCCAAATCTCAACAGTACGCTCTCATTTGCCTCAAGCGTTAAATCGAACGTCACGCCGTCACCATCCTGCCGCGCAGCCACTGTGGTGAGCTCATTACGGAGCGCATCCATTACCTGTGGCGTACCTTTCACCTCGGGAATCCGCATCGTAAGGGTACGTGCCGCATCATTCGTGTTTTGGTTGGTGACAAAGATCACCTCACGTCCTTCACGATCCATCCGTCGCAACGCATGAACCCAGCCATCGGTCTCGCCTTGCACTACGCGCACCACGGGCTCCACGCCTGCATCCATCAACACAGTGGCAACCTCCTGCCGCGTCGGCTTTTCAGCCATGAAGTAGGCTCGTCCGCTTTTTTTGTTTGTTGCGCAAACGGTTGTCCCCGTCTTCACTTCGACTCCCCAGACCGTCTTACGCAAGGCCATGACCTCTGCATCTGTTTTGCCCATCGTTAGCGAACGTGACGGTAAGCGGCCATAACCGATCACCACGCCACCCGTTTCATAAAATGCTTTGACCTTTTCCAGCGCATCAAACGTGATCGCTTCCGCCGCAGGTACGACAACCACACGATACGATTCCTGTTCGTTTTTGAGCATCGTCCTGCGCGTTCCGTTCACGCCTGACTTTTGGCTCCTGACCTCTGCCTTCTCCAACAATTCAAACGGCAGCCAGTCACAATCATAGAGTGCATCCTGCAGTACGGTTGTGAAATCATCCGGCGGCGTATAGGCCCCTACCTGTTTCGTGTTGCCGCTGAAAAGCACTGCTACGGGGCAGATATGACGGCCTCCCGTCAGCATCAATGTCAGCCGGCTCGAATAATCCGCCCAGACGCGGAAGAGCGGATAGCGCGGCTCAAAGCCGCCATTGTAGAAATAGGGAGGACAGTCGGTGTCGAACGGCGCGCGAGGATTGAACGAGTGTGGAATCAGGAAGTTGATACCCGACACCTGGACATGATCTGCCCACCACTTCATTTCAGGATAGGTTAGATTTTGTCCACGTGCACCGAAGATCTCACACATCGCAAGATCATCCTTCTTCCCATACACATGGGAGATTGAACTCGCCAGTTTCGGAGTCTGCCAGCAGGCAGAGTCGCGCCTGGCCTCGCGCGTCCCCATCACAAACTGAGCGAAGACCGCGTCGATCCCGCCCATGGCGGAATACTTCTGGAGCAACATCATGTCACCTGCACAGTAATCCGGATTCAGATAGAGATGGCCATGTTCCATGAAATGGCCGATTGACTGGACGCCCCGGGCCTCACACCATTTCGTAATTCCGCCGAACATTACGCGGCCCCACGTCTCGGCCCGCGCCTCAGCATACTGATAAAAGGCGGCGGATTGCGCTTCACCCGCGAGTTTAAATTTCCAGGCGACGTAACAGGGTAGCCAGTCAATTCCGCGCTTCTTGAAGGTTTCGTTCAACGCGGTACCCCAATCGCCTGGCGTTTCGGGCTCGTCATAGAAATAGCCAGGAATTGTCTTACCAAAATCTTTCCCGAAACGCGCATGATGAGGCTCGTAGACGGTCTTGATATACCAGTCGACACAAGCAGGGCTCATGCCATCCACTGCCAACCGATGCCCCTGCTTAAGGCGTGGCGCGGTCTCCCACGTGAAGGTCATGACCTGCCAAGGTTCACTGCTTTCCGGCGCAGTCCACTGAAACGCACCTTTCTTTGCCTGCCGCGTTAAGTCCTTCAACGACTCCGCGATCACCGCGCCCGACGCATCTAGCCTACCCGCCACAACAGCGATGAGGTTACTATTTGTAGGAGACGTGCCTTTATAGACGCTGCCCGGTGTGACCTTCTCACCTTTTCCAACCAGTTTTTTTGCCGCGTATTCCGCAGGTACTTTTCCGGCGATAGTCTGACTCGGCCACCAATCCTCGTCAAAGAGCCACATTGTCATATCCAACCGCTTGGCGGCATCGAGGCAAACGGACAGATCACGATACCACCCCTCGCCCAGCCAGTCCTTATGCGGACGCGACTCCGCCGTGAACGTGCCGTTACCCGACTCCGCAACCTTATCAAGTATCGTGTTCAGCCGTTCCGGAGACTCATCACCATGGAGCCAGAAGAGCGGACCTGTATAACGTTTTGCCTCCATGGGCAAGGTCTTGAACTGCTCCTCGAGCGTGGAGGCCCCCCCTGTTAAAGACCAGCAAACACCAGCACATAAAATCCATACGATCTGTTTCATACTTGCACTCCCCCAAAGATGAGATTCATTTAAAGCGCAATAATAACAGATAGGGGAAAATATATCTATCCCCCAAAACAGGGGGTATGGGGAAGGTAACGAAGGAGGAGGTAACAGGGAGGAGGGAGAAGGCTTGAGGAAGGACTGAGTGACGAATTGACTGATTGACTGATTGATTCATTTGGCCTACCCAGTCAATACGTCCTCAGCGATCAATCCGTCACTCGGTCAATCAGTCAATACGTCCTCAGCAACCAATCAGTGATCCACCGTTAGAAGCTGACACTGCGCGACTTGCCCGATGTTGGTACCGCTGATTTGCCAGACGATGCGCTTGTCCGGCGTCACCTCGAAGATGTGCGCACCAACTCGACCGCCGGTGTCACGTGTGTTCCAGTTGCAGACAACCGTGTTGCCATTCGACCGACGCTGGATACCCGCGAGCGTACCGAATTGAATATCCGGAAACCACTCGGCATCTATCCGCCAAACGATGATGTCCTTCGCGTCATACTCCGTGACCGCGCCCCCGGCTGAAATAAGCGTGTTGCCGTTGGGCAAACGCAAAACACCGACCGGACAGGGCACGCGCGGAAATTCGTGGAGCATCTTTCCAGATGCGTCGTATTCCCGGACCGCGCCTTCGGCGGTGAAGGGCACGAGATAGGTGCCTTCGGGCGTTTTACGGCATAAGCGGAACTGCGCATGCGGTTTCTTTTCGGTCGTCTCTAATTTCACCTCATGGACAATCTTGCCTTCACGGTTGACCTCGACCAGGCGGCACTCGCCGACAATTCCGATGAGCACGTTGCCGTCCGGCAGCGGTTGACAAGTGGGCACCTCGTTCGGGGACTCGACCTTGAATTCCCAGACGACCTTCCGATCGCGGGTCACCTCCTGAACACCGCGAAGATGTGTGGTGAGGATGTTGCCGTTGGTCAGCATCCAGACATCCTGTGGGTTCGCGACTGGATAGTCCCAGACCATCTCCCCCTTTTCATTGATGATGTAAATCTTCTTGAGCGAGTGGCTGGTCGCGAGAAAGGCGTGAGGCCCGCGCTGGTTCTCATGCCAGAAGTTGCGCGCCAACTTCGGCACGGTAGTCTCTGTGCCCAGCACGTTGCGCGGGTCCACGTCAAGGACGGGCCACACCAATTCGCCACGGAGTTGCGCGGCCTCGTTCGCGTAGGCACCCAAGCGAAGGGAGTTGGAATCGAGCCAGAGTGTAACCGTGTGGCGGTCCTCCGCCGACACGGCTTTCAGATGCACGGCATTGGTCAGCGCGTTTCCGATTTTACAGTTGCGTGCGCCGAAACGTCCAGGGATTGTTCTCGACCCGCCGTGAATACCGCTATAATCGCTGGTCATACCTAATCCCATGGCCCCCGAAAACCAGAAGGCGGAATCGCGCAACGCGGCATGGCTCATGTCCTGCGGACCTTTATGCTCTTTCGTGTGGCAGGGCAGGCAGGATTTCTCGAAAATAGGCTTAATCTGCCGGTAGTAGCTGATCGGCTCGATGCGACCGAGTTCGGGCTGGAGTTTAGATGGGGCCCGCTGCATCGCCAGCGGCGTGCGTTCGACCTGCGGAGCCTGCTTTGTTTTTTCGTGACACCCCTGACAACTCAACTGCTCGCCAGGGTGCGTGAAGGCGACGGACCGCATCGACTGCACAGCCCGGAACTGCTCATCCAACACCTGGAAGATGAGTTCCTTCGCCACCGGCGCTTCGAAATAGACGCTGCCATCCGCCTCCACCGGTACAATGCCCAGCGGAATACGCGGCGTGTTCTCGCATTCGTAGCCGATCATGGGCAACCCGATCTGATGGTTCTCCTTGAGAATATTCTGTGTCACGCGCAGCCATTTAATTTTCACGTCAGAGGGGAACGGCAAATCGGAGTCGTACACATTCATCACGGCAATAGTCGCGGGGTGCTGGCCAGCGGTCGTTCCAGACATCGTTCTGTGCGGCGGAATCACGGGCGGCTTGGGACGCGCACGCAGCGGAATGGGATCAATGATACGTAGCCGTTCATCCTGAACGCAGGGCAAAAGCGCATGTTCCGCCAGCAGCTCCTTGTTCCCGAAACGATCGAGCAGCACCAGGTTCTCCCAGGCGTTGCAGAGCATGAAATCCTCGCTGAGCGGCCACGGCGTGCCGTATTTGTAGTGCCGCCGCGCATACAGTTCCGTCTCTGGGAAAGGCTCGTCCGGCGTGAAGCGCTTGACTTGCGACATGTGCCCGTCGTCAGCCGGGCTGAGGTCGAGCAGACCGATGGAGCCGTAAACAGAACCATGGTGGGGTGCACCGGTGAACACGTAGCGAGAGGAATTCGGGATCGCACGGATGCCGATCTCGACCAACGGCGTGCCGACGCGGATATCGCGGCCGCCGCCCTGCCAACGTTCAAAACCGGGGAAGGTGTGGTAGGGTTTCGGATAGTTGCCGTGAGGCGCCCGCGGGTCAGTACCGTCCGGACCGGAAATCCAGAAACGCGTACCCAGATTGTTCTCCCGGTCCGTGTAGTCCCAGCGCGTATAGACGAGTTTTCCCTCGTTGTTCACGCTCGGATTCCACTCGGAGGTTTCGTAGTAGCTCAGTGGCACGATATCCGTGCCGTCCGCCTTCATCGAAAAGAGCGTGTAGTTGCGCACCTGCAAGTTGCCGAAGCAACGGATAAAGCCGCCGCGCCGCTCGGAAACAAATGCGATGCGTCCGTCTGGCAGCCAGCACGGGTCGAAGTCCCCCTCGTCGCCATCCGTCAACTGGGTCAGATCCGTGCCGTCCGCGTTGACGCTGAAGAGATGAAATACCGTACTCGCCGCATAGATCCACTTGTGCTCACGGTTCGCCGTCCAGGCGAAAACGATCCGTTTTCCGTCAAACGACAGATCCGGCGTGGCAAACGCGCCATGGTCCAGCTTGCGTCCCTTGAGCCGCCCGCTCTGTACGACCGAGTTTTCCAAAAGGTTAACCAGCCGGGGCGAGGTCTTGAAATCCTTAAGCGCATAGAGGCCGCCGCCAGGCAGCGCGTTAAAGCCGAAGTACTGAGTGGTGAAGTGTCCGCCTTGAACATCCCCTGTTGACGGGTTCGAACGCGCCGAACCCTCAAACGTGCCGCGCGCCACACAGAGGAGCTGATCGAAATTCAGCAGTGGATTGCGCAACGCGATCTCGCGGCGGACGGCGCAGACGGCCAGATAGAGCGCGATATCCTCTGGGCTGCCCGGTTTTGTGGCCTTGCTTGCCACACGCGTTTTCAATGCCGCGTAGTCCCGAGTCAGTGGTGCTAGGTCTAAGGTCGGGCTGGTCTTGTCCAGCCAGTCAAGTAAGGCACCAGTCCGACGCAGGGCCGTGCCGAGCGCCCCGCCGTCGGAGGGCCAGATCAAGGCCTGTTTATCGTATGCCTGTTCGGCGACCTTGTCCCGGTTGATTTGACCGCTGCTCGGACGTGACTGCGGGTATTCCAGTTGTCCGGGCGCGAAGGGGTCGCTGCGCCAGCTCTCATACTCGGCGAGCCAATGGCGTAGCACACCATCACGTGGTCCCGTCGCAGGCACGCCTTTTAAACCAATTTCGGCAATGACAGAGGCCAGCAAGCGGCGCTCCTCGCCCACCTCCTTCGCAGGCGGCATCGGCATGAATGCGGCAGACATGCCTCCCTGCATCATGTTGGGCCAAATGCCTTTTTCCACAGGCGCGGGCTGCGTCGTGATCAGCACAGCCTCTTCCCGGCGGCTGGAAAGGTCCGGCACCCGTCCTACGCAGCCTTGATCAAACCGCCACAGTCCGATGGTTGCAGCGTCAACCGGTGGCACCGCAGCCGATAAAGCCCCGATCTCGCGCACGGCGTTGGACAACCGTACCCAAACAATTTCGCCATCGCAACCAGATCCGCCGCCATCTAGCGAACCGATAACCAGCGA
>JBAXOG010000035.1:0-33929 GCA_037133395.1 bacterium | reverse complement strand
CACCAACCTTCTTCAGCCAGCGGGTGATGGTACCTTGCTCCATCGCCATTCCCGCCTTGGGCATAATAACTGCGGTTGCCATATTGTTACTCCATCAGTTTTTTGATGCCTTCAAAAATAACCGGCGTGGTTGGGACGATACTCGCCTCCAACTTCGGATTGTACGGGATCGGGACATCCGCGCCACAGATTCGCATGATGGGAGCATCCATGTAATTAAATGCCTCCGACTCTGTGATCACCGCCGCAAGTTCGCCTCCAAAGCCGCCGGTCTTACACGCCTCATGCACAATCATCACGCGGCCCGTCTTCATCGCCGATGCAATGATCGTCTTCTTATCCAGCGGCACTAAGGTGCGCAAATCAATGACTTCCACCTCGATGCCTGCTTCCTTGGCTTGTTCAGCAGCTTCAAGGCAACGCGCCACCATGCGGCCATACGTCAAAATCGTTACATCCTTGCCTTCGCGCCGGATCGCAGCCTCCCCCAGCGGGACAATATAATCCGTCTCAGGCACATCGCCCTTGGTACGATACAGCAACTTCTGCTCCAACATGACAACCGCGTTGTTGTCACGAATCGCGGCTTTGGTCAACCCCTTTGCATCATACGGCGTGGAGGGTACAACGACCTTCAAGCCCGGCATGTTGCATATCCAGGCTTCAGGACTCTGCGAGTGCTGGCCTGCTGCGCCTGTTCCGGAACCTGCCGGGGCGCGTACGACAATCGGCATCGTGGTCTGTCCGCCAAACATATACCGTGTCTTGGCCGCCTGATTACACAGACCGTCAAAGCAGCACGACACAAAATCTGAGAACATAATCTCGATGATCGGACGCATACCGGTCATGGCTGCGCCAACTGCCGCGCCCATAATCGCTGCTTCGGAAATCGGCGTATCGCGCACGCGCTCTTTTCCGAACTCGTTTAACATCCCCGCCGAGACACCGAAGGCGCCGCCATACGCGCCCACATCCTCGCCCATAAAAAACACCTTTGGATCGCGACGCATCTCTTCGCTCATCGCTTCACAAATCGCTTGTGCATACGTTATTTCTCTCATAATACCAAAATCCTTTCGTACGGGCAGGCAATTGCCTGCCCCTACATTAATCCGAATACACGTCTGTCAGCGCGCTCTCCAGTTCAGGTTCGGGGCTAGCCTCCGCAAAGGCCAGTGCAGCCTCGATCGATTTTTTGGCCTGCTCTTCCACCGCGACAATCTCATCCTCTGTTGCCAGCTTCTCCTTCAGCAACCAGGCGCGCATCAACTTGATGGGGCAGCGCTCTTTCCATGCCTCAATCACGCTCTTGTCACGATACTTGTTGCCATCGCTTTTCGAGTGTCCCATGATGCGATAGGTGTTCGCAACCAGGAATCCTGGACCATTGGATTCCACATACTTACGCGCCTCAACCGCTGCGCGCCAGACAGCCATCACGTCATTGCCATCCACTGACCAGCCCTTCATGCCATAAGCCTGCGCACGAATCGAGAGATCGGGGATATTCATGCTTTCTCCCACGTGCATGGACATGCCATACTGATTGTTGACGCAGACAAAGAGCACGGGCAGTTTCCAGATTGATGCAAGGTTGAGCGCTTCATGGAAGGTACCTTCGTTCGTTGACCCGTCGCCACAGAAGCAGATGACCACGCGGTCAATCTTCTGTAGACGCATACTCAAGGCCGCACCGACAGCGATGGGGAACTGCGCGCCAACAATGCCATTCGCGCCCAGATTGCCCTTGGACAAGTCAGCGATATGCATACAGCCGCCCTTGCCCTTGCAGAAGCCTGTTGCCTTACCCAGAAACTCAGCCATCATGCGTCCAATATCCATGCCCTTGCCAATACTTTGGCCATGGCCGCGATGCGTTGCGTAAATCAGGTCATCGGGATGAAGCATGGTGGTCACGCCAATAGCGGCTGCCTCTTCGCCGATGCAGAAGTGAGCGGTTCCATGCACCCTGCCCAATGAAAACAGGCGAGCCGCATTCTCTTCAAACAGTCGCGTCTGCGACATCTTCAAATACATATCCAGCAACTGCTCCTTTTTTGGGAGTGATGCGTCGTGTTTTTTCTTCTGTGTCATGTTATCCTCGTCGTACGGACGACTTGCAAGTCGCCCCTACAGATTATTTTCCCATTGCGACTTCATATACCGCATAAAAGTTCTCCAGCGGTATGTCTTGCATAAAATGGTTGCTCGGCGCAAAAATATAGCCGCCCTCATGATTGAAGGCATCCAGACACCTCTTGGCCTCGTCACGCGCCTCCTGCACCGTCCCCGACAATGCGCCTTGCATGTCGAGTCCGCCATGGAAGACGATGTCCTTGCCAAATTCCTTCTTCAACTCAAAGGGATCCATCCCAACCGCACGGGGCTGCAACGAATTAAGAACGTCCACGCCCATCTCGATAAAATCAGGAATAAGGTCACGAACCGCACCACACGAATGCATCCAGATTTTTGCCTTTGGCGCAAACATTTTAACTGCATCAAAGAGGCGCTTATATTCAGGCTTAAAGAATTCGCGGTAGATCTCCGGTGCCACAAGCGGGCGGTCCTGCATGCCGTGATCACTGGAGAACTCCACCCATTCGATATACGGCGCGATCGGCTTCAAAGCGTATTCGTGCATCTCGATCAGCACATCCGTGATCTTGGCAATCAGCGCTTTTGCAAATTCGGGGTTCACATAGAGGTCGACAAAGAAATCCTCAAACCCACGCAGATAGGGCCCGATATCCAACGTAAGCCCCGAAACCAACGAACTCGTCCCGACAAAATAGGGCGTGTTTTCCGCCCACTGCTTGGCCGAGTCGACCACGCCTGTCATACGTCCGGGATCTTTCGGATTTGGCCAACGGTGCTTTTCAAGCAGGCTGCAATCTGCATCCATGAAGGGCACCTTCGCAATCATCGGTTCGCCACCGACCTTCTTGAACCCCACGCCCCACTCATTGAACTCCACACCCTCAGCATCCACGGTCGGGGCAAAATATTTCGCTTTACCGAACTGGATATGGCGAAAGTCACAGCCGACGATGTCAGCGACACGTTCATCCATGTAATTACCCGAGCGGCTCGCGCTGACAAACTTTCCAAGATCCTGCCACTTCTGGTCACGGACGATGTCAAAGTAGAGACGGTCACACAAACGACTTGCAGAACCCCATACGTCAATGGGGACCCGATCAGGTGCCTGATGTTTCAATGCCGCCCGTACACGTTCACGTGGTGTCATTTTTCTAACTCTCCATACTTACGTTGAAACTCGGCTATTTGCTGATATATCTTGGCATTGTCAAGAGCCGTGTACAAATTCTTATAGACGTCGTAGAGATCATTATACCGCGCGGTATTGACACTATCTGGGCGATACAGGGTCTTCATCTTCACCAGATTTTCAACACCGGAGGCAGCATCCTTGAAGACACCAACCCCGACACCGCCCAGGATGGCCGCGCCTGTGACAGCCGCATCGCCATTGATCAAGGTGCAGACCGGATGGCCATAGACGTCCGCCTGAATTTGATTCCACAGCGCCGACTTGGTCGGACCGCCCAGCAAATGTACGCGCTCAAACGTCACTCCCGCCTTCACCAGCGACTCCAGCATATCGCGTACTTCCAGCGTAATGCCCTCAATAAAGGCACGAGCCATACAATAACGATCATGTGCAAAGGTCATCCCGATCAAGGTGCCACGCGCAGCGGAATTCCAGCGAGGCGTTCCAGCGCTTGCAAAGTAAGGCATCAGGAGTAACCCTTTCGAACCCACAGGTGCCTTGCTGATCAATTCGGTCAAAATATCATACGTATCGCGACCCGCCATTTTTGCATACGCGGACTCCAATTCTGCAAACTGGTCACGAAACCAACGGAAGACGCTCGCGGCACCCGCCTGATAGCCTTCAACTAGCCACAACCCCTTCATCACATGGTTTGTGACCATCGTCCGGCGCGAGGCGTCATGGAACGCATGATCCACGCAGGCGCAGACTGCGCCACCCGTACCCAACGAAACCGAGAGCAGGTGCGGACAGACAACGCCCGCGCCCAGTGCGCCTGCATTCTGATCACCCGCACCGATACAGAGCGGCGTTCCAGCCTTCAGTCCTGTCGACTTGGCCACCAACTCGGAGACGCCACCGACACGATCCCCGTTGGCACGTGGAATTGAAAGCTGATCAGCCGTAATATGCCCGACCTTCAACAGACGGTCACTCCACTTCAACTGCGCCGTGTCCCAGCAACCGTAGAAAGCCGCATCGCAATGATCGACATAGAATTCGCCAGCTCCCCAGGAATAGAGCAGGAAGTCATGCAACTGGACAACTTTGTGCACACGAGACCATGTTTCAGGTTCATGGCGTTGAAGCCACAGAATCTTCGAAAGCATCCAGGTCGTGCTTTGCGGAAAGCGCACGATGTCATAGAAATCATCATCGTTGACCTCCTTGCGGATCAACTCGATCTCTTCCGCCGTACGATTATCCTGCCATGAAATCATCGGGCGCACCAACTTGCCATCGCGGCCAACCGCAATCGTGCAGCACCGTTGTGCGGAAAAGGCGATGGAGCAGATCATATCCGGCGACAAACTTGATTTGCGCAAAGCTTCAGCCGCCACGACAAACGTCGCTTCGAGCAACATATTTGCATCCTGCTCAACCCAGCCAGGGCACGGATACGTGCATGTATATTCGCGATATGCCTGCGCAATCAAATTCCCTGAATCATCAATGATAGCAGCCTTTGTACCTGTTGTGCCGACATCAATGCCCATTAAATAGTTCATACATTTCTCCTACGACTGGCGACCTGTAGGTCGCCCGTACGTCGCCCCTACATGTTTCCGCGTTCCGCCTTGATCGTCGCCAGCATCGCCGCGATATTGGCAGCCGGAACATCCACCATCACTTCCTGTGACGGCGCAATGATATAGCGGCCTCCCTTGCCCAAAATACTGATCACACGCTTCGTCTCCGCTGCCACCTCTGCGGGTGTCCCATGCGGCAGAATTTCCTGCGTATCGATACCGCCCCAGAAGGAGAGCTGGTCACCAAATAATTGTTTAATGCGCTCAAGCCCCATGCACGGTTGCACGGGCTCAATCATGTCCAGACCGATTTCGATCAAATCAGGAAGGAAGGGCGTAATATCCCCGCACGAGTGCATCATCACGGGCAGACCCGCATCCTTAAAGACTTTGAAATGACGCGCGATGCGCGGCTTAATAAGGTCATGAAACTGGCTCGGCGAGACCAACGTACCCACCTGGCAACCCAGATCATCGCCATGATGCCCGCACTTGAAGCCAGCCGCCACCTTGCGTTTGGCAGTCGCAACCTTGTAGTCCGTAATTTTATCCATCAGAATCGCAACGGACTCTGGGTCAGTGACGGACTCCATCATGAACTCCTCAAAGCCCATCAAGCAATAGGAACGCTCGTAGATGCCAAGATAGCCTGACGGCACGACCAAATGTTCACCATGTGCATTTGCCTTCAGGTCACGAAGCATGTCATCCAAGTTATCTGGCCGATTTGCGTCGGGTGCCTGATAGGCTCGCGCGGCCTCGGCAAACGGCATATCGAGGATCGCACGATCAAAGCCATCTGGGAGAAAGGGCGCCGCCATCTTGTTCTTCACGGCATTGCCTTGAAGCGGATGATAGCAAGCGAAGAAACCCTCCTCGCCAATCTTAACGCCCATGCCCCAGCTATCATAGACAATCCCATTGACAGTATCGACTTTGGCATAGCCCTTAGCCTCTAGCTCAGCCATCTTCGCCTTGTCATTACGGTAAAAGAGAGGCGTATCACACAATGTCAGCGAGATGACCAGATGATTGTCCAGGTAATCATCCAACGCCTCAGCACCGGATAAGCCTAACGCTTTGGCGACTGCACCATCCTTGGTACGATCAGCAAGCGTAATCTGACTCGGCAGATAATCCACCGGCAATCCCTTAAGCACATTCAGTGCGCGTTGTTCACGTGTCATACAATTCCTCCTTTACCGTTAACACAAAGTCTGTTAGAAGCAGAGCTCGATGATCTCCTTGACGGCTTTCTTCGAGAGCGGCACTTTTGAAGCGAGCTTGCCATTCGCTCCGAAGTAGACGCGGACACAGTCATCCAGCAACGTCTTCACAACCTTCTTCGGGTTCGCAGGAACACCCTGGCACTGCGACAGACGGGTCTGAACGCCGAGGCCAGAGATGAATTTCTCGAACTTCGCAATCACTTGGAGCGGCGTCATCTTCTTGCCGAAAATGCGCTGGCCGAACTGGACATAACGTTCGGGATTGACCTGCCACGTCTTCTTCATAAAGGCTGGCATCACGATACCGAGTGATGCGCCATGTGTCACACCCCAACGGGCTGACATCGCATGCGCAATCATGTGCATCGGCGTGAACCCGCCCGTACCCGGAAGGATCCAGCCATTCCATGACAGCGTGACTTCCCACATCAGATCACCGCGCAACGCAACATTTTTAGGATCTTTCAATACTTTACCGACATGATCCATCTGCGTGCTCATAATCCCTTCCATGAGACGATCCTGCATCGGAACAACATTCGAGCAGGTGAAGTAAATTTCAATGACATGCGAAAGGGAATCCACCACACCACAGGCCGTTTGATAAGCAGGCAACGAGGTCGTGAGTTCCGGATCAAGAATCGACACCTTCGGATAAATACACGGATGGAAGAGATAGGTCTTCTCCATGGTCTCCGTGTTCGTGGCAACAGCGCCGCAATTCATCTCGCTGGAGGTTGCAGGAAGCGTATTGATGAGAATAATCGGCAAAGCTGTCTCTGGCGGAACCGTCGCATTGCTATCATGGCGGCTATACATCATCTTCCAAAGGTCGCCTTTATAGAGCGTCCCGGCTGCGATTAGCTTGGCGGTGTCCATCACGCTTCCGCCGCCGCATCCGATGATCAAATCCACCTTTTCCTTGCGGGCCAGCTTCGCGCCGGCTTCAATATCGCTCATCAGCGGATTCGCCACCGCTGCATAAAAAGGAACAACCGCGACGCCCTTCTCTTTGCAGAGCGCCACGACATGATCCAATGTCTCTTTCATAAAACCACAATCAGCATATGACACTAATAATGCTTTTTTGCCAATCGCGGCGGCT
Organism: bacterium; assembly: GCA_037133395.1. Lineage (GTDB taxonomy): Bacteria > Verrucomicrobiota > Kiritimatiellia > RFP12 > UBA1067 > CAIZQW01. Next base: position 26,765 of record JBAXOG010000035.1, on the reverse strand, counting down.
TCTGCGCCAATCTGCTTAACTTCGCCCGCGCCAAAAACGATACGTACAGGATTATAAAACTGGAAACCATTCATAAACTATCTCCTTTAAAACCGTCATTGAATACATCACACACGTCAACACGAGAAACACCCCCACTCCCTGTGAAGATGAACAAGGTTATTTAACCAAAAATAAGCTTAGCGCGCTATACCAATTCTCCACAGTGGCCAAAACTGGTATTTTAAGACGCCTCCCCTTGTCAGGACTGTTCCGAGAATTCCATTTTGCTGAGCGACCAAGCAATCGGAATTGAAAACAGATGAAAAAGCGTCAATATGGGAAATGCAATCGTAATAATCTTTTCTTCCGAGAAATAGAGTGCACCAAAAATCATCCCCATCGTCACCAATCGTCCCAGATAAAAAAAACACTCTTGCGCAAAAATATAAGTATAACTATTACGCTTTTCTTCTTCCGCAATCTTATCCGCAGCCCGCAAGAAGAGGGTCGTGTACGACATATCCATCAGCGGTCCAAAAAAGAGAAGGATCATAATAAAGACGAGGGAACTCGCAGCCGTATTCAACACGGCATTGACACAGGCTCCTAGGGCATACATGACAGCACTGGCAATATAGAGCCAGATACGATGGCGAGGGGCGGAAACACGACCCACGATGTACAACAGGAGTCCAGCAACCAAGGCCCCTATGCTTTGAACCTTCCCTAATAGAAATTCATTTTGTCGAAGGACACAGAAGACCAACAACACGGGAACCATGATCGCAAACAACTGGGTAAACCCCCGCAAAAAGGCAAACCCAAAAAGCTTCCACGCCAAGGGCGTATAGCGAAAAAATACAAACGCGGGCTTCTGGGGGATAGGGAAACGGTCTCTCATGATGATTATCGCACTAGCCACCGTGAACAAAAGGGCAACCCCCTTGACGATCAAATAGGAGATCTCCGGCGTCCACACGCGGCTCACAAACCATCCAATCACGAACGATGACAGCATCGAACAAAACGTTAAACAAGACTGTTCCAAACTTTGAAAATAATTACGCGACTCGTCCGTCGTTGAGACAAAAACTAAATAATTATGAGAGGCCCAGACAAAGGCAATGGCCACACCAATCGCAGCACCCACGAGACTGACCGCCCATACACTGCTCAGGCTGACAAGCGACAAGGTAAACATGGACACGCCTGTCAACGCCAATCCAAAAGCTAGCATCCGCTCCGCGCCCCACCGATTCATCCAGCGCCCCACGATCCAGGAAGTCACAGGCACGGCCGAATAAAGCGCCAGCAAAAACCACATCATGGTTTTCACGCTATGAGTCTGCCGAAGGATATACGCACAGGAAAAAGTATTTTGCAGTGGCGACGTTAAAAAATAAATAAACATCGTGATCAACAACGTCCGCACATGGCGATTCTGGCTACGAAAAAACGCAAACTCTGCAAACAAAAACTTCATGATTCCCTTTTAGGTATGAAAGTACTAAATATGGGGTGGAATCGAAAGGAAAAGTTTGTTATCTTAATACTTTATATGGCAAAGGTTAAACTCACAAAAACAGAATTAAAAGCGCAAAGCGATGCGCTTAAGCGTTTTAAACGTTTTTTGCCCATGTTGCAACTGAAAAAACAACAATTGCAGGCAGAAATAACCGCCATCGTTGCACGTATTGAAAACGTTGCCTTCCAAGAGGCAACAGAACGGAAATCACTCGACACCTGGGTGTCGCTCTTTTCTGATTGCGCATACACCCCGACAAAGCTGGTCACGGTGCATAGCATTGACACCACCACGAGTAACATCGCCGGCGTCGCCATCCCTGTTTTTAAAGAGATTAAAACGACCTCGGCCACGCTCGACCTTTTTGAAACGCCGGCCTGGCTAGACTCCGCCATTACCCTCGTGACGCGCATGTTACGGCTTAAAGCGGAGCGGACTATTTTAGAACGTCAGCGTGAATTGATCACTCTCGAACTCAACACGACCTCCCAGCGCGTCAACCTGTTTGAGAAGGTTAAGATTCCAGAATGCCATGAGAAAATCCGGGTAATCAAAATCGCCCTCGGCGACCAACAGACCGCCTCTGTCACCCGGGGCAAGATAGCCAAAGGCCGCAGTAAGAAGGCCAGCAAAAGCGAGGAGGATGCAGCATGATCGTCCCGATGAAACATCTAACCTTGCTCTGCGTCGAAGCTTCTCGTGAACAGACACTTGATGCTCTGCGTTCACGCGGTTTTGTCCATCTAAACATCGAACACGTTGCTTCTGAACGCTTCCATGATGCACACGCGAAACTCGCACACAACCAGAAAGCCCAGCATATCATTGAAGCGGCGGTGGCGGGGAAGCCTGTACCCGCTGTACACGCATCTGGACTGACCCACACATCTGAACAGCTCGCTGCAGTTGAGGCATGGATAAACCGTCCCCTGCCAGCGATCGCTGGCACAGAAGAGGAACAAATTTCAAACATTGTCCATCTCGCGGAGATGCGCCAAACGCTGGTCAATAAAGCCGACATCCTTGCACGCGAAATCGCTCGCATAAAACCCTTCGGTTCCTTTGATGTCCTGTTGTCCTCTAAACTTGTTGCCCATGGTATTCCCGTGACCCTCTTCCGTTACCAAGGCCCCGTAACCGTGCCGACCCACTATTGTGTCATGGAGGGCAAGACCGCCTATTGCGTGCAGATTGGCGAACCCGAACTTCCGGAACACGCTGAAATTATTCCTCTCCCTAAAACACCCCTTACCACGCTGGAAGCCGAGGAAGCCAAGATGCTTTCACGTGCGCACGATATTGGAAATCTTCTGAAAGAGGCAGCCCATACCCAGACGTTCCTGGCAGCACACGAGCAACTTCTAAAGGATCAGTGCCTTTTTGTGGAAGCCTCGGACACCATGCAAGCGCAGGGTGCTGTGGTCTGGATTACCGGTTGGTGCCCTGCTGACCAAGCGGAAGCGTTGCGTCAGACAGCAAAGCAGCAAGCGTGGGGAATCATGTTGCGCGATCCTGAAGCAGCCGAGCGGGTTCCGACACTCTTGCGTCCATGTCGCTGGCTCACGCCCATGCTAACGCTCTTTAAAGCGCTCGGCATCTCACCGGCCTACAACGAGGCCGATGTCAGCCTGCCTTTCTTCGCCTTCTTCAGCATCTTTTTCGCGATGCTGGTGGGTGACGGCGGTTACGGCTTCATCATTCTTGGGCTGGCCTTGTGGGGCCGGGCCAAGGTAAAAGCAAACCCTGTGGCACGTGCGCCCTTCACCTTGCTCACGGTTTTCTCCGTCGGGACTATCATCTGGGGCGCGCTCTCGAATACGTGGTTTGGAACCCATCCCGTCGTCTTGTCGAACACCGTAAGCCGTTGGCTGACCCTGCCAGGCGGCAAGGGAGACGGCAACATGATGCTCATCTGTTTCACGCTTGGCGTGATCCATCTCAGCATCGCCCGCGCCTGGAATGCGATCGTGCTTTTTCCAGATACAAAGTTTTTGGCTCAAGTCGGCTGGATTGGTGTGATCTGGTTCATGTACTTCCTGTCCGGAAGCATCGTCGGCGTACTGCCCATGCCCTTGGCCATGAAAATTGTGTTTGGCGTTTCCATCCTGCTCATCATTCTCTTCATGTTGAAGAAAAACGAACTCAAAAGTGGCGCGGCTGACCTCGGCTTACTGCCACTCAATATTATCAGTTGCCTAGGGGACGTTATTTCGTATGTCCGTCTCTTCGCCGTTGGCTTGGCCGGAGTGAAGGTCGCAGAAAACTTCAATGAGATGGCTCTAAGCCTCGACTTACCCATTTATCTGAAGATTATTCCTGTCGCCTTGATCCTGATCCTCGGCCATGCACTCAACTTCGCAATGGCCGGCTTGAGCGTCCTGGTGCATGCCGTCCGTCTCAACACCCTGGAGTTCTCCAACCACAAAGGCATCGCCTGGGCCGGCATCCCCTTCACCCCCTTCCGCAAGACGGCTGGCGTGGAAGAATAGGGATCGCTCGCGTCCCTACTCCCGTACCACCTTGACTCCCTCAGGAGCTTTAATGTCGGAGGTGAGGGTGCCGTCGGGCTTGCGTTCGTGACGGACGCGCACCACACCCAGCGGCGTCGGATACGATCCTTCCGCAAAGGTCAGGTCGCCCAGGTTGGGCTTTACGCGGATCACCTTGCAGCCCGCTTCAACGGGCTGGATACCCAGCACGTAATGAATCAGGAAGGGCGCCGGACCTGATGACCAGCCATGGCAGAGGCTGTGACGGAAGCCCTTGTAGCAGAACTCGCCATAGTCGCCATGGATGTCCTTCTTGCCAGCCACGGGCATCTCATCAATGCGGAAGGCGTTGTTTGTCCAGTTCACATTAAAATCTTCCCAAAAACTGGTTGCACCCATATCCAGCATCGCGCCCCAGTAGTCACGGACCGTATTGATCGCCATCTGATACTCCCCTGCTTGAGCCATGGCTTCGAGCATATAATATCCGTAAAAGGTCGAGACACCCTGCACCCCATTCTTGCCCAACACGTCGCTCATCATCTCCTTAGGGTCACGCAAACCAGAGAGCACCAATAAAGCTGCGGCCTGCTTGCTCGCTGCAGGATCAGGCTTGATTGAGCGCAAGCGGACAAGTGCCTCTGTGCAGGCACTCTTCATGGCTTGATCATTGAACACATCCGCCATCTTTTCGCCACAGACAAAGGCATTCACCATGAGCGCTTGCATGCCCGCTGTTACAGCAGGTCCGTTGTGTTGTGTCGGCCAGTCAAGAAATCCGCCGGGGGTCGCGCATTTGCCCTCTTGATCAATGTGCTTAACCAGATTGTCGAACACTCCTTTGAGATAGCTCTGTTGCTGTTTGAGATAGGCGACATCGCCTGTATAGAAATACCAGTCATACTGGCAACGCACCCACCACAGGGTATAGGAGGGCATGCCATTCATCCAAGCGTTTGCAGGAGTCGTGGCCTTCATGTAATCCAGCGACTTCGGAAGCACCTCCTGCGAACCAAATACCGCCATCAGGGTCATCAACTCCGGATGCATGTCGCCCATCCAGACAAGCCTGTCGCGCTTGATTCCATCCCAGATAAAATCCTGCGTACACAAATGCAAGGTTCTCGCTGCGGTTGCCCACACCATATTCAGCCGCTCATCACTCGACTTAAAAGAGCCGAGCTGCGCCATCGGACGCATAATCGAAACCGCCTCGACCGATTCCAGACTCAGCACGCCTTTGGAGACCAGGTCGATACGCACAAAACGGAAGCCTGTCTCGCCGACCTCACGCGTCCCCAGCCACGGCAGATCAATGACGCTATCACGAATGGCATGGTCATTACACGCACCACGCTCACCCAATTCAGACATCGCCTCTGCTACAGATTCGCCAAAACGGATACGTACCTTCACACCCTTACCGCTCGGACCGCCGGACATCAGCTTCACTCCACCATGCAATTCACGGCCAAAGTCCATGACGATAGAAGCTGGCACGCCCTTGTTCTCCATACGACAGCCACTGCCCTGCAAAAAACGTCCCTCTGGGACCTGCCCCAATTTCGGTTTCAGTAAAACAGTCGCATCACCGACCGCAGCCTCCGCCTGCGTGCCAGAGGTCCACAACACCCGCGTCGGCAACAGATACGTCCGCGTCCGAGGATCCACTCGCTCTGCAAAACAGAACGTCATCATCATTCCACTCAGCAACAACCCAAAAATTATACTCCTACCCATAAACTTACCCTCTTTAAAGTAATCGCAATTATACCACATCGTCCCTGCAACAATCAATTCCAAGGAAGAAATGAGTCAGATTGTCGTTCTACTTCTGCTGTTGTTCCTGGGGCGCTCTGCATGATCTTTAGGGTTAATATTTCTTTTCTGTAAACGATTAAATGACCCCATGGGAGGTAGACCCATATTTGCTATTATCCTTTCATCTCCCCAATTCACTCCTTTTTTTCCGTACTGTCACACCTTGCAAGGTGTGACAGTATCATAAGATGTTTTGTTCCCGTCCGATGTGGCTCTTCCAACACGTTTTATCGCAACACGTTTTATGCGCTACGCGCGCGGCCAAATTCTCTCTTGCGCTTACTTCCGAACCGTCTTATAATTTTAGAATATTGTATGAAAATACTATTCGATCGGAGCCAAATGCAGAAATCAAACGACGATCATCTCAAAGTATTCATTTCCAACCGAGAGTCCACATGTAATGAGTGTGGAGAAGCTCTTGGTTCTCAAGCGTGGATTGTTCTCAAGGGAGAAAAGGGGGCAGTCTGCTTGACATGCGCGGATATGGACCATCTTGTGTTCTTGCCTGCAGGCGACACGGCTCTCACGCGTCGTTCCAGCAAATATTCAGGTCTTTCTGCCGTGGTGTTGAAATGGAGTCGTGCCCGTAAACGCTACGAACGACAGGGTCTTCTTGTTGAAAATGAGGCCCTCGAACGAGCTGAGCGGGAATGTGAAGCTGACACGACGAAACGGGAGATACGACGTGGCCAGGCGGTTCTTCGCCGTGCTGAACTCGATAATGACTACATCAGACGGTTCGCCGCTCATGTCCGCGAGGTGTATCCCAACTGCCCGCGTGAAAGGGAAACGCTCATTGCAGAACACGCCTGCAGAAAATACAGTGGTCGTGTCGGCCGCAGTGAAGCAGCCAAGAATTTTGATACCCATGCGATTCGGCTTGCCGTGGCTGCCCATATTCGACATCAGGAAACGAATTATGATGAACTTCTCTCGAGTATGGTCGAGCGAAGTGCGGCCCGCACGAAAGTGCGTGATTCCGTCGCAGGGATCCTGAAGCTATGGGAGCAGGGGACTTCCTAAAACGGACTCTAGGGTCATGGCTAAATATTCCAGCTTGCGCTGAATTCCGAACCGTCTTATACTTGCCACCCATTGCATAGGATGCTAGTTGTTCGGAAAAATTTATGAGACTGTGGACATTACACCCGCGATATCTTGATGCGCAAGGACTTGTAGCTGCTTGGCGAGAGGCGTTGCTCGCTCAAAAGGTGCTGCTCGGAAAAACAAAAGGCTATCGGCATCATCCCCAGCTCATCCGTTTCCAGGCGCAGGTTGATCCGATTGCAGCGATTGCCACTTTTCTAGACGGTTTGGCCGCAGAGGCCAGTGCTCGCCAGTATCGCTTTGATGCCTCCAAAATCCTACCACCACGGCTGGAGTACCCTATCATTGAAACCGAAGGGCAATTACTTTTCGAATGGGGACATTTGAATGCCAAGTTACGCGTGCGATCTCCATCTGTTGCCAAGAAATATGAAAGCATTGCGATACCCGAACCTCATCCCTTGTTTCATGTTGTACCGGGTGCAGTCAAAACGTGGGAGAAGCAATGATTATTGAGGGTCCACACGCATGAATGTTGATTTTTCATCACTGACGCCCGACCGGGTCCTGGATGCGGTCGAGGACGCTGTCCGGCAACGCTGCACGGGCGTTATCCGCCCTTTACCCAGTTACATCAACCGCGTCTACGAGATCGCGCTGGATTCGGGTGAGCATCTCGTCGCCAAATTTTACCGGCCCGGACGTTGGAGCCGTGAGGCGCTGCTGGATGAGCATGCCTTTGTGCGAGCCTGCGCCGATGACGAGATCCCCGTAATCGCGCCACTGGCTTTCGTCAATGGCGAGACACTCGGCGATATCGACGGTATCGCCTTTGAGCTCTTTCCCCGACGTGGCGGACGCCCCATCGAACCCGCTGATCCCGGCAACGCCCTGTGGGGCCGGCTGGGCTCTTTGCTCGCACGCGTCCACTGCGTTGGCGAGCGGGTAAAAGCCACCGCACGTCTGACTTTCCATCCGTCCGTCACCACGGCCGCCGACCTCCACTACCTACTCAGCCATGACTTTCTGGACGCCCGTGAAGCAAAACGGCTGGAGCGCTTCGGATCGGACCTGCTGGAGACCATCGAGCCGCTCTTCAACGATGTTGAGACCATCCGGTTACATGGCGACTGCCAGCACACCAATGTGCTCGAACGGCCAGACACTGGAGTCTTCCTGATTGATTTCGATGACATGATGAATGGGCCACCCGTGCAAGACCTCTGGATGCTCCTGCCCGGGCGCCTTGAGGACGCCCGTGAAGAGATGGAGCAACTGCTGGAGGGATACGAGACCTTCCGCGCCTTTGATCGACGCACTCTAGCGTTGATCGAACCCTTGCGGGCCATGCGTATGACCTACTATCTGGCCTGGTGTGCGCAGCAAGCGAAGGACGTATCCTTTCTTCATCATAACCCCGGCTGGGGATCTCACCCCTTCTGGTCAAAAGAACTGATCGAACTCGAAACGCAACTCCGCGTGATCAAAGGCGAGGATGACATTCCTCAGTAATAAACCCCATATTTTCCTACACAAGTGACACTGGAATGTGTTAAATTAAAAACCTACACATTTTAATATCAACAACTTCGGCAACTTATAAAAATGAATTTCTGGAAAGATACGTATCCGCTCATCATCTCCTGCGCTCGTGGACTGGTTCCGCAAACCTCTGCCGAATTAACACAAATGGGCTATTCCATTGTCGATACAACGGAAAGCTATGTTGTTATCCGAGGAACCATGCGCGACATGATGCGCCTGAATCTTCAATTACGCACGGCTCATCGCGTGTTGGTGCCCTTACTCCGAACCAGTTGCCGCCATTTACGCGAACTTTATGATGTGGTCTATTCCATTGAATGGGAAAACTTATTGGAAGCAGATGGTTATTTTACGGTCAACTCGATTGTCCGCAACGACACCATCCAGGATACGCGCATGCCATCGCTCAAAACGAAAGACGCCATAGCCGACAAGATGCGTAGTATCTGCGGTGGCCGTCCTGATTCCGGACGTGAAACGCATGGCGCCGCCATTTTCGTTTACTGGCAAGATACCGAGCTTACTGTTTACATTGACACAACAGGTGAACCGCTCTCTAAGCGTGGTTATCGCAAACTCCCTGGCATGGCACCGATGCAGGAAACCCTTGCCGCCGGCTGTGTGCTGGCCTCTGGATGGGAGGGCAAGACACCGTTTATCTCGCCCATGTGTGGTAGCGGAACACCCGCCATCGAGGCTGCACTCATCGCCATGAAACGCGCACCTGGCAGCTTTAAGAGTCATTTTGCCTTCATGGCCATCAAGGGTTACCGTATTACAATCCCTGGGGAACGCGCAGGAGCGAGTGTGCGCCAACGATTCGGCGCATCCCCCGAACAAATCTGGAAGGATATGGTGGCCACAGCGCATGCGAATGAGAACACGACAGGCTTACCGCCCATCATCGCCACGGACATCGATCCGGAAGCCGTTGAGACTGCACACACCAATGCCATCGCCGCGGGCGTGGCGCAACACATTACCTTTGGCACAGGCGATTTCGCCTCCACACGCCTTCCGCCTGCTCCGGGCACCATCTTCCTGAATCCGGAATACGGCGAGCGTTTGGGCAGCGAAACAGATCTTGAACCGCTGTATAATCGCATTGGTGATTTCTTTAAGCAGAAGTGTACAGGCTATATCGGCTGTGTATTGACGGGCAATATGGAGATGTCGCGCCGAATTGGATTACGTTCTATTAAGCGCATCCCTTTTTTCAACGGCCCTATTGAATGCCGCATGGTTGTCTTTGAACTCTACGAAGGGAGTAGTGAAGAAAAATGAAAGCCATCACCGTCGTTTGTAATGGACATGCTCCAATCACAGTATCAGCAGGAACCCTGCTTCGTGATATTGTACCCTCCATAGACAAAAACGGACTCCCCGTGTTGGGCGTTATCGCCAACAACATGATCTTCAGCCTGAGCCAGTCCTTGATCACAGACACCACGCTCACGACGTTGACCCTTGCCGATGAACAGGGATGGACTGTTTATCGCGCCTCCCTGAGCTTCCTCATGGCGAAAGCGGCTCATGAACTCTTTCCAGCCTGCGAATGCCGTGTACGAAATTCCATTGGGTCGGGTCTCTATTGCACCGTGGAATGGCCGGATCTGGCTGAACATGCGCTTACTGAAAACGTACAGATGTTAAAAGCTGCCATGATGGAAATGGTCCAACAAGACTTACCCATCACCTACGACATTGTTTCGTATGAAGCGGCCGTCAATTGTTTCAAGGAAACCCAACAGACTGATAAATTGAACTTACTTGAACACCGGAATCCGCCAACGGTTTGCATGACGTGTTGTGGCGAGTTTCGCGATTTAAGTCAGACGCCCCTTGTTCCGCGAACTGGATTACTCAAGCTTTTCGACGTGGTTCCACATGCTGAGGGCTTTGTGTTAAACGTGCCCGCATCAGAGTCGCCAAACGAACTTAAACCTGTCTCGCCCTACGAACGACTCTTCGATGTCTACCGAGAACACATCGCCTGGGGAAAGATTGTCGGCATCACGACGGTCGGTCAGCTCAACCAGGCTATCCTTGAAAAACGCGCAGGTGATTTTGTCCAAACCATTGAAGCACTCCATAGTCGTAAACTGGCGCAGATTGCCGACCGGATCGTGAACCAAAAACCGCGCGTGAAACTCGTCTTATTGGCAGGGCCCTCTTCCGCAGGCAAGACCACCACCGCCAAGCGCCTCATCACCCATCTGCGCGTGAGCGGACTCAACCCCTTGCTCATTTCCACCGACAACTATTTTTTAGGGGACGAGCTTAACCCCAGAGATGCACAGGGCAATCTCGACTACGAGCATATCGAAGCCATGGATCTTCCGCGCCTCAACAACGACCTGCTTCGATTGATGCAGGGTGAAGCGGTTAAGATGCGTTCCTTTGACTTCAAAACGAAGACAGGTTTTGACCAAGATCGGTTCACCCGGCTTTTCTCAAACGGCATCATTGTTATGGAAGGTATTCACAGTCTTAATCCTCGCCTGACTTCCGATGTCCCCCGCGAAGACAAATTCCTGATTTATCTCAATACGTTGACACAACTGGGCATTGACAGTAGCAATCGCATCTCGACAAACGACACGCGGATCATCCGTCGTCTCGTCCGCGACTACCAGCAACGCAACCGCAGTGCACTTCAAACGCTACGCCTCTGGAAGTCGGTCTCGCGTGGCGAACAACGATGGATTTATCCGTTCCAGAACCTCGCCGATGCGGTCTTTAACTCCGCACTTGACTACGAACTGGCTGTGCTCAAGCCCTTTGCCTCCCCCTTGCTTAACCAAGTGAAGTCCTGGGATAAAGAATACCTCGAGGCTCGCCGCCTTTCGGGGATGCTTCATAATTTCTCCGCGCTCAGTCCGAATGTAGTCCCGAGCGACTCCATCCTTCGCGAGACGATCGGCAACAGCATCCTCGAATACTAAAGACCTGCTACAAGAAGTCGTGCGCGCCACTTTGACGCAGGCAAAAGTGCTTTTTTGTCCTTGCAAATCCTGGGCGTATAGGTGTCCTCGCCTGTACACCAAAGAGAAGTGTGGAAAACTAGCGGTCCGATATCTGCTGGACCGCTAGAGAACAGGAAGCCTATTCGCCCAGCCCATCTGCCCCAGACAACAATCGCAGATGCATTGGCACACCCTATGCTTAATATTTCACGTTCATTATAAAGCAGGAGACTCATTATGAAACGATCACCCCTATTATCCGTTCTAACTATCACAACCCTTCTCTTTTCCTCATCGCGTATGGCGAATGCGGCGGAGAGCGATTTTCGTAAGGGATTCTCGGGAGTCGCAACCCAAGCAAGGCCGGCCGTCGTATTCATTCAGGTAGAAAAACAAATTGCCATCGGTGGAGGACAACTCTTTTTTAACAACCCCTACGAACTCTTCGACGAAGGCATGATGGAGCGCTTTGGCATGCCACGAAGTCATGGCCACAAACAACCACAACGTCGCCAGCAGCCGCAACAGATGTACAAACAGACTGGACAGGGTTCAGGCTTCTTAATTAGCAAGGACGGCTTTATCCTGACCAATACCCATGTTGTTGGAGACGCTGAAAAGATTACCGTTCGCCTCATGGACGGCCGCGAATTTATTGCCAAACGCATTGGTGCGGACAGCAAGACGGAAGTCGCCCTGATCAAGATTGAGGGCAAAGACTTCCCTTGTCTTTCCATCGGAAACCCCACCAAACTTGACATCGGCGAGTGGGTCATCGCCATTGGTAATCCGTTTGGTCTGAAGGAGACATTGACCGTGGGCGTGGTCAGTGCAAAGGGACGTAACAACATGGGAATTACGGACTACGAAGATTTCATCCAAACAGATGCAGCTATCAATCCAGGCAACTCGGGCGGTCCACTCCTGAACATCGACGGCGAAGTGATTGGCATCAACACCGCCATCTTCAGCCAGAACGGTGGCACCATGGGTATCGGCTTCGCCGTGCCGATTGACATGGCGATGCAGGTCAAGGAGCAGCTTGTCTCGCACGGAAAAGTGACACGCGGCTATATCGGCATCTACATGAATCCCGAGGAACTAAACGAGCAAATGGCTCAATCCTTCGGTTATAAAGAAAAGTCAGGCGTACTGATTGCCGATGTGCAAAAGGATGGCCCTGCTGATAAGGCTGGCCTTCTGAGCGGCGATATCATTATGGAGCTGAACGACAAAAAAATTCAAGACCCGGCAATCTTTCGCAGAACAATTTCAACCATCGCGCCAGCGCAAAAAGCAAAGTTACTGATCTTCCGGGACGGAAAGACAAAAACGATCACCGTAACGGTTGAACGCCTCCCAGAAGAAGGTGGATCAGATACCCCTGCTGAGGTCCAAGAAGGATCCCTTGAAAAATATGGCTTACAAATTCAGAATCTGACCCCTGATCTTGCAAAACGCTTCCCACTCGACTCAGAGGATGGCGTCATTGTTTCCGAGGTCGAACAAGGGTCGTCCGCAGCAGAAGCCGGCCTGCAACCTGGCATGCTTATCGTAGAGATCAACCGCAAGAAGGTTAGCAACACGCGCCAATTCCTGACAGAGCTAAAAAAATCCGACAAGCGTCTCCTGTTACGCGTCAAGAGCGAACGCGGCACCTTCTTCATCACCCTCAAGGCCGATTAAACACTTGAATATCCAATCCTAAACACGGAATATCCAACGGTCGAAGTTGTTCCCTTGGATATTGGATATTCTGGACCGCGTAACTATGCGTGTTTATGCAACGCCCGTCCAATATCAGGAACCGCCGCCAGCAGGGTCTGGGTATAGGCGTGCTTCGGGTGATCCATCACGTCAGATGCCTCACCGGTCTCCACGAATTGCCCCTGAACCATCACGGCAACGCGGTCGCAGATATTGCGAACCACTGCCAAATCATGAGAGATCAGGATCACCGCCAGATTTAACTCCGTCTGGAGCGTACGAATCAAATTGAGAATACGGGCCTGCACGGAAACATCCAACGCACTCACGGGTTCATCCGCAATAATCAGGCGGGGTTCCAGTGCCAAACACCGTGCGATACTCACGCGCTGACACTGCCCGCCACTCATCTCCCGTGGATAAGCATGAAGCACATCCGGAGACAAGCCCACACGGTCGAGCAATTCCAACACACGCGGCTGAATCTGATCCGCAGGCCGCATCCGATGAACGTTTAAAACCTCACCAAGCATCTGTTGCACCGTCATCCGCGGATTTAGCGATCCCGCGGCATCCTGAAAAACCATCTGCACAGACCTGCGATACGCTTTAAACTGAGGGCCCTTCATCTGGCCAACATCCTGGTCCTCAAAGATCATGCGCCCCGCAGAAGGCGGATGGAGTCCCATCAGTACCTTTGCCATTGACGTTTTACCGCAACCGCTCTCCCCAACAACACCGAATGATTGGCCAACATCCACGGTAAACGAAACGTCATGAACCGCGACAAACGGTGCTTGTCCGCGCACTGGATACGCCACACTCAAATGTTCCACGCTTAATAACATTCCAAATCCTTACTCCCTGTTGCCCAACAATACCGAATGGTGCGTTGGCACGTCAAGCCCATTCACCCCTGTTGTCGAGACAATCTTAGCGTTTTCCGCTCTTTCGACTTGCTCATTTCAGGGTTTCATAGCATAGTATCACCATGAAAATTTTCATCTATCCCCTCTTGGCATCATTCATCATTCTTTTTACGGGTTGCCGCTGGAACAGCGGCATGGACGAGCCCTATTTTAAAGTCGAAAAGTCTGGGCTGAACTGGGTTGAAATCCGGCAGTATGAAACAACGGGTAGCAAACAACGCATACGTTTACGCATTGACGGAAACGGCATGGTCACGGTACGCGACGGCACAAGCGCTTTAGTCGGAAATTCCTTTGCCGCAAACAACAAGAACGAAAACTGGGAAGACATCCGCGAAAAACGCATTACGCTTTCAGAGGATGACGTCGCACTTATTTTCCAATCGCTCGTCAATGCGGGTATGTTTGTAAAGCCAGAGGAAATCCCTTTCATGACTGAGACGTCGATCTTGTCCACAAACGAGACAGCCCTTGTTTATGTGTCGGCCAATATCAACAACAAAACAGTCGGGTCGTCAGCCCCGATTGCTAAACCTGACCTTCTTGAACAACTGAAGTTGGTCGTCTTGACCTTTTATCAACCCCAACCCATCCGTAAGCAACGCCAGCCCACCTTCTAATCACTGTTTATGAAGTATTCTTTTTTAGTACCTATCCTTTGTTGCCTGTGTCTCACCCTACGAGCGGAACAGCTTTGGGTTGCGACGATTGAGACCGACAGCCTTCAATCGCTCCAGCTTAGTATTAGCGCATTTACCCAGACTGCAGCCTTGCCCGGCAATGAAGAGGATCAAACCTCCCTGCTTCAAAACTTATTCATGTTGCCCTCTCTTGAGTGTATCAATGAACGCGAGACCCTTCGCGTCTTCTGGGTTGCGGACAGTACCCGTCCATTAGGCACGTATGGCAATCCCGCACCCATCTCGGTCTTGCCACTCAAACGCGACACCAAGGCACTGGATGCCTATCTTTTTAATGCGTATAAGTCAAAACGCAGCCTTTTGGGCACAACAACCTATTCTGTGCCGGTCTCGACAAACAGTCCGGAATGCGTGGTCGTTCAGGACGCCAACCGGACAATTACCCTTGCGCCCTCACGCGCGCTCTTAGCCTGGCTTCAAGCACAACCGATCGGACTCGCCTCCTTCTTGCCCCGAAAAACAGATGAAACGCTGCGTCTCAACTTCAACCCGCGCATCCTTGCCGAGCTGCTGCCGCTCAAGACACAGGATAATCCATACACACCGCTTGTTCATTCATGCGCCTATACAGGCCTTGGCATCAATCCTGACGGCCGCGGGTGTACAGTGACCTTGTATGTCCAACCCAAAGCATTGTCTGTACTGGATACGCTTCTCAATGATATGCCAGCCCCTAAACCCGAGCTGTGGAATGCCATCCCTGAAAATGCAATTTTTTCAACCCTCTACACGGAGCCTGCAAAAACAAACTGGAGCGCCGTTATCACCCCATCAACAACAAATGCCTTTGCAACAATCTTTGCGGATCTCCAACCTTTCTTGGGTCGAGAACGTTTGTTTTATCTCGTGCCAACACAGAATAGAGAAGGCATGAGCTTTGTCCAAATCGCTCCAGTTACAAACGAGAACGCCACGCGAGAATCTATCAAAAAGCTCGCTACCCGCGAAAACAAAACGGGCTTCCGACTCAAACATGAACGAACCCGAAAGATGCTCGAGCAAGTCTTCGAACGTTATACCCTGACGTATCAACCCGCGGAGCAACAACCCACCACAAACGCTCCAACAGCAACAACATCCATTTCTGTCGCAACCGTTATGCCCCTCTTTTTGCGCAATGCCGTACTCGAAGTTACCCTCAAGAATGGTCATCTCATCGCGGTCGCCAGTAGCGCAAGCACGATTGAAAGCGAATGCCCAGATTGCCCCTTCCCCATCCCCCGTCTAACACTCAAGCAACGCATCATGACCTATAGTTCCTCCCCAAACATTATTGCAGCCGGCGATGTCTCTACCCTTGCATTCCTCCGGCAACTCATTGCCATGCTCGCCTCCTCTGATATTCAATCAAAAAAACTTTTTTCATCCTTAACAGACGGCTTCCAGTTCTGGCTGACAAGCGAAGCAAACAACACCACCGCACTCTCTATTCGCTTAGCTGCCAATGAAATAGCCTCCTTGCAGAAGGCGTTTCGCGAGGATCGCGAGGCATTGCAAGATACTTTCTTTACGCTGTTTACTAACCAAATGCAACCCGTCAATGAAGCCCCGAAACAGAAACCATGATTGAATTTCGCAATATCAGTGTCCGCTATGGCTCACAAGAAGTCATCCAAAACGTCAATTTCCGCATCAACAAAACCGAACGCGTTGGCATTATCGGTCCGAATGGTTCAGGAAAGTCTACGCTTTTTCGCTTAATCCTAGGGGAGGCAGACCCAGACTCGGGCGATGTTTACATAGAGGAATCACCGCGTATCGGACACATCCGCCAACATCTCGTCGCGGACACCGACGATGAGACGCTTCTTGAGTATGCGCTGCGCGGCATACCAGGCCTTGGGGAGATGGAGCATGAAATCCATGCGCTTGAGCATGAACTCTCTTCCACGAAGGCCGAAGCAGACCGTCAACGCCTGCTCACTAGAATAGGCGATGTCCAAACCGAATTTGAACACCTCGGCGGTTATGAAATCGAAGCCCGTGTCAAAATCTCCTTGGGTGGACTCGGCTTCCCAGTCGAGGCCTTTGACAAACCCTTTAAGAGTTTCAGCGGTGGCTGGCAAATGCGCGCGGAACTCTCCCGCGTCCTAGCCTCGCATCCAGATTTGCTCCTCCTCGATGAACCGTCAAACTACCTTGACCTTCCTGCCGTTGAATGGCTTCAACGTTTTCTGAAGGGATACGAAGGTACACTCATGCTCATTTCGCATGATCGCTACCTGCTTCGTACGCTGACAAACCTCACGGTCGAAGTCGATGCCAACACCGCCACCCGTTACAGTGGCAACCTTGATTTCTATCTGCGCGAACGTGAAATACGCTGGAACAATCTGCTCGCCGCCAAAGAAAACCAAGATCGCCGCCGCGATCAACTTCAACGCTTTGTCGACCAGTTCAAAGCGACGGCCTCCAAGGCATCTCAGGCGGCTAGCCGCATGAAGATGATTGAGAAGATCGACGAGGCCGCTGTCGTCCTTCCCAAGCGCAGCCTGGCGGCCGGCTATCTGCGCCTTGCCCCTGCCCCCCATTCCGGCGCTGAAATCGTCCGCCTCACCTCCGTTGATTTTTCGTATGACGGAACGCAGATGATCTTAAAAAATGTGGACATCACCATCGCACGCGGCGAAAAGGTCGCCATCGTGGGCTTTAACGGCATGGGCAAGACGACACTCCTGCGCATCATGGCCGGCACGCGCAAGCCCACGGCCGGAACCTGCACCCTCGGACACAAGGTCCAGCCGGGATATCTGTCACAGGAATTCTCAGAAACGATCCCGGCGGATGTTTCTGTCTTTGAATGTGCCAAACGATGCAAACCTGGTGCAACGGAAAAAGAACTGCGCTCACAATTGGGTGCCTTCGGATTTTCATCCGAAGATATCGGCAAGCCCGCAGGCGTCCTGAGTGGTGGCGAAAAGATACGTCTCGCCTTCCTGCGTCTTTTCCTTGATCCGACAAACTTCATGCTCTTGGATGAACCGACCACGCATCTTGACCTTGAGGGCCGCACCACGCTAGAAGCCTGTATTCGCAAATACGACGGCACAATCTGCTTGGTCAGCCATGATATCGAATTTGTGCGGAACACCGTTTCATCGATCATTGAAGTGTCACCCGCAGGTGTCCGCCGTTTTCCCGGCGGATATGACTACTACCGTGAAAAGAGTGCCGAACTTGATGCTGGAAAGCCAGCGGTTAAACAAGCCGTGGCACCCCGGTTTGACGCGGACAACGCAACCCTGTCCAACAAAGATCAACGACGGGCCCGTGCCGCAGAGCGTACCAAGTGGTTGCCCAAGATCAAAGTCTTGCGAGAGAAGGTCACCAAGGCTGAGGCAAAGATCGCAGAACTGGAAGCTGAACTGGAAAAGCTCTCCGCCGTCCTCTTCAATCCCTCACCCGAGACCAAATTCGGCGAAACCAACCGTAAAGTTAAGTTCGTGCAAGACCAACTCGCCCACCAAACCGAAGAATGGGAACGCGACGCCACCGAACTTAACGCACTCCTCCAAGAGCAAAAAACCGCAGAAGCTAACGCCTGATTGCCTTTATCGAGTTTTTAGTGCACGATCATGAAATTTCTACGAGCAAAACTTGCACGCGTACTGATTGAATACTTCGGTAGCGATGACCGGAGGATAGATCATGCCTTGAGCGTTCTTCACTACACCGATTGTCTGATAGACAAATTTCCCGGGTGCGATTCGGAAATTGCTATTGCCTCAGCGCTGCTACATGATGTCGGAATTAAAGTTTCTGAAATAAAACACGGATACAACAACGGCAAGACTCAGGAAGAATACGGGCCAGCCGTAGCAGAGGCTTTGCTCAAAGGTATCGGCTTCCCTGCGGATAAAATCGAGATCGTAAAAAATATTATTGGCAACCACCACTCCCCCTCACGCTATGGCTATCCGGAGCTTGCCCTGTTGAAAGCGGCTGATCTGATTGTGAACAAAGCCGATGACCTTCACGAGAACCAAGAGGCAGCATATTAAAGATTACTTCATTGGGATGTTAGAATCTTGAAAAGCGAAAAGATGGAACAAACGAAAGGATATAAAAATGAGAAAAATAGTAGTATGTCTGTCACTCGTCGCGCTGGTCGCTCTTTGGGGTTGTAATTCCAAGAGCAACCCTCCAGCGGAAACAGCTGCGATTGATGCGGCCAAGGCTTGGCTGTCGCTGGTGGACGGTGAGAAGTATGCGGAGAGCTGGGATCAGTCAGCACAGTACTTCAAGGGGGCTGTACAGAAGGGGCAATGGGTACAGGTTATGCAGTCGGGACGAAAACCTTTTGGAAAAAACATCTCGCGAGAGCTCAAGTCAAAGAGCTACAGAACTGCTTTGCCCGGAGCTCCAGACGGAGAATATGTCATCATCCAATTCAATGCCTCGTTCGAGAATAAGAAAGTTGCCCTTGAGACAATTACACCCATGCTGGACAAAGACGGCCAATGGCGAGTTTCTGGCTATTACATGAAATAGAAGATGAGTAAACCCCAAATAGAATTATGCTTGTTCGCCGCGTGTCTGCTCTTCATGGGCTGTCAGAAAAATACGCCTGTTGCGCACGTCGCCGCACAGCGTCTCATCTTCACCGCTGAACACGGTACACAGGCGTTATCGAATGTGACTACCTTTGTCCAAGCCTGTACACCTCGTGATGCCATGACCCCTGGCGCTGAGCACGCCGCACAATGGCTGAAAGAAAAACTCATTTCAAGCGGTCTGCAGAACGCAACAATCGACACCTTTATGGACAAAACCCCAAAAGGTGATCAATCCTTCCATAATGTTGAAGCCATCATCGCAGGACAATCAACACGAACAATCCTCCTCCTGTCGCACTTTGATACCAAAAGCGGTATCCGTCCAGTATTTCAAGGTGCGAATGATGGCGGTTCCTCAACAGGGCTGCTGTTGGAGCTGGCTCGTATCATCGCTGCATCTGGCACACCTCGCGATACCATTCACATCGCATTCCTAGACGGCGAAGAGTGCTGGTTTAATTTTGATGCGCAGGATGGTTTGCATGGTAGCCGACATCTAGCGCGAAAACTGAAAGCCCAAGCGAAGGATATTGCAGCCGTGATCCTCGTGGACATGATCGGTGATCGCGACCTGCATATCCAGTTGTCTCACAACGGAACCGGCGCTCTGCGTGCCTGTGCGTTGCGCGCGGCTGACGCAACAGGCGACCGCGATCATATCGCGCTCTATGACGGAGGGATTCTTGATGACCACCAGCCCTTCCTCGATGAAGGGTTCCCCGCTGTGGATCTGATTGACTTTGAATATGGCGACGCGCCAGAAAATAATAATTACTGGCACACCACCTACGACACCCTTGACAAGCTTTCAGCAGAAAGCCTTGCCATCACCGGACGCATTGTCCTCGAAATGATCAATCAGTTATAGCACCCTTTTCGCTCACACCGTATTCCTTCAGCTTCCGATGAAGCGTACGACGGCTGATGCCGAGTTCCTCTGCGGCACGCGTTCGATTCTCATTGTTCTTCTTAAGGACGGCAAGGATTTTTTGTTTTTCGGTATCCGCAAGCGAACCATCGACCAATGCAGCTTCCGTCGCTTGGCTATCCACATGCTTGATAGCTTCACGAATGTTCAGAGGCACATCATTTACATCCAGACAACTCGCCTGCGAAAGGACCACCATCTTCTCCAGGGTATTGCGCAATTCACGGACATTCCCTGGCCACGCATAATGTGTCAGCAACACCAGTGCCTCGGGAGTAATTCCATCAATCTTCTTGGTATTTTGTTCAGCATATTCTTTTAAAAAGCGAACCGCCAGCAACGGGATATCCCCCACCCTCTCTTTTAACGAGGGAAGCATAATGTCCACAACATTCAGACGGAAGAAGAGGTCTTCTCTGAATTTTCCCTGCTTCACATACGCAGCCAAGTCGCGATTCGTTGCCGCAATAATACGGATATCCACGCTGATGCTCTCTTCACCGCCGACACGCTCAAAGGTCCGCTCCTCCAGCACACGCAGCAGCTTCACCTGCATCGCAGGTTCAATTTCCGAAATTTCATCGAGGAAGAGCGTGCCCCCATCGGCCAGCTCAAAGCGGCCCTTGCGCTGCAACGTTGCGCCCGTGAAGGCCCCCTTCTCATGACCAAACAATTCGCTCTCCAAGAGCGTCGTGGATAATGCCGCGCAATGGACTGCGACGAAGGCTCCCTTGCGTCCGCTCAGCCGATGGATCGCTTGGGCGACAAGCTCCTTGCCGGTTCCGCTGGGGCCCTGTATCAAGACCGAGGCTTGTGTCGGAGCCGTATACCGAATAATATCAAAAACCGCCTTCATGGCTGGTGATTCGCCGATAATCTGTTCCAGACCAAAACGCTCATTGAGTTGCGTCTCCAATGTTTCCACTTTACGCTCCAAAGCACGCGTCTTCAAGGCACGCGCCACAAGCATATCCAGATGGTCAAGATCAACGGGCTTCATCAGAAAATCGTATGCCCCCTGCCGCATCGCATCAACGGCTGTTTCAACAGAACCATAAGCGGTCAGTAAAACACATAGCAGCTCCGGATAGAGCTTCTTCACTTGTTGCAGCAGACCCAGCCCATCAACCCCGGGCATCCTTAGATCCGACAACATGAGCGCCACCTCTGGCTCGCGCGCCAGCACCGCCAACGCAGCCTCAGCGCTCTCCGCAGTCCGCACCTCATAGTGTCGCTGCAACCCACGCTGCAACCCCTCACGCGTGTTTCTATCATCATCCACGACGAGTATCATTGGTTTATTCATTCCCGTCCTCCCAAATTTACATGAACTTCAATCTATCCAGTTCCATAATTCATCAAAAAATAGTTTATCTATCGTTCTTATATGACTTGATAATACTTCATCAGACACCATATTGGGACGTATATCACAATAATAAACACCATCTAATGGCGTAAGCCGAATCGAATATGCTTTAAAGTGACCAGCCAAAAAAGTTGCATTGATTCCATATTGGTTGCTCTTTATACTTTTTTTCCGTTGAACATCATTCAGAAAAATTGCAATATGCGGAATTGAACAACCCGACATACGGCTGAAAAGCAACTTATCAATAAATATTTTATCGATGCGATCCTTGCTTGAGGTTTTAACTGAACCAATTAGCTTAACTTCGTTTTCTCTCTTTAAGACTAAATCATGCTGAAAACTCATTGTTAGCAGTTGATTTCCACGTTCGTCCAGTATTGGCAACTGAACTACCTTTGACTCACAAATAACATTCAATTCCTGGATCAGCAACCGTATAAGTGTTTCAAATATGTCTCCGTTTCTTTTGCGTGCTTGATTCGATTTACCAGTAGAAAGGGCATCAAGCGTTACTGCAATAGATTGTTGCAGTGTATAAACCACCTCCCTAAATGCATTCGCAGTATCGTCGTGCGGTCTTTCTCTGTCTCTCAACATAGACAATATATTTTTAAACAATTCTAATTTATTTGAAAAATTTTCTGCCGAACAAAACAATGACGTATTAATAGGCCGAGTCACGTTATAATGTCCATCTCTGCCATACTGGAAAAACTGATAATGGTTCTCATTCTGTGACACAATGCGTGCTTGCAAACCTTGCTCTATGTATTCAAGATAAGAAGCACAAAAATCATAATATGCCTGAAGATTGTTAAAGTAATTAGGCCTTGTTACCTTACGCACAAGCTGACTTAAACTCATCGAATCGACTCCCTTCTTTCTGCTGTATTGCGATCAAATCGAATCCATTCCTCAATTGATTTCGGTTGTACATTCTTTAACCGATCTATAGCCCACTGATTATACTGCAATGACGAGTCACACCCCATCCACTTACGTTTCAATTGCTCTGCAACGACCAAAGTTGTCCCAGAACCTGAAAAGGGATCGATGACTAAATCATTCTCGTTTGAAGCAGCCAAAATAAGTTTTCGCAAAAGTTCCTCTGGTTTCTGCGTCGGATGCGGCGTCTTCTCACCCATGCCATTACAGGTTGTTGGAATATCAAAAACGTCTTTCGGTTTTGCACCATTCGGATGAGGCAACCAATTATCTCGTTTAACGGTACTACCTTTTCCATAGGCACTTGTTTCGGCTTGTGGATGAGACGGGTATTTTAACGTATGTGCCCCATAAGGTATTCTTATATCATCAACATTTAGTTTGAATGTTGCGGTCTTCCTGAAATGAACAATACTTTCGTGTGATCTACCCCAATCATTTCCCAGATTAGCTTTATTCTTGTAATGCCAGACTAACCATCGGCAACCTTTAAACAGCGGAGCGACACGAGTTTTAATGTCGGCCATAATTTCAGGAAATCCACAAATAAAAAAAGTCCCTTTGGGTTTCAAAACACGCGATACTTCTCTAACCCATGTTTCACACCAGTCAACATAAACATCATGACTGTCAAAAGTATCCCAGTCTGCTTTATTAATGTTGTAGGGTGGATCCGCAAAGACCAAATCAACGCTTGAACCAGAAAGTGTTTTCAGCCACCCAACAGAATCTCCACAATACAATTTCCCGTTTTTTTGTGCGCATTGGCAGGTAATGCTAGCGTGACTATCACAATCATATCGAACAATATCTTCCATGCGTAATGGCAATTTTTCATCACCTGGCCATAATAACATTTGGCCTGACGACAAAAGCGATGGACACTCTTGTGCTGTTAGCAAAACGATGCCTTCTCTATTCAGTGTTCTGCGTATCTTAGGCATGTGGGTACCTAGCGCTTCTCGTAAACAATCCCCAAGAATAATTCGTCGAGAATACATGGAGACCATATTACGAACTGCAAGCAGAGCAGACTGCTCTTGCTTGGGATTCGGATATCGGACTGATTTGTTCTTAGCCACTTATTTGCATCTCCTTTTCCTTCAGCATGCGGATGCGATAGTCGTCACGCGTAAATTAGGCATGTACTTTTCCCGACAAGTCGCCCTCATCCAATCCATAATTCTTTCCTCCGTTAACTCTTCTTGCGTCATAGCCCATTTGCCCAGTTTGATGAGTATTTCCCTAGATGGGTAAAACAATTGCCGCAAGTCTGTTGCATTCACTTGCGTATGGCCATTGAAGCACCGAAAATAATTATCAACGAAAGAGGTGTTCAGATATACAGAGAGGCCATACGCCAATTCTGCTGAAATCCCTTTTTTTTCTTCATGAAAAACATTCAGATGATTTTCAAATGCAAGCCCTAATACATTCCCGAATGTTCCTGGTGAAATAACACTTGCCGAGATACGGCGTTTCTCCTCTTTCGATGAAAATCGTTTAACAACACAATAATAACCAAGCGGGAAAAGCCACTTCTTAGTCTGATCAGCTATAATCAAGGCATTGGATTTTTTTATGTCTGGCTTGGGCCATACGCTTGTATTCAAACCACAGTGTGCTGGATACAACAATGGAACTGTCAACCGCGTTGGCATACGGCTCAAAAAATCCTTCACTCTAAAATCAACAACTGGGCCTGTTGAAACCGATACACCCAGTTCACTCAGGGAATGCGTGAGTCCAGGTAACTGGTCGAGCTGGCATGGTGCGCATGACGTCGGGATGTGGATAAATTGTTCTTTGTCCAACGGCTTAACAATTTCTGAAAACGCAAATGAACTGACATGATAGTCATGGAAGGTGTCATCTGCTGACATCGATATCAAAACATCACCCTGCTTTGCACACTTTTCAAGCTTAATAACAATATTCTCTTGCAGGACGTTATCGTCTTTAAATGCTGATTTTCGTGAGTCGAACAAGTGAATTTGTTGAATTGCTGTCTCTCTTAGAATCAACTTTCTAAATGATTTGTAGTAAGGACCATTGCAAAAGCTACGCGGAATAATTGCAACGAGTTGGCCTCCGTCATCAAGCAATTTTATACTTAATGCGACAAAAGCTGAATAGAGATTGACCGTTTCAATGTCTACACACCGAAGCAAGTTTCTGGCAGATGACGAAGTTGCTATCTTCTTGTACGGAGGGTTAAGAATAACATGAGTAAATCGTCTTTCGGGCTCAAACTGCAACCAATTAACAGCTGTCTCAATAAAATCACTTGTGATGATTTCAGTATCCGTAGCTTCCAAGGTTTTGGCCAGATCAAGGTGCAATTTCGTGTCTATTTCACAAGCCGTTATTTTAATGGGGCTAAACTGAAGCTTCTCATTTTCCAAAAATGCTATTGTTAATGAACCAATTCCTGCACCAGGATCAAGTAACCTGCATTCTCTCTTTCCTCTTCCGTCAAACAAGGAGGCAAGAAAATCGGATGTCGCTCGCGGTGTTAAAAATTGACCCAGTTTCGCCTTTTCATCAGCGCCCGTATGTTTTGATACCTCCTTCCGTCTTTGTTCAACAATGTTTTTTCGCTCACATGAAACAGCCACAGAACTTACTGAGCGAACAACTAAACGATGAGGAATTTGTTCTTCTAAAGGCCAAAGCAACAGTTGGCCTGACTTTAAAATTTTCGGGCACTCGTATTCGGTTAAAAACGCGAATCCCTCTTTATTGAATGCTCGCTGAACGAATGGCATGTATTCACTCAATGCCTCATGGACATGTGCCACCGTCACAATTTTTCTTGCATGCGAAGAGACAAAGCTCTGTATCTTCGTTGCATCAATTGCAGCTTTTGCAGGTGAGGGATAAAGAAGCTGTTTATTTTTTCTACCCATGATCATACGCTCTGATTTTCCTTCAACATGCGCACACGGCGTTCATTGCGGGGAAGGCGGATTTTGAAACAGGCGCCCTGACCTGATTTGCTGGCGACT
Organism: bacterium; assembly: GCA_037133395.1. Taxonomy (GTDB): domain Bacteria; phylum Verrucomicrobiota; class Kiritimatiellia; order RFP12; family UBA1067; genus CAIZQW01. The sequence continues at coordinate 1,241 of JBAXOG010000035.1, read as the reverse complement.
TCGATTTCCCCATTATGGTCTTCAACGATACGCTGGACAATCATCAACCCCAATCCACTGCCCTTTTTCTTAGTGGTATGATAAGGCTCAAAAATACTTCCGAGATCTTCCTGCAAAATACCAATCCCCGAATCAATAAACGAAATATCCACAAATGCATCCCCGACGCTGAAAACAATTCGCAGTGAGCCGCCATCCGACATGGCCTCAAGTGCATTCTTGATGAGATTGAAAAAAACCTGCTTTATCTGCTGCCTGTCTAGACGTACAGAAGGTACAACTTCCGGAATGTCCACAGAAACAGTGATGGCTCTGTTCTTAAATTCACTCTTTAAAATCTTCAGCGTCTCCTCCAGAACCTCCGAGGGGGATTCCGGCATCAGCACGGGTTTACTCGGACGTATCGCCCCAAGAAATTGTGTGTTGATGGTATCGAGTCGGGCAATTTCCGAGCGGGCGACATCCGTCAACTCCTGCAACGACTTACGCACTGCCTCGTCCTTAACCTCGCATAACTCCCGTGACAGCAACTGCAAATGAATATTGAGTGCATTGAGCGGATTGCCGATTTCATGAGCAAGTCCAGCGGCCAGATTCTTGATTGCGTTGATCCGCTCCGACTCGATAACCGATGCCTCCTGCTTCCGTTCATTCGACACATCGCGCAGAATAATCAATACGCTTTTAACATCCACATCCGACTGATTAAACGGCATCGCATAAAAATGGATAAATCGATGTGCCGGATAATGTACTTCGATTTCGCGCGTCACGATACGCATCCATTCACGCTGCTCATGTTCATCTTCGGAAGGCATATCCAACAAATGTTCCCAGTCCCAATCCCGAAGCAATCTCAATACGGAACGACCTTTAGTCCTTGAAAAATCAAGCCCCGTCATCTTTTCTGCAGCTCGGTTCGCAAAGAGCAGTGTACCCTCATTATCGATGACCAATACCCCCTCCTGAATCGTTTGAGAAATGGCTTCCAAAAAAATACGTTCTTGAGACAGCCGCGTCATCTGCGTCTGAAGACTTTCAGAATCCAGTTTATCAATACGTGCTACCAACCTGTCGAAAAATCCAGATGGCATATTCACAACCTCCCTAAAAAAAGAGTCATTTTGTCCCTATTATACACAAAATGTCCCACATAAGGCAATTCAAAACAAATGTTTACGGTTTTTCCGGTTCTTCACGGTTTGTCGAAAAAATCATATAGCCTTTCGAATGTCAGTTGA
>JBAXOG010000034.1:0-34107 GCA_037133395.1 bacterium | reverse complement strand
TCCTACCTCCTCCATCCTACCTCGGGTGTTGATTCAACAAAGTTGAATCGCACCCGTAGGGACATTTTGCTGGTTTCACCCTTCCATGCTAAGCTTGCAAATCAGCTCATAATTTGATACAAAATTAATACTTTTTCACGAGTACTAACTCTACAGTATAACTTACCCTTGCGTGCATCTACCCATACGCGAAGAGCCATCAGAGGGCAACCCCAACGAAGTGAGGAGAAACTTCAGTTTCACGGGCTCATCAGTAATGGCATGCCAGACGGGCTCATGTCAGGAACGTATCCCAGTATCGGCGCCATGGGAAATCTGATTGAAGGCGTCGCTGAATTTACGAATGACCCGCTTGTTGTGCCCTTCCCCAACTCCAACGAGACGCTCAATCTAGGCATGCAACATGCCCCTGAAGGCGCATGCCTGCCTTTTAAGCTTATTGCGGGGAGCGTTATTCAATCCATGCGTAGAGGCGCCAATACGGTGGGCATGATTACAGAACGTGGCCCCTGCCGACTGGGAATGTATAGTTTAGGACTCCGTATTCTTATCAAAGAAATGGGACTGGGGTCAGGGTGGGTGGATTTCGATAACACCAGTGTACGTTCTGGCTATATGCAACGTTTCCGCGATTTGTATTATCGTAAGTTTGGAAAGAACATCTCCTGGTTTAACATGGGCTATGGATTTATAATGGGCATGTTAAGACTCTCTGCCGTTGAAGCATTGGAAATGGAACGGAATCGGCTACTTGCGCGGGAGTCAAAACCTGGGGACATCGAGGCTATTTTTCTGAATGGGTCAGAAAAAATCCATTCCGCTCGTTACCCGTGGATGGTTCGTCTTGCTCTCGCACAGGCAAAAAATGAAATGAGCCGAGTACGTCTGGACTTAAAACGTCCGATTGTCCGCGTCGTCATTGCAGGAGAGGTCTTTTGCGTAGTCGACCCTTTTTCCAACGGACAATTAGAACGCCGCCTTGCCCAGTTAGGGGCAGAACCTTACCGCGTCCTCTGGCAAACAGATTATATGCTTCATGGCATGAAACTGGGCCGCTTCGGACATCTGGGAGGTCGCCCAACCGCCATCCGCGCCGCACGCCCTTATATGGCCGAGGACATTGGCGGAGATGCTGCCGCAAATGTCGGTCACGCATTGATGGCGCATAAACGGGGCGATGACGGCATGATCCATCTTAAACCCTTTGCGTGCATGATGGAGTTTGTAACAGAAAATGTGCTACGCCGTGTATCGGATGATCTGGACTTTCCTATTCTCAGCCTCACGTTAGACGACGTAAATGGCTCGGAACGTTTACATGTACGGATCGAAGCATTTGTTGAAAACCTCTTCCGTCGGCAAATGAAAAAAAATACAGCAACGAAAGGAACGCCATAATACCATGAGAATTGGCATTCTTCGTTGTTTACTCTTTTATCCATTAGGCCCATTCTGGAAAACCTTTTTCACAGAACTTGGCTTCGAAGTCATTATCTCCCCTCCCCTTTCACGCGACAACTTCAACCAGGAGCAACGCCGATTTGTTGGCGATATTTGCCTGCCGATTGAAAGTGTCTCTGGACATATTATTGCGTTACAACATCAGGTTGACCTGATCTTCATACCTCGGTTAACAGACCGCTTCAACGACATGTATATTTGTCCCGTTTGCGCAGGACTCCCCGATGTGATCATGCACACCCTGTCTAATATCCCCCCCATCCTTTCAATACATCTGACTCCTCTTGTCGGTCCAACGGAAAAAGACATGGAAACCTTGTCCCACCATGGATGCACGGCTGATGCGATCACTCAGGCGTATGAAACGGCACTGGATAAATATGCTGAAATGGAAAAAGAATGGCGAGCACCTGCACGTACTTTTGCAGGTTCGCCGCACTCCAATCTTTTGTTATTGGGCATGCCTTATGTTGTAGGAGACTCGTTCATTAATATCGGCCTACCAACGATTCTAGAAAAGCATAAGTGCAAGGTTTCTACCGCATTAAATATTTCGCCTCAGTCTGCATTCAACCGTGTATATGTGGAGGGGTATCCGCTTTATTGGTCGTATGCTGGAATGTCCGTCAGTGCGTTGTCGCAAGCATTGAAAACCGATCGCCCAGATGGCGTCATTTATCTTTCGTCGTTCGCCTGCGGTGTCGACAGTGCCGTCATTCCAATTGTTCAGTCCGTCTGCCGTCGCTGTGAAAACATCCCTTTTCTTCACGTGACCGTAGATGAACATGCTTCAGCCGCCCACATCGAAGTTCGCGTCGAGGCATTTTTAGATTGCGTTGAAAACAATCTTCGTAGAAAGGATGCTACTACATGATGCGCAAATGGGCAATGGGTGTAGATGTCGGATCTGTCTCCATCAAGTTTCTTCTCTTAGATGAGCACCAAGAGATTCAATTTGATTCTTATAATCGGACGATGGGGGATCCCACGCAGGCGTTATTACAGGGTCTTGAAGAAGTAAGATTAGTTATCCCTACTGACGTGGAAATTGGTTCAGTCGGGACAACCGGTAGCGGACGTCAATTGGCAGCAGCCATTTTAGGTGGCGATGTTATCAAGAATGAAATTACAGCCCACGCTATCGGTGCGCAATTCTGGAACCCAGATATTCAAACGATTATTGAAATCGGCGGGCAAGACTCTAAAGTCATCCACTTAAGAAATGGCGATGTCTCTGATTTTGCAATGAATTCTGTTTGCGCGGCGGGCACGGGTGCCTTTTTGGATCAGCAAGCAACACGCCTTAAAATACCGATTGAAACCTTTGGCGCCTTTGCTCTGACTGCGAAACAAAAGGTGCGCATCGCTGGCCGTTGTTCGGTCTTTGCTGAATCAGACATGATTCATAAGCAACAATCCGGCTATGACAAGGCATCCATTTGTCTTGGACTTTGTCAAGCACTGGTCAGAAACTACCTGTGCACCGTCGCGGGCGGTAAGCACCTCGAAAGTCCAATCTCTTTCCAAGGAGGCGTCAGCTTCAATGCCGCCATACTCAAGTGTTTCCAAGTAGCCTTGCCGAATGCGCACATTATAGTACCGCCCCATCCGACATCCTGCGGTGCACTGGGAGCCGCGTTGCTGTCCAAAGCCCATGTCCATAAAAAGCCTACACGCTTCCGTGGCTGGTCGCATCCGTCATACACCATCGAAGAAGACAGATGTCTGCATTGTGCAAACGAATGCGAGATTCTGTATCTCGTCAGCGACGGAATAGCCGTCGCTAACTGGGGTGGGCGCTGTGGCCGAGCTGGTTCACGCCCAGAACAGAAAATAGAAACATCAACCCTTCATTAAAACGCTTTGTCCCATTTGCGGCAACGACCCCCGCTACGGCTCATCAGCTTTTCATCGTCAATCAGTTCAATGATCTCACAATGGTTAGAACAATCTTTACATCCAAAACTTTTCGTCCGAATCGGCCGTTCACATATTTCATAACCCCGAAAGCGCGTTGCCTGAATATCCGCACGAGAGACGATTAAGGCCGCTCCATACGCACCCATCACCATATTATACTTTGGAATAATGGGGTCAATTTTTAAAATATCCATAAATGCACGCCGGATGCCTTTGTTGGCGCTTACCCCGCCTTGAAAAACAATGGGCGCCTTAATCTCTTTACCCGTGCACACGTTGCTCAAAAAATTTCGCACCATGGCATGGCAAAGCCCCATAACAATATCTTCCTGCCGATGTCCTGTTTGTTGTTTATGAATCATATCGGACTCCGCAAAGACGGTACACCGCCCGGAAATACTGGTGGGCTCAGCAGAAAACATAGCCTGTTCACTTAAATCAGTAACGCTCATACTCAGTCGCGAGGCTTGTGAATCCAGAAAACTGCCTGTTCCGGCGGCGCACACGAGATTCATCGCAAAGTCCACAACTACGCCATTACGCACAATGGTCACCTTTGAATCCTGGCCACCAATTTCAAAAATAGTTTGCACATCTGGGTGTAAGTGAATGGCAGCACGCGCATGAGCAGTAATTTCATTCTTTACCACATCTGCACCGAGCACCGATCCGATAAGATGACGCGCACTGCCCGTCGTACAAACCCCTGCAACATGAATCTGTTCCCCAATAGCCATCTGAACTTCCCGCAACGCGCGCTGGACAGAAACAATGGGATTGCCTCCAACACGTGCATACGTTTCAAAAAGGATTTCCTGTTGCTCATCGATCACCACAAGATTGGTACTGATCGATCCAACATCCACGCCTAAAAAAACATTTCGTTTCATGTGTCTGTATTATTTTCTTTTTCGCTCATGAAGAACATCAACAAACGCTTCAAGACGCGTCGCCATGCCCACATGACTCGTATGTTCATCAAAGGAACATTCATAAATGGGAATGTTATAATCCTGACTGACTTTGCGCAAAATGGGCCGAATGCTGACCTCTGGCATACAGCCGACTGGCGCAACGTGTATAACCCCGTCATACCCTTCCCGTGCACAACGGATGGCATGCGCAACCGAATCCATGGCATGTCCGCCCACAGGAGTCCCCAAGTACGGCTTTGCCAACTTTCGAAGCGCCGCACGACTGTTTTCGCTCCCGAAACTCAGATTAAAAATATTTCGTAATTCCTCGCCCATCAGAAAAAAATTACGCACTTCCACCCCAAGATTGCCCAAGGTTTCTTCCAAATTCTGATTAAGGCATCGATCGCGCAATACCGTGGCTTCGCCAATAAGTCCAACGCGTAACGGCGTACCATACGCAATGACAGGGATGCTCTGGAAACGTTCTTTGATCGACCGGCGAAAGGCACGGATTTCAGGCAAGGTGCGACTGCGATCCAAGTCCACGAGACTTTTATCCATCGCGCGAGTTGTATCGCCAGGATTCAATTCAATAGCCCGCCTCGCCCATGCTTCTCGCTCGAGGACATCGATGGTCAAAATCTTCAAGCGTGCTCGACTTCCACTTCGGATAAAGGAGATCATCGACGGATCAAAGTGTCGAATAATCGGCGGCTTGAACCCTTCAAATCCAAGTCCAAACATAAACAAGTTAAAACCACGTTCCTTCAGGAGTTTCTCCTGCAACATACGGTAATAGCGCAAGCGACAGGTACCCCGGCTATTGACCATGACCCCGTATTCCACGCCTTCCATGGCTGCCTTGATAAAATATCCAGTTGACGCCTTAAACGAAAGACAACTGAACTCGGGAGATGCCTCAGCACCGAGTCTGAGAATTTCGGGTGTCACGCTCGTGAGCGACCACGGCGTAACGCCCAAGCATTCAACGGATGCCGCCAGACCTAATGAATAATTTCCCCAAGGCTCAATGGCGAGTGATGGCATCGCGTTGCTCCTTAATTGAATCCACGAAAGCCTCAAGCCGGGTCTCGATACCCGCTTGACCTGCATGCTCATCGAGAACAAGGGTCATGCAGGGAATCTTTTTCTCATTCAGTAACTCACGAAAAAGATAACCTGCGACTGAATCGCAGCCACAATTGAATGAACTAATTTCCACAACGCCTGCACAGGTTTTCGGATCAAGTTGCTTCAGCCCTTCGTACATCACACTGCACATATCCCATACGAGCGGCTTCGGCTCCATATCCTGGCGATCAAAAGATAATGTATCGACACCAACGCCTTGCGCTGCGAGCGTATTTAAAATCATGTCGGACAGATACGGATCATACAGATTATACGGATGGCTGATCACGAGAAATCGCAAAGTCGCCTTTTCATTCAATGAGATCGTCGTCCCAGCTTCGCGATTCAATACTTCCAATGCACATTCAATCGCCGTCCGAACAAGCGCTTTATCAACGTTCAATAAACGACCAAGATGCGCCATGGATTCTGTCAGCGGCGTCTTGCGTATATCTATATCGGTACTGAGAACTCGAACCTCTTCGCCATATTGCGCCCGTGTATTGTCTGGCAACACACTGAGTTTGGGACAGGAGAGATGATTCTTGCGCATGGAGAGAATACGTGGCACAAAAATCATATCGACCTTCCCCACCAATTCAGCCACATGCGCATCAAACAACTTAAACGGCAAACAATGTTCTGCTTCTGAGATTAATCCCGCCTGCTCAATGATTCTTCTGGATGTCGGAGGCGACAGGACAACCTTCATGCCCATCTCCGAGAAAAAAGTCTCCCAGAGCTTTGGATACAGGTAATGCCCCAAAGCACGAGGAATACCAATACTGTGTACCACACGTTCCATTCGTTTACTCAATTACTTTTTTCCAAGCAACATGTCGATGGACATACCGGAATAACCAATACGGTGCAGGAAGGCGAGCCCGCTGTCCATAGCGTTTGGCGGATAGACAACATGACGGTTCTTCTTAAATGCGTTCAACAAGCGTTCGTCCAGCCACTCTTTCTGAATCGAAGGAGAGAAATAGTAGACGGGCATAAAGAGATCGGTGTCCGGCTGAATGACCCCCTCTTCAAGAGCACGCTTTTCAAGCGGGGTGCCGGGCAAAATACGAATACCCAAAAAGATAAAGGAAGCGGCACCTTGCAAACGCAGAATATTTTCGATTCCCTCTTCAACGGTCGCTTTCGTTTCACCGGGTCCGCCCATCATGAAGTAATGTGACACCGTAATACCAGCATCTATAAAACTCTTTTGCGCCCCTTCAATGTCCTTAAAGAGAAAATGCTTGCCCATGGCCTTTAACGTTGCATCGGAGGAAGCATCCGACCCCAGTTCAACTGACGAAAGCCCCGTCGCTTTCATCTGCTGGATCACATCAGGCTCGATGAAATCAGGACGGAAAAAGCCAGTCCATGGCACGCAAATCCCCTGCTCCGCCATAGCCGCAACCAATTTCTTGTAATGTCCGAAACTGTCATTGAAAATGGAGTCCGTGAAAAATATCTGCTTCACGCCTTTAGAAATAAGATTACGGATATCAGCTGTGACGTCATCAACATTGCGCGGACGTACCACGTACCCCTCCAGCAAAGGATAAGTACAATAAACACAATGATGGGGGCAACCGCGCTTCGTTTGTACCGGAACCACGCACCCGCCTTTTTGATACACAGCCAACAACTCATCTGAATAATGAGCGGACAACATCGTATCGGCATTCAGCGGGATCATCTCTTCCATGATGCGGGAGACTGGCTCCTTGCCCTGTTCAAGCAGCGCAATGCATTCGACAATGGTACGTTCTGCTTCGCCCCTGATACCATAGTCTGCACCGGAGGCCTCCATCAACCGTTCAGGCATCACGGAAAACCCAGAGCCCCCCAAAAGAATCTTTGCCGATGAGACTGCTCGAATCGCATCCACCGCGCCACGCAAATGCTGCGCATAGTGAACTTCCGCGCAAACATTAACGTTGTCGAGATTACGGAAGGAAATACCGACAACACCCGGCTTTTCGTTCGTAACCGTTTCCTTGAGATGTTCATAATTAAAGTCCTGCGAAAACAGGTCATACTGCAATACGGCGTGTCCTGCCTTTTCAAGCGCATGAGCAACCACCGACATCCCGAGCGGATAAACGGGATAGGGCGATGGAGATGGATTGCAGTATACCAGAAGGACTTTCATAACGGAGTATCCTTCCTGCCCCAACGCTGACGATTATGTGCACGCCCACGTTCAGGATCAATGCCATCCTTCAGCTCTTTGTGAAGCACATTCAGAAACAACCGTGCCATACGGGTCGAAGGATCAGCTTCACGATAAAACTCATTCCATGCATAGTGATACATCTTTTCAAGTGTATCGGGCGACATCTTGGCTGGACGATAGACCACTTCGGAACCGGTATAGCGGATCCAGTCATTATGCAAAACGCGCCCTTCGCGTTCGAGTTGTTCACGAACAGGCGTATGAGGAAACGGCACCAGTACGGTAAACTCAGCCATGTCAAGCTTCTGTTCCAACAAAAAATCAACCAATCGTTTAATATCATCCTCTGTCTGGTCGTCCAGCCCAAGCAAGATGGTTCCTTCAACACCAATACCAAAATCATGTAACCGCTTAATCCGTCGCTTCATGCCTTCCGTCGTGCCAGCGATCGCCTGATACACATACCAGCAGCCCGCTTCTGCGGCAAGCTTCAGTACCTCATCATCATCCAAAATCGGATGCGACACCCATTTCTTTTTAAGAGGTGCAATCGCACGGAAAAGCTCCTTCTCCCATTGGCCGTCCTGCGCCAATGAATTGTCCACAATAAAGAAACGGTTATTGGGGATACTGGCCATCTCCTGTACAACCCGATCGATAGGACGAGGACGGAATACGCGCCCCCCCAAAAAAGGCGTACAACAAGGGAAGCAGTTAAAGCGACAACCGCGAGATGCATGAATTAAATCAACCATCTGAACACCACGAAAGTTATAGCGCTCACGATTCAGAATATCGCGACGCGCGGGTCCGACGAGGCTGATATCCGGCGGATTTCGCAGATAATCATAAACGGGTTTGAGTTGGCCTGCTTTGAAGTCTTCAATCACACCTTCCATACGTCCTTCGGCCTCGCCCAAAAAGACACTGTCCGCATGCATTTGTACTTCGTCCGGATGGAGCATGGTCGAAATCCCGCCAAAGATCACCTTAATACCTCTTGCGCGATAGGCATCCGCAATCTCCCATGCGCGTGGCATCTGGCAGGTCAGCATCACGGATAGTGCAACCAGATCAGGAGAATCGTCCACGTTCAGCGGATCGACATTTTCGTCGACAAATATGATTTCCACATCCTTCGGAAGCGTCGCCGCAAAACAGACAGGCCCATGCGGTGGCAAGTGAAACTCTGTTTGATGCCGTAATTTAGGCCAACGAGGATAGATTAACTTTAGCTTCATACACGACCTTCTTTCATAAAAACAATCTTGATCTCCGCTTCGCTGACATCGAGTAAAATCATGGCATCCGCAAGTCCGTCAGCAAGGCACTGTTCAGCAACCTGACGCGCACCCACATCTGTGCCATCTTGATCTGCAACGTACATGAGTGGTCCTATTAATCGACAGGCAATAGCGACCTCTGACGCGACGGAGGTGGGCAACGTTGCCGCAAAAAGCTGGCCACGTCCCAACACGCTACCCGAAAGCACATAATCCGTAAAATAGGCGCGATTCACCTTCGAACTACCCTCATGATTCCAGACCAACAAGCCAACACGCGCAACAGGGGAATCCTTCGTATTCCAACGCAGCAGGCGCTCTTGATCCAAGAAGAGACCTTCTTTCGAAAGCCTTTCCGCGAGTGCAAGTGACGCCCGCTGAGCATCCGCACTAAACCGAGCAAAATACTTTGGCGGAATAAAGGTTGGAGGACAAGTCGCAGCGTTCCTCACTCCTGCGAATGGCGAGGTTACCGTCCTCAGCCACGACACAGCGTGACCCTCCACGGTGGCGACACTGTAAGAACACACTCTGCTTGGCCACCGTAGCCTTGGCGAAGGAGGCTCGCGTCCGACAAGTAACGTAACGTTGATACCACCAAAACCAGAATTGGTTGTCAGTATTATACCGCCTTTCGGAATCGCTTGAGGTCCCATCGAAACCCAGCCCTGCGCCTCGGGTGACACCACATCCATTCCGACCGTGGTCGGGATTGTCGCACGTTTTAAAAACTCCAACGAAAGTAGCATCTCTACGAGCCCAGCAGCACCTAACGTATGCCCCATACCCCCCTTGACTGAAAAGAGCGGGATCTTGCGTTGCCTCATTACACGTTGAAACGCTAACATCTCCATCTGGTCGTTAAAGAGAGTACCCGTACCGTGCGCACAAATCGCATCCACATCATCAGCCGTCATTCCAGACATGGCGAGTGCCTGCTCTATGGCATCCGCCAACGGAATACCGTCACGGGATGGTCCCGTCAAATGATTCGCGTCACAGGTCATGCCCCAACCATGAACATAACCCTGGACATCATGGCCTTCATGTGCCGCTCGTTCTTCACTCATCAACACGACATAAGCAGCAGCTTCCCCGAGTGAAACACCTTTACGTTCCGCTGCAAATGGACGTGCGCCGCGCGCATCCAGCGCCATCAACGCAGCAAATCCTGACAGGGTGAACTCCGAAATACTATCGCATCCTACGACCAGTGCACAAGTCACTTCACCACGGCGAATAGCCGAGGCCGCCATGGCCACCGCAGCCGTCGATGATGCACACGCCGAGGAAAAGGTCAGTGCCTCACCTGGCGGTCGTTTCAACAGAGTTGCGACACGCGAACCTAGCGTACTCACGTGGCATTCAGGATCATTCTCGGCTAGACCTGCACGGACGGCCATTTCCAAGCAGTCAATCTCTCCAACCGTTGTCGCAACATAAATTACGGCATCAGGAGGAATCGCATGTTCCGCGCTTAACAATCGCTCCAGGAGTCGCATCAACCGGCCTTTGCCACAGCCAAGACCAGAGACAATTCCGACAGGCATTTCTCGTAAAGGCGCGGGAAACGTATCCCCTGCTCGAGCAAGGACTGAACGTCCAGAAAGCAATCCTTCGGCACAGCATGCGACCCCGTCTCCATAAGCGGAAATGAGTCCTTGATCAACAACGGCTACAGCTGTTACCGCTGAAGGCATGCGAAATCCCCTTTCTTCCAACGAGCAAGACACGTCGTCCAAATTTCAGGGGCCACAAAGCAAACTGTCTGCGCCTTCATATCCATGAATACCTGTGACGTCCTAGCTACCACGCGCAACGATCCATCCGGTCCGTGCACCTGATAAGACATATTGAGTCGCGCAGCATCGGTGGCATGAAGCGTTGCGGTCACCGATATTTTTTCATCAAGCTTGCAAGGTGAGAGATAGTGAACCTCATAGACGACAATCGGCGGAGAGATAAACGCCTTAAAAAAATCAGCATGCGACAACCCACATTCATCGCGCAATGCGGCAGAAGCTTCTTCAAAAAAAACTGTGTAACGGCCAAACCAGACAATCTGCATAGGATCAACTTCGGAAAACCCGACACGATGCATGACAGTCTTTGACAAGGACGGATAACCTTCCAAATCAGGATATATCATTTTTTGAATACGGCGACGATGCATTAGGTTGTTTCCTCCACCAATTCACAGGAGAGTGCGGCTATTTTTTGTTCCGGCTTAAAATCCCAACGTGCTTGCACCTTCACAAAGCCCTCCTGCATACTCCAATCAAATTGCAGACCAATCGCCTGTTCAGGCTGCACAACTTGAAAAAATTTAACATTTGAAATTCTCTGGAGTCGAAGCCTTTTTCCACTCACCTGGGAAACAATCTGGACAACCGCATCCACCAATGCAACACCTGGCAAAATCGGCTGATAGTCAAAATGTCCGCGAAACAACGGATCGTCCGACGGAAATATCACCGTTGCCTCGCCATGTTTATCATCACATTTCAACCCGGTTACATGCATATTTGTCAGCCTTTAGTGGATCATTGGTTACCGCTACACATCATTTTCTCAAATCAAAAAATCGAATCGGCTTACGGGACTGCGCCACATAGATCTGTTTACGAATCGTCCCTTCATCAACAATCGAAATGTCCACGCGTACACGCAATCGGGCCAGCAAGGCATCCGCTATAGTCTGACGCATGCCCGACGTATCTTTCGAAAGCGATACCGTCACGTGCACACCATCTCCTCCCTCTTGCTTCGACACACTCAAAAAATATTCCGTGACCGCAGGAATACCATTCAGGACTTCAAAGACTGTCGCGGGATAAAAGGTTGTACCTTTCACCTTCAACATCTGCGCACGACGACCAAGAATCGGGCTTACGCGTAAAGTCATACGGCCACAGGCACAAGGCTCATCCATGAGATACCCGATGTCTCCTGTGCAAAAACGTATAACCGGCATACCTTCGACACCTAACGGGGTAACCACCACTTCGCCTGTTTCGCCAATCGGCAAAGGATTGCCTTTCTTGTCAACAATCTCAACAATACCTAAATCAGGTGCGGCATGTCCACCCTGCTGAGCCGAACATTCGCAGAAAGAGGTTACGATCTCCGACGATGAATACGTTGAAAAAGCGGGGGCCTGCCATAAACGTTCAATCTCCTCTGTCAAGGCGGTTGACCGCATCCACTCATTCCGCAACGGTTCGCCAATGCAAATCAATCCTTTGACGCCTTTTGGAGGTTCTCCTCTTTCGTAAAGATGGCGTCCCAGTTTTCGTAAAAAGCCTGGCACACCAACAATAAAGGTTGGTTGCATGAGTGCAATGACGGAGGCATGCCCTTCGACAAGGTTCAGTCCGCTGCGGATACTCGCAGCACCTACTGCATGCGTACCCAGACAATAGGCATACCCTGCAACAAAGCAACGATCCATCGTACAGGTCAACAACACCCGATCCGCTTTTGTCATTCCACAACCCTTAAAGCAAACAGCTTCGTTATAGGCCAATCGAGCCAAGTCACGGGCAGTATACATCATTTGCGTCGGAAGCCCTGTAGTGCCAGACGACTGAACAATATCACGTATTTTAGATTTTTCAACAGCAAGAAACGCCAGATTATCCTTTTCAAAATCAGCCTTAGATACCAGTGGTAAATCTTGAAGTACATCCAACGACACACGTTTACGTCCACTTAACTTAAGTATATTTAACACCGGTGCATAAAAGGAGGACTTCGCACACTGGTGCAAATGTTGAGCGAGAAGCATCTCCTGTTGCTGTCGAATTGCAGCAGGCGATTCAAACGCCAAACGAATCTTTTGTGGGTACGATGCCATTACAATGTTTTCATCCTTTCAACTTCCTGCTGGATCAAATCACGCAAATAATTTTTTAATTGGAAAGGGGTCATCGACTGATAGATGTCCCACGTGACCTCCGGCAAACAATGCACACGAACTGTGGCCGGCTCCAAGATAAGTGAGCCGCGTGCCGGTGATCGTGCGTTGCCATAAATACACATGGGCACAATAGGCACTTTCGTTGCCAAGGCCACACGAAAGACTGCACTATGAAAAGGTCCCATGGGCCCTTCCCCTGCGCGGGTACCCTCGGGGAAGGCAACAACGGTCGTTCCTTCGCGTAAAAGTTTGGCACAGGCTTCAACAAATGCTTCGGGTGTCATCTTCTTAATATTCACATAACCCGCCCAGCGTGCAAAGAAGCCCAAGATCGGCAATTTAAATGGCCAGGTGTTGACAACATGAACAAAAACTTCTGGCAAGCATCCCGTCAGATAAGGATCCGACGCTGAAATATGGTTTGCAACCACAATCTTTGCTATCTTCGGGTCGCGGGGGACTGCCTGATAACTGATTGAAATGACAGGTCTTGCCAAGACACGAATAATAACAACACCATACTGACACATCAACCAGCGAAAACGACACATGTTTTTAACATGCGAAAAGAAAGGAGCCGTAACCACCATATAGAGCGTGAAAACAACAACTGCCACAAGCGTATACACGACCAGGACCGGATAAAAAAAAGATGAGAAAAGTATTGCGATAAAACGGCGCATAATACGTTTATGCCTTTTTCTCGTGATAGATCAGCTCGATAAACTGATAAACATCTCCCAACGTGCGAATGCTCCGCACACGTTCATCATCCCGTACCTGTACACCAAATTTTTTCTGGATGGCGACCACCAGATCCACGGTGTCTAAACTATCCAACCCTAAATCCAGGAAAATATTCGCCTCGGGAAGTAAACGCTCGGGTTCGATCTCGAATGAATCCTCAAACACCTTGTTAATGATCGTTACAATTTCTTCTCTTGTCATACTCTTCTCCTCTTCTTTCACACCCGACACACGAGCGATGCATTGATTCCGCCAAACGCAAAACTGTTTTTCATGAAACACGTCACGTTTGACGATTCAATCTCCGTCACATGCCGGATCCCCTTGCACTCTTCCGCAACGCACGTTAGATTGCGCGTCGGATAAATGCGTCCTTTACGCAATCCTGCAATCGTGGAAATCATTTCAATCGGACCTGACGCACCCAACGTATGCCCCAAGTGCCCTTTCAAGCTACTCACAGGAACAGCATCTCCGAGCACAGCATGAATGGCCGCGGCTTCTTCGCCATCACCTTGCAGTGTCGCGGTCGCATGTGCACTGACATAGCCGATATCCGCGGGCGTGCAAGCAGCATTCACTAACGCTTGTCGCATACACTGAGCAATACATTCACGATTTGATTCGCTGATATGCGTACCGCCTGAGCATGTATCAAAACCCAGGATTTCACCATAGATCGTCGCGCCACGTGCAAGCGCATGTTCGCGCTCTTCCAAGAACAAAATACCTGCCCCTTCTCCGCACACGAGTCCGTCACGTGCCGCATCAAAAGGGCGCGAGGCTTGATCAGGGTCATCATTGTACTTCGTCGAGGCTGCCAAGAGCATATCAAAAACGCCGGTCACGGTTGAATGATACTCCTCCGCGCCACCACAGAAGATAGCATCCTGGCTGCCTGCACGAATCAATTCATACGCGGTACCAATCGCTTGAAGCCCTGAAGCGCACGCCGCATTTGTTGAAAGAAATCGACCCTGCAAGCCCAAGTACTGTGCCAAATTCATGGCCACCGTATGAGACATGCTCTGAAAGAACTGCATGGCCTGTATCAACCCGAAATCGCGCGTCGGGATGAACGTTTCATAAATCGCATGAATCGTCATTGGACTGGGTGTCGTAGAACCGGCAACACAACCGACCCGGCCCGCGTCAAACTGCCGCGCCTCATAGCCTGCTACGCGCGCAGCCTCTTGTGCGGCCTGAGCGGCAAAGATACTCATGCGACTCATCGAGCGACGATTCTGCCGCGGAATCAACTTCTCGTTTTTCAGTTCTGCCGGCGCCGCAAGCCAGCTTCGAAGTCCCTTACACGCTTCTAATTCAGGAGCTCTTCGAATTGCATGACGACCGTCATCGAGTGCTTGAATAGTTTCTGAAACAGAACCCCCTAGCGGCGTGACAGCACCCATGCCCGTAATAACAACACGCTTCATCTTATGCCTTTCCACTCTTCCAGAAGAGCGAATCAAAAATATCTTTTCCAATCATCTGCCGAGCAACAAAAAAACCAGACAGTATTGATCCTGTCACACCGGGAACAAACGAACTTTGTCCGGCAGCATAGAGATTCCGAATGGGGAGGCGTCCAAATAAACCGTACTGGCTGATCTTTTGCATCACACCATACGCACTGCCTTGCGGAGAATGAAGGTAATCACGGAAGGTGAGCAACGATGCTGAATCCACCCATTTCATGCGATCCGCATAAGGAACAAAACCCTTCAATCGCAACGCAAGTTTATCTACATGCTGTTGCTTGTAGTCCTGGTAGGCTTGTGGACGTTTCCGAAGGCGCGTATCCGACCATGCTGCCACATCGCGTTCAAACGAGAGCTCCAGTGCGGAAACTGAGGGTGAAACAGAACCTTTACCTGCCGGAACCTCAATCAAAACTAACGGCGCATCCCCCTGCCAGGCCGAATCCATCATCTTGTCAAAATCCGTATCGGGGAACAATGAATGGATCGAGTGTGCAAAACCAGGCACCGGCGCAGCACCTTGCACAATGCCAAAAGTTGCAAAATAGCCTGCAGTCGTTTCTAGCATTTCAACCCGTTCCCGGAAGGCCTTATGCATTTTAAGCGGAGTCATTAACTTCAAGATGTGATAAGGATGTTGCGTCATGACACACCGTTCAAAAGTAGACACAGACCCATCTGAGAAGACCGCCTCATCGGGCATATTCTGTTCGACATGCTGAAAGGCTTCTAGCGCACAATTCGTCAAAACAGTTACCCCACTCCGCACAGCCTCATCCAACAGCGCATCCGCCAATGCACTGCCTCCTCCTTCAACAACTCCGTTTGACTGATGCAGTCCATAAGAGACACGCGCATGAACACCAAAGGGAACCTTTGCAGGTGGCGTACCATGACACATCGCGAATACAGAAGCAGCCCCCTTTAAGACTGGATCGCAAAATTTGGCATCCAAAACATCTTTTAACGAAACATAATCTTCATCAAGCCGTCCATATTCCACCAACGGTTCGCCAGGCTGCATGCCCATGGTCTTGGCCGCAATTGCTTTCAGCGCTGTAAAATACCAGCGAATAGCATCGGCCTCTTTCGGAAAATAGGTTGACCATTTCTCAATGGTTTCATCAATACCAGCAGGTACATGAATCTCTGTATGACCTGCATTTGAAAAAACAAACCGATGTGTACAGGAAGCATCACTGGGAAGCAATTTGACCTGCTGCTCGACGCCCAATTGACTCAGCAGAAACGGAAAGAGTTCACCTTTGCGAATACTCCCCGTAAAATGAAACCCCGTATCAAAATGAACCCCCGATCGTCGGAACCCCCTTAGCCCGCCTCCTACCTGTGCGGCACATTCCACAAGCAAAACCTTGCGTCCAGTCTTTGCCAACAGAATGGCAGACACCAAACCAGCGGGCCCCGCGCCAATCACCAAATCATCGCATTTCATCTTTGGGCATACGCTCATATCGCCATGCCGCCATTCACACCAATCACTTGCCCATGAATATACATGAGTGGCTCCGAGCATAGAAAATTCACAACGGAAGCGACTTCGTCTGCCTGGCCAAAACGATGAAGCGGAATCAACGGCAAAATCAGCTCCTTGGGAAGGGCGTACGTCATTTCGGTTTCTATCACGCCTGGCGCAACAACGTTCACAAAAATATTCTTGCGTCCCACCTCTCTCGCCAAGGCCTTTGCCGCCCCGATCAGCCCTGCCTTGGATGCCGAATAATTAACCTGACCCGCCTGTCCAATCTGTCCAGAAATAGAGGAAATGACCACGATTCGCCCGCGCTTCATGCGAATCATTTCAAAGATCACAGGCTTAGTCACATTGAAAAACCCATCCAGATTCGTGTGTAAAACAGTGTCCCACTCCTCGTCCTTCATGAAGGCCAAAAGGTTATCCTTGGCAATACCCGCATTATAGACAAGTACATCAGGACAAGATACTTGCAGCAATGGGGTCAGCGCCGAGCGTACAGCTTCACGGTTCCCGAGATCAAAGGCTAGGAGCGTACACGACCGTCCACAAGCTTCAACAGCCGTCTTGACTTCTTGTGCGGCCGCATGATTGGATTGGTAGGTCAACCACAAATCAAAACCCGAATCCGCAAGCCTCAGGGCAATCGCTTTTCCGATGCCTCGGCTACCTCCAATAAGTAATGCAATGCCTTTGTTTTTCATACACATTTCATGTCCAACATCTGAATCAAATTAAGGGTAAAAATTGTGCCCTTTTTCAGGTGTTTTGACAAGCCAAATTGTTATTCTTAAAGACGAATTATGAGATGGCAATGCCCCCCTAGAATTTGATATATTTTATCTCAAACTTTTTGCCAAGGATCAAGGAATAATATTATTATGGAAAACATTGTAATCATTGGTAGCGGGCCAGCAGGTCTCACAGCAGCGATCTATGCCGCACGCGCCAATTTGACCCCTATAGTTATTGATGGAATGCAGCCGGGTGGACAGCTCACGCAAACAACAGATATTGAAAATTTTCCTGGGTTCGAGAAGTCCATCAGTGGATTCGAATTGATGACTACCATGCGCAAGCAGGCGGAGCGTTTTGGTGTCCGTTTTATGATGGATGCTGTAGCCTCCTGCGAGGTAACAGGCGCGGTTAAAAAATTGACGCTCATGATGAATGGTACGCTTGAAACACGTACCGTCATTATCGCAACTGGGGCAAGCGCACGTTATCTAGGTTTGCCAGCTGAGCAACAGTTGCTGGGACGCGGCGTATCTGCCTGCGCAACTTGCGATGGTTCATTCTTTAAAGGCCAGCGTGTTGCCGTTGTCGGCGGAGGTGATACCGCCATGGAAGATGCGCTTTATCTGTCACGTCTAGCAGAGCACGTAACACTGATTCATCGCCGTGATGCATTCCGCGCATCCAAAATCATGGTTGACCGCGTATTGAATACATCAAATATTGAAGTTTTATGGAACACCGTAGTCGAGGACATCCGTGATGTATCACAAGGCGAAGTCACAGGCCTTTTGCTCAAAAACGTTAACAGTGGTGAAATCACAGACTGCGCTGTCCAAGGATTCTTTGTCGCCATCGGCCACACGCCGAACACAAGTATCTTTGCTGGGCAGATTACTATTGATGACGATGGCTATATTGTTACGAATCAGACCTGCACGTCTGTCGCGGGCGTTTTTGCGGCGGGGGATGTGCAAGATCGTCATTTTAAACAGGCCGTCACATCAGCAGGCACCGGATGTATCGCAGCCCTTCAAGCCGAGCGTTATTTAGCCACACTTTAATTGCTCGTGCCTCCGTCGAAGACCACCATGAGAAAGCTCAAAAAACATGCTTCCAAGCAGCGACGATTGATTGGTATTCTTGCAATCGGCGTGTTCTGCGTATTCGTGTTTGTTGGATGTGTGAGCAGGCGCTTTTATCCACCGGCCTACCAGCCGATTGTTAAAGTCATGGAAGTGACAGGTTATTGTAACTGTGGCATATGTTGTAGCTGGAAATATCCGTGGTATTCGCCCTTTGGACTCATCGGTTCTCCCATCATCTCCTCAGGGGCAAACAAGGGCAAGGAAAAGGCTGTCGGACAAACTGCTTGGGGCACACACGCTGCATATGGAACGATCGCGGCAGATGCCTCCCTCCCGTTTGGCACCATTGTGTACATCCCTGGATACGGATATGGACGCGTTGAAGACCGTGGCGGTGCCATCCAGGGAGACAAACTTGACCTGTGGTTCCCAACGCACGGGATGGCAAAGCAATGGGGACGGAAAAAGATGGCTGTCAAAATTTGGAAACGTTAACGAGATAAGGACCGTTGATAATGAACGACGAAACAAAAGTAACCGAGTCCGACACCAGTCGGCATTTTTTAAAACAATGGATCAGCGAAGATGTGGCATCCGGCAAGACAGGCGGCTGTGTCACAACACGTTTTCCGCCCGAGCCCAATGGCTATATCCACATCGGCCACGCAAAGGCCATCTGCATCGATTTTGGCATGGCCGCCGCTTATGGAGGACAGTGTAATTTACGCATGGACGACACCAATCCATCGAAGGAATCCGATGAATATGCGGATAGCATCAAGGAAGATATTCACTGGCTTGGATTCGATTGGGGCAAAGGATATTACAATGCTGCAGACCTGTTTGACCAGATGTACACGATCGCCGAGAATCTGATTTTGAGCGGTCATGCGTATGTGTGTAACCTTTCCCAGGAGGAATGGAAAGTCTATCGTGGCATTCCAACCAAGCCTGGAAAGGAAAGTCCTACTCGCAACCGTTCGCCTGAGGAAAATCTTGCGCTCTTCCGTCGTATGCGTGCAGGTGAATTCAAAGAAGGCGAGCAGTGTCTGCGTGCAAAGATTGACATGACATCGCCCAACATCCATTTCCGCGACCCCGTGATTTATCGAATCATGCATGTTCCGCACTATCATGCAGGCAATACGTGGTGCATCTATCCGATGTATGATTTTGCACATCCTATCGAGGATGCCCTTGAAGGCGTAACGCATTCGATGTGTACCCTTGAATTCGAAGTACATCGTCCACTCTACGATTGGGTGATCGACCGCATGGACGAGATGAGCTTGCTGATCGTGCGTAACGGTGTCAAAATTCGTCCGCAACAGCGTGAATTTGCGCGCTTAAATCTCACATACACCGTGATGAGCAAGCGCAAGTTACTCCAGTTAGTGCAAGAAGCTCGCGTTGACGGATGGGATGATCCGCGCATGCCAACCGTCTGTGGTCTGCGTCGTCGTGGGTACACCCCAGAAACTATCCGCGAATTTTGTGAACGAATTGGCGTCTCTAAATTCAACAGCGAAACCGATGTTGCCCTGTTAGAATACTGCCTCCGAGATGACCTCAACAAAAAGGCGCTCCGTCGTATGGCGGTACTCGACCCCATCAAGGTTGTCATTGATAACTTCGAGGAAGGTGCGATTGATTTTGCCGAAGCGCAGAACAATCCGGAAGACCCAAACACTGGTATCCGCCAGATCCCTTTTGGTAAGGAAATCTGGATTGAACGCGAAGATTTCATGGAGGTGCCTGCGAAGAAATTCTTCCGCGTGACCCCTGGACAGGAAGTGCGCCTCCGCGGCGCATGTTTCTTCACCTGCACACATGTTGTGAAGGACAAAACGGGCAACGTCACTGAAATTCATGGCACGTACGATCCCGCATCCAAAGGGGGCAATGCGCCTGACGGACGCAAAGTGAAGGGGACAATCCACTGGGTATCCGTCAAACACGCGGTGCAAATTCCAGTCCGCCTTTATGATCGACTCTTTACGATTCCAAATCCCATGGGCGATGAGACGAAGGACTTTCTTGAATTCATTAACAAGGACTCCGCTAAGACAGTCATGGCGTATGGCGAACCTGCATTGACACACGCATCCCCAGGGGAGAAGTTTCAGTTTGAGCGTATCGGTTATTTCTGCGCAGACAGTAAGGACTCTAAGCCTGACGCACCGGTCTTCAACCGCACCGTTACACTCAGGGATTCCAGGGCTCCGCAGAAAACATAACCCATGAAATGCTGCCTCACAAACCTTTCCGTTCCACGTCTTCCCTCAGCGAACATCAACATTACGCTGGGAACAGCCGGTCACATCGATCACGGCAAGACCTCCATCGTCAGATGCCTGACAGGGTGCTGGTGCGACAAACTGCCGGAAGAACAAGCGCGAGGCATGACGATTGACTTGGGCTTTGCAGTCTGGGAACGTCCGGACGGCAAGCGTGTGGGCATTGTTGACGTGCCGGGTCACGAGCGCTTTATCCACAACATGGTGGCCGGTGCAAGTGGCATTGATGTTGTCATGCTTGTGGTTGCGGCTGATGACGGTGTTATGCCGCAAACCATCGAGCACGTCCAGATTGTACGCATGCTCGGCGTCAAGCGAGGGGTCATCGTCATGAACAAGGTTGATCTTGTTGACGACGACAAGCGCGCTTATGTTGAAGCTGAAATCCGCGATTGTGTTGCCGGCACCTTCCTGGAAAGCGCCCCCATCATACGCTTTTCAGCAAAGACCGGTGAAGGTCTCAACGAGCTGCTGACAACGCTCGAAAAAGTGGTCGACGAGACTGTTGAACGCGATGATTCAGGCCCCTTTGAATTGCATGTCGAACGTGGCTTTGTACTCAAGGGGCTGGGCACCATTGTGTCTGGTATCCCGCGTGCAGGGTGCGTCAAGATTGGCGATGAAGTCGAACTCCTTCCTGACGGAACACGGCACACGGTAAAGGGTATCCAAGCGTATGGCGCACCTGCTGAGCGCGGTCGCGCGGGCGAATGCGTTGCATTACGCCTTTCCGGAATGACAACCGAAATGGCAGAACGCGGCAAAGTCATTGCTGCCACTGGTTATTTTAAGCCCTCACGCTTCCTCAATGTCAAATTCTACTACCTCCCGCATCACGAAAAACCTTTGGAACCCCGTACGGCTATACGTTTCCACGTGGGCACATCAGACACGCCTGGCCATCTGGTTTTATCTGAACTCGCGCGCCTGACACCCGGCAGTGAAACGTATGCGCAAATACAATTGAGCAGACCTGTCGTGGCGGCCCCCGGCGACTTCTTCGTGTTGCGTCTCTTAAGCCCCGTCAAAACACTGGGCGGCGGAACGGTCATTGACAATTCAGACACCAAGTTGCGTCGTGGCCGCGGTAATTGGTTAGAGGGCCGCATAGAGAAAGAGAAGGCTGTCGATGATGAAACACTTGCCTTGATGCTTGCATTGAAAACAGCAGGTGCAACCCCCTGCCACATCGACAACTGGGCGCGTCAGGCTAACGTGACAAAAGAGGCCGCAAAAATAAAAACGATCCTTCTCGTTCAGGAAGAGGAAGTCATTGAATTTCCAGGGGAACGTTACATCACTGTCGAAGCATTTAACACCGTTCTTGCTGATTTAGTCGGTCGTCTGACAGATTTACATACGGCGCATCCGCTCTATTGTGGATTTGAAAAGAGGGATATCCTCAAAGGCTTCTCCGGAACACGCATGGTCATCGATCGAGCCTTTGATCGTTTGCTTGCTGAGAAGCGGGTCATCCAGGAACAGGAACGCCTCTATTTGTCAGAAAAAGAACCCCGATTATCTGACACCGAGCAACGTGCATCTGACCAGCTCGCCCACTTGTTTATGAAGGCAGAGTTTATAACGCCACGTCCTGATGAACTGCCTGTAATGACGGGATTGAAACAAAGCATGATTGATGACCTGCTGATCCATCTTCGCCATCGCAACATTCTCGTCGAACTTGCCGAACAGATTATTATACATCATATCTATCTGGAAAAATCAAAACAGATCCTGTGTAATCATCTTGAAAAACACGGCCGAATCCGGCTGGCTGAATACAAAGATCTTTTAAATACGTCGCGTAAGTTTGCCATGCCCCTGCTGGAATACTGGGACAAAGCCGGGTTGACTAAACGCGTCGGAGACGACCGCATATTGAGATAACCTTATGAATCAAGAACAACTGGCCAATCGTAAAAAAGTCATGGGGAGAAGCATTCGACTGGGACACTGCGTGTGTGACCCTGTCAAGCCATGCCCCTGTCCACTCTTCCAGGAAAAGAATGTCTGCCTGTGCGCAGGTGAACATTTGCCTGTCGACGGCTCCATCAAAGTCAAGCTGACACAACATGTGCGCAGCGCAGGATGTGCAAGCAAAATTGGGCAAAACGATTTGCATGCCGTGCTTTCACAACTTCCAGCCATCAGCGACCCGCGCTTAGTGGTCGGACTTTCGAGTGCCGATGATGCGGGCGTATTTGAAATTCAGCCTGGGCTTTTACTTGTTCAGACTGTGGATGTTTTTACACCTGGCGTTGACGACCCCTACACGTTTGGGCGAATTGCTGCCTGCAATTCCTTGAGCGATGTCTATGCCATGGGTGGTAAGCCCGTAACAGCACTTTCAGTCATCGGGTTTCCCATCCACACCCTCCCCCATGCCGCCATGGCCGATATCCTGCGCGGGGGCATGGATGTGCTACAGGAAGCCGGATGTATTTTAGTAGGTGGACACAGCATCAACGACGAAGAGGTTAAATTTGGCTTCGCTGTAACAGGCATTGTCAACCGTGAACACCTCACAACCAATGCGGCAGCAAAAGCCGGGGACAAGCTGATTCTGACCAAGCCGTTAGGAACAGGCATCGTCTCCCTTGCTGGACAAATTAATCGCGCTTCGGAGCGCTCGCTTGCAGCTATCGCTCAGTCCATGTCTACGCTCAATCGTACCGCCGCAGAAATCATGACTCGCCATCACGTAAAGGCCGCGACAGATATTACCGGGTTCGGGCTACTCGGACATCTGACACGCATGATGATTGAAAGCAAAACTTCCGCAGAAATTCTTTTTCATACGTTGCCACTTTTCCCGGATGTATGCGAATATGCACATGAGGGCATGTATAGCGGAGCCAACGAGCGAAACGCATCCTTCAGCGCAAAGCACACCACGTTTGACGCAAGCCTGACGGAGGCAGACCAAGCGATTCTTTACGATGCCCAAACATCCGGGGGACTCTTAATTTGCGTCCCTGCTGAAGATGCAGACGCATTACTGCGTGACCTCCATGCCTCAGGCGTATTACACGCCACTTTAATCGGAAAGGTTTGCGAGCACCATGCTGGGACTGTCGTTGTCCGTCCTTAATTCAACAGTGACGGGCCCATCATTAAGAAGCCGTACCTTCATCTCTGCGCCAAACTGGCCAGTCTGAACGCGGGCTTCACCCATGATCGCGCGCAATTTCTCAACCAGCTTCTCATAGAGCGGTTCCGCCTGCTCAGGCCGTGCCGCTTCAATGAAACTCGGGCGATTTCCTTTTCGCGTATCCGCATACAGCGTGAATTGCGAAACGACGATAAGGCTCCCGTCCATATCCATTACGGACTTATTCATCAACCCTTTTTTATCTTCAAAGATGCGCAGTGCGGGAATCTTTGCGGCGAGCTTCTCAACATCCGCCGCGGTATCCGTATGCGTAATGCCGAGCAAGACAAGTAACCCCTGCCCGATCTGGGCGACACGTTCCCCCTGAATATCGACTGATGCGTCCGAAACCCGCTGTATGAGTGCTTTCATAGATTAAATCACTGATGATGTGTCGCAAAATGTCGGGAATAATCGGAGAAATATCTGCGGCAATTGCGTATCAAACGTCAGGCGTTTACCGGAATAGGGATGGTCAAAGGCGATGGATTTTGCATGGAGGCAAAGACGTTCGCGGAAAGAGTCATCGCGTCCATATTTAGGATCGCCGACCACGGGATGTCCGATTTCTGAAAACTGGACGCGGATCTGATTTTTGCGTCCTGTGAGCAGATTGATTTTGACAAGGCTCATGGTTGGGTTTTCAGCAACGACTTCATACGCCGTCTGGGAGAGTTTGCCTTGTGACGGATCTTTTACAGAATATACAAACAAATCCTCATCCTCAGCCAAATAGCTCGAGAGTGTCCCCTGCTTATCCTTCAGGTGCCCCCGAAGTACCGCGTAATAGATCTTCTCGTTATTGGACCAATTGTCTTTGAGACGCTGCTGCGCCTCCTCGGACTTTGCAAAGAGCATAACACCGGATGTTTCACGGTCAAGGCGATGAACCAGATAAACATGCTTATTTGAACGTGCGCAACCTTTGCGCACATAATTGCTGAGCACATTCTCAGCCGTGAACGCTTCAGCGCGACGCGTACCTGTAGAAAGCACGCCAACCGCCTTGCAGACCACAAAGATGTCACGATCCTCATAAAGAATCTCAACACCACGCGGTGCATGCTTCCCTGGACGCTTCTGTGAGGGCTGTTGCATATTAAAACGGCAGATGATGTTCCTTTATTTTTCGTTGAATCGTGCGGCGCGAAAGTCCAAGCTGGTCAGCTGTCAACGTACGGTTGCCATTGTTACTACGCAACTTAGCTTCCAAAACCGCGCACTCGATTTGTTCTAGAGTCATACCCTCCGGCACAGAGAGTTCACCGGACAAGGCACGGGTGATACCTGGAAGAAGAATGGAGTTTGACGTTAAGATACCATCAATTGAGAGCAAAACCGCTGATTCAACGATGTTCCGCAATTGCCGCACATTCCCTGGCCAGTCATACGATTCCAATGCCCGATAAAAATCAGCGCGTACTGCGGTAACGGGTTTGCTATTTTCAGACGAAGCCTTTGCAATAAAGCGGTCAGTCATCGCGCGTATGTCCTCCTTACGCCCCCGAAGAGGAGGCACGCGTAATGCCACCACATTAATCCGGTACAACAAATCCTCTCGGAATTTTCCCTCGGCAACCATTACATCCAAATTCTTATTCGTCGCAGATACCATGCGCACATTGACCTTAATCACTTCGCGACCCCCGACGCGTCGGATCTCACGCTCCTCCAATGCGCGCAACAATTTAACCTGCACAGAGAGCGGCGCATCCCCGATTTCATCCAAGAAAAGCGTTCCTCCATCCGCACGCTCAAACGCACCTTTATGTAAGCTCGACGCGCCAGTAAAGGAACCCTTTTCGTGGCCAAAAAGTTCGGATTCCAAAAGCGACTCAACGAATGCGCCACAATTGACGGCAACAAACGGTCCCTGTGCGCGCTTTGAATCAACATGTAGCGCACGCGCCACCAACTCCTTGCCTGTTCCACTCTCGCCTGAAATCAATACGGTCGCCATGGTGTCCGCCAATGCTTCAATCTGTGAGACCACTATTTTCATTCCAGGTGACTCGGCAATGATTGCTGTCGAAGCAAAACGCTCACGAACAGACTGCGAAAGCAGATCGACCTGAAGTCGCAGGCGCGACGTTTCTGAGGCACGGCGCAGCTTGGATTGGATGTCATCCAAGTCCAGAGGCTTGGTAATATAATCATACGCACCCTTACGCATCGCTAGGACGCTCGTATCGACCGATGCATACGCGGTCATAATGATGACAGGGATATCCGGTTGCAAGGCCCGCAATTGAGAGAGGACTTCTATTCCATCGATATCCGGCAAGACCAAGTCACTTAAGACAATATCTGGCTGGTATTGCTTAAACAATTCAATGCCAGCCTTACCGGTTGCGGCATCAACGACATTAAAGCCCGCATCATCAGCAACCTCATGCATAGAGCGCGCATTATCAGCATCATCTTCAATAATCAGGATGGTTGGTTTCATAGTTAATAACGTTTCACGAGGAGTGAACAACATGGGTAACTTTTTTAACACAGGGCAATACAATACGAATACACGTGCCTCCGCCTTCACGGGGCAACGCATCAATGGTTCCGTTGCATCGTTGAATAGCGGTGCGCGCAAGAAAGAGTCCAAGCCCTGTGCCTTCCGGCCGTGTGGTCATAAACAAATCAAAGATCTTTTTCTGATGTTGTGGAAGAATACCGGGGCCCCGATCCAGAATGTCCGTCACCAGCACAGAGTCTTTGTGCGCCACGGTCACCTCCACAGCAGATCCTTTGGGTGCAAACTGAAGCGCATTCAAAAGTACATTTAAAAAAGCGCGACGAATCGCAAACGGATAGGCTTCGGCTCCTGGCAAACCTTCCGGGCTATTCACATGAACCTGAACTTCCGCCTGTTCAATGCGAGGCGAGAGCGTATCAACACATTCCTTAATGACAAGATCAAGATGCACGACCTCTGGCTTTTCATCCGCTGGTTTTGCGAGGAAGAGAAATTCATGAAAAATCTTATCCATGCGCGTCATCGTACGCGAGATACGTCCAGAAAGTTCCGTAACACGCTCCGGCCTGAAGCCTCCGTCCCGTACCATCTCGCGTTCGAGCATCTGTGCATCAAGGCGAACCGCCGACATCGGATTTCGAAAGTCATGCAGGATGCCGTTTGCCAATACCCCTGAAAAGGTTAGATGTTCTTCCTGGCGCGAACGTGCCTCTCGCCGATCTCGCAGTACCGCTAACACTAATACGCCAGCGCAGGAGCTAAACGAAAGGATGAGGAGAATCATCGAAAAGAGAAAGAGCGATGAAACGGCATTCCGGGCTGTTTCCTCGGCCTGCCCAACCGCACCACGCTTCACAGTCGCCTCAATGACTGTACCCCGCCCATCGGGTGAAGAGAGTGTACGCGAAAAAACAAATACAGGCTGATGTTCTCCACCTATTTCAAGCGTACTACCTGACATAACTGTGTCCGATTCACCCGTTGCTGATGACATTTTGTTAGTAATCTGCGCTGTTTCAAATCCCTGTGCCTGGCGATGGAATACCGTCACACCATCATGCATAATTGAAAGTGATTGCACATCCGGTCGCACATCAAATATCGTATCGGCTGTAGCAGCGAGTCCTTTCAGGACTTCGAGTGTAGCATTGGACGAGGAGACACCCTTCATCGAGCTCATGGTATTGATAAGGAGCACGCCCCTGTTTAATACATATTCCGTCGCAGCCAGTCGCGTTTGTCGATCATGTGACTTCTTTAAAAAAAATAAACCCACGCCTGCCAACACCATAAATACCAAAAAAGCCAGCAGTAAGATATACTCCAGCCGAATCGCAGGCTTCTGTTGTTTTTGTTGTCCTAAGGTCATCATCACCTATTTAGCAAATACCATGCCTTCACCACAAATTGACGTAAGATGTCTAAAATACCAACTTTACCCCTCGAAGACAAGCTGTCCGCGACAAATTGGCGCATTTAATCACGACAGCTTGGCGCGAGACGTGACGATGCGTAGGAGTCAGGGTTCAGGGTTCGGGGTTCAGTTATTCCAATTAGCACACTAACACATTAACGCATTAACACACTTCTCCAAGTTTTCCCTTCGTTAGCGCCGACTCCCAGTGTGGCGGGGTTTTTGCCCACTGGCATACCTTGTGCTAATACTTGAGACGAGCAAAAATTAATGAGTACAAACGCAAATAGTCTACTAGCCTGGTTTGATCGACTGCTATTAATCGCGATCATTATCCTACTGGTACTGAGTCGATTCGAGGTAAAGAACGAAGTCTCTGGGCTCCGTGCTGCAACTAACTTACTGAGCCGCCCCATCTCTCAGGATGACGAAACTGTGGAGCCGCAACACTACGTGGTGGCTGCATCGCAACACACCTTTTCGTTTTCGCCGGACGGCGTAACTCAATCACATGTCAGCAGGATTGCCCGTACGCTTTCACATGACAGCGGATGGCTTGATGCGCCTGTAAGACAGGCCGCGGACATGCGGGAACATGACGGCCTCTACAACATTGCTTTTGTTCTGTCTCAACAGATTGATGAGAAGAGCGTGCTGGTATCCACCGACGGCAACGTGCTTTCTCTGATTGCTTCGCCGATCGGAAAACCTGATGCAAAGATTTTAAAACAATTCTATATACCCTGTTCAGCGGGTCAGGTGGGTCCTGTGCAAACAACGGTGTCAAACGGCATTGTACGCGTCCGCATACATCTTACTCAATGACATCATCCGGGTTAGCGAATACCGATAAGCTTGTGAAGTTGGAGGGATAGCCGCCACGGATTTTCAGGTTCGTCCGCATTCAAACGTTTCAAGAACAAAAGAGTTTCTTCTATATTCATCTTCCCTTCCCGACTACACGGCGAAAGAAAATAGCGCGTTGCAATGATTTGACATCTCATCCGAGCACAGAAGTCAAACACGTCGCCATCGACAACAATACGCACTTCATCCGTCCGGCGAATCATACGCGATTCAAGATAGTCGGCTGCAGCATGCGCTTTCGGAGATGTTGAAATATAATCCAACATCTGGCGAAGCAAAGGAGACAGCTCAATCAATCCGTTTGTTTCCAAGGCAATCCAGTAACCCGCCTGCTTCAAATGGGTCACTAAAATATCCAAAGAAGGATGAATACTGGGTTCTCCACCGGTCAAAATCAATCGTCGATTGTGAAACACCAAGAGTCGATTGAGAATCGTATCGACATCCAGCATTTCAGCTATTGAAAAATCTGTATCACACCAGGGGCAGGACAAATTACAACCGCCTAACCTAAGAAAAACAGCGGGCAATCCTGCGTTTGCCCCTTCGCCCTGAACAGATTCAAACAGTTCAACGACAGGAAAACAAACTGGATTAACTCCGGAGGATTTTGTCATAACCGAGCGGACTTTCTAAACGCTCCTACACAAAGAAGACGTCGGGCACCCATTTTTTGATTGTCGCCTTGCATTGAGCATAGATGGCATCCGCGAGGCAATGACTTTGCCCGAGTGCCTCCTGCGCTAACGCGCGTGCGTCTTCAAGGGTTACCTGACTCAGTACATATTTGATTTGAGTAATCTGGTTGGGGGCGACACTTAGTTCATCAACACCTAACCCAACCAGCAAGATGGCTAATACAGGATCAGACGCCATTTCACCGCACACAGCAACATGCCGTTGATGTGCATGCCCCGCACGCACGGTCATATCGATCAGCCGAAGGACTGCTGGATGTGTTGGCTGATAGAGACGCGAAACCGTCTCATTCAAACGGTCAACCGCCAATGTATATTGAACTAAATCATTCGTTCCGATTGAAAAGAAATCCGCCTCTTTCGCCAATTCATCCGCGATCAACGCAGCAGATGGCACTTCGATCATCACGCCTGTTTTTATTTTATCATTAAAGGGAATACCTTCTGCGCATAAATCTTTTTTACAATGATCCAATTCCATATTAGCAGCGCGGAACTCCTCCAGCGTCGCAATCATTGGATACATCAATGCAACGTTTCCATGCACGCTTGCTCGTAAAATCGCGCGCAATTGTCTCCGGAACATGGGTAAGTCATTGAGCAAATATCGAATCGAACGGTTACCCAAAAAGGGATTGGCTTCTTTGAAGCGAGAGCCAGATACCATCTTATCGCCCCCCAAGTCCAACGCACGGATAACAATCTCCTGATCTTTGGGTAATACACGAACTAGTTTTGAGTAGGCCTTGTATTGCTCTTCCTCTGTCGGCTCACGATCGAGCGAAAGCCAGAGATATTCAGAACGGAACAATCCGATGCCCTCAGCATTGACATCGTAAAGCTCAGCTTCGGAAGTTGTATGGTCTACATTTGCCAGCAAGGGAATCGCGTGACCATCCCGCATCCGTCCAGATTTCAAACGGACGTGGTCAACAGATTCACCGATAGAATGTGCACGAGCCACCACCTTCTTAAAAGCCTGTTGCGTAGCTTCACCGGGGTTCAAGACAACCTTTCCATGCGAACCGTCTAAAAGAAGAAGGTCGCCCGTACGAACATGCTCTGAAAAATGCCCAATTCCCACAACAGCGGGAATGCCCAATGCCCGAGCCAATAATGAAGCGTGGGAAGTTACGCTTCCGCGATCCGTGGCAATACCGAGAACCATCTGTTTCGGCAACAAAATGGTTTCTGAAGGTGTTAGCTCAGAGGCAACAATAATGCTAGGTTCCGTAATAGTAATGAGATGATCTGACTGACCACGTAAATTTCTTAATATACGACGAGCTATGTCGTGCACATCATTGGCACGTTCTTTCAAATACTCGTCTTTCATCTTGCTGAAAATTCCTGCGAAATGATTCGCTGCAGATGAAACAGCCCATTCAGCATTATAACAGTGCTCGCTAATGCGCTTCTTGCAAAAATCAACGACAGATACATCTTCAACGAGCATTTCGTGACCATCCATAATGGTCGCCACACTACCATGCTGAGTTCGCAAGTTATTCGCTAAGAAACGAATCTGATCTTTCGTGCGATCAATCGCGGCATACAATCTCTTCAACTCGGATTCAATCTCATCAGAATTGATTTTTACTTCTGAAACAGCCTCACTGTTCAGAGGACGAAACACATACGCATGAGCCGACACAAAACCACGAGAGACCGGAATGCCGTTGAACATCTGCATTCCGTTGTCTTGAACATCATAGCAACTATCAAGATTATTGTTCATCAGGAATATCAAATTTTCTCGCCACAAGTGCTTCCAGTTCGTCCAACACATCTTTAAATTGCGGACCACACGCTGTGACTCGCAAAATCGTTCCGCAAACAGCTTCAAGCGTCATCAATGCCATGATGCTCTTGCCCGAAACAATACTTCCGTCTTTTTCAACTTCGACATCCGCATTAAATCGTGAGGCAACTTTTGCAAACAGTCCTGCTGGACGGACATGCATACCGTACTTGTTCAGTAGAAGCAAATCACGTGATTCCTGGTTTTTTTCAGACTGTCCCATTTGATTTTCTCCATGTAACATCATGTTGCTGTTTAATTCGTGCATCTAACTCGGCGACGGCTACATACCCCGTCATGCGCAACTTATACTCCTGCGCAGCGGTTTCAACCAAATTGACAAGATCGCGTCCAGGTGCCACTGGCACAATGCGCTGGGGAACCGAAATCCCTAAAAACTCACGCGATAATTCTTCTGTCCCTGTACGATCAAGCTCTGCATCGACATCCGCCTGACGCATCAACGTAATCACGAGATCCACATGCTTCTCGCCTCGAACCGCCGTTACACCGAAAATCGCTGGCACATAAATAATACCGATGCCACGAATCTCCATGAAGAACTTTGTGACGTTTAAAGCAGATGCGATCAACCGTCCGTTACTATCTCGACGAAATTGCGTCAAGTCATCAGCAACCAACGCGTGCCCGCGTTTAATCAATCCAAGCGCTGTTTCACTTTTGCCCAAGCCTGGCGCACCTTCAATGAAGATGCCCATGCCCGAAACTTCCATCATAGTGCCGTAAACTTTGCACCGCGGCGCATCGAGTTCTTCCAATAAAAAGGTCGCATGCCGTAAGAATTCACGCGTCACCATCTCGGATTTCATGATGGGCACCCCCAGGCGCTCCCCCACATCAATAATCTCAGGAAAAACATGTAGGTCGCGCGTAAACACCATACAAGGGATATTCATCGCGAAAAGCTCTTCGACACGCTGTTTACGCAACGCCTCAGGCAGGGACGAAAGATACCCGTGTTCCGCCATGCCTAACGTTTGGACGCGCTCCCAAGCAAAGTGCTCATAAAAACCCGTCAACGCCAAACCAGGCCGGTGGATCAAAGGTTCCGTTAACACACGGTCAATGCCACGGTGACCAGCAAGAAGCTCAAGTTTCAGTCGTTCGCGTCCTTCTTGAAAGAACTGCTTGACCGTCACACGAGAATGCTGGAGTATAACCTGCTCTTTGGGTTGGTCTATCATTAAACGTGTTTTGCCTGATGTATATGCACGGCCTCAACCTTATTTGCGAGCTTACGCAACTGCTTGCTCACGCGTGCCGTAGCAATGTCAATTGCGGAACGCAAATTCGAAGCGTGCTCTTTTGCACGAATTGTATGACCCTTTACATGAACAACAAATTCGGACTCAAACAAATGCCGCTGGTGATCCACCACAACATGGACATTATCAATCTTGCTGAACTTGGCAACAATCTGCTCCGCACGTTGCTCGGCATAGATTTCTGCAAATTTTTTTGTGGCTTCTTCCATTTCGTGACGTACATTGACTTCAATTGACATAGTTAGTTACCTTTCGTTGTTGTATTACATTCTAAAATTCGCGCCTAGATAAACTCGACGCGCAGATTCATCTTGCACGAGAAAATCACTTGTTCCCTCGCACAAGATTTGACCATCAAAAACTAAATAAGCTCGATCTACAATCGAGAGGGTCTCGCGAACGTTATGGTCTGTCACGATGATCCCCAACCCCTTATCGCGCAATCCGCGAATAATTTCCTGAATGTCATGCACGGCTAAAGGATCAACGCCACTAAACGGTTCATCCAACATCAGAATCGCTGGACTACGCACGAGGGCACGCGCAATTTCAAGCTTACGACGTTCACCCCCGCTTAAGGTATATGCCCGTTGTTTCGTGACCTTCGTTAAGCCCAAGCTCGCTAATAATTCCTCGGCTCGCTCCTTACGTTGATTTTTTGTTAATTTTAACGTTTCCAAAATCGCCAAAACATTCTCTTCGACCGTCAGCTTACGAAATATAGATGCTTCCTGCGCCAAATAACCAATTCCCATGCGTGCCCGGCGATAAACAGGAGTTCGTGTGATATTAATACCTCTGAAGGAAACGAGTCCCTCGTTAGGCTTCACCAATCCTACCAACATGTAAAAGGTCGTAGTCTTTCCAGCACCATTCGGCCCGAGCAATCCGACAATCTCTCCACAACGCACATTGATGGAAACGCCATTCACCACTGTCCGCGTTCCGTATTGCTTAACAAGTCCTGTCGCCTGTATGTCTGGCACAGAACCGCTCTCAACTTTAATATCGTTCTCGTTCATGAATGACTATCCAACTTCGTTATCACTGAGGCACAATAGGGTTTTAGTGGGATCATTTAGTCTGGGGTTTTTCTTCCTTCTTCTTGCCACCCTTGGGGTCTTTCTTTTCTTTGTCAGCGGCCTTCTTGAATGTCCCAGGCGGCAAGGTTATTTTTGCGCCCTTCAGAACTTCAACGCGCTCGTCATCTACCCAAATGACCACTTGTTCACCACTTACTTCGCCAGCCGTCTCACCCTCGGACTTCATACGAACATCACCCGTCATCACAACTTGTCCGTCTTTTTTCGTAAAGACCGCCTTACTACAGGTTGCAGAGCGCATTTCATTTGAAAATATCACATTCCCGATTGCCATCACCTGGCTGACATCGTTCGTCCCCTCCATAAAGACCAACAAACGGTCAGAGCGCATGGAAAACTGGGGATCGTCAACAAGCACATGGTCATCAAACAGAATAACCCCTTCACGGTTATCAAAATCAATCTTGTCAGAGGTAATGACCGTTTCCCGCTGAGGAGCATTGGTCGATGACGTTGCCCGACTCAAAAAGCTCGTTCCACCGCCCCGCTTCTTTGATGGCGAAAGCGTAACCGCCGGTTTATTCGTTGTCGATGCAACAACAGGAACAACTGGCATCTGTACAGCAACGGGTAATCTCACAACAGGATCTTTTACCTCAACTGGCACGTTCACAACAGGATCTTTTACCTCAACTGGCACGTTCACAACAGGATCTTTTACCTC
>JBAXOG010000033.1:0-34210 GCA_037133395.1 bacterium | reverse complement strand
GTTAGGCACATCTGTATACGAATCACGCGGAAGCATACGACTTGGCACGAGCGACACACGAGGCTGGATTCAAACCCCACAGTTAATTCTGCCTGATACGTACTCCATCTGCTTTGATGCCTGCGCGTGGAATGGCACATCTGAAAAAACAAATATTGATGTCTATGCAATACACGGAACAACAACGAATATCTTGAGAACCCTCCAGTTATCGAAGACGACGATGCAGACGTATGTCATACAGACAACAGCAACAGCAGGTACTATTTTGGGGTTTACAGCTAAGCAAAACACCGAAAATCGATTTATTCTCGATAATCTTGCCTTGATGCCCGGATGCTATACTCCACCACCCAGCAGAAATAACCTGATTGTTTCTAACACAACAGCACTTATTCAAGGGCTCACGCCGGGACTCAACTATCGCGGGGTCATCCGTGCCATTAATGATTCTAATCAGTCCGTCAATTCAACCGAATTCACCGCAAAAACATTCTGCGCGACGCTGATCATGCTTAACTAAATCAAAAACTATTCATTTGCTTTTCACCCTCAAAAAAGGGATAATACTCCGCAATATTAACGAGCAAACGTGGAGGTTTAGTCTATGCAGCAATCAATTATGCTTTTTTCTTTCCTGTTGGCGGTTTTCACTGCACAAGCAAAGGATGATGCCCTGATCAGAGATAATACAACGCCAGCTATGATCTGTTTTGCCGCGCCCATTCAGTTTCCTAGTTCGGACTGGAGCGTCTCGGGGATTAGGATCGGTCTTTTGTACAGCAATTGTGATGCGATGACTGGACTGGATTTTGGTTTTATCAACAAGAGCCGTGAGACACGAGCATTACAGATCGGATTTACCAACATTGCTGAGGGCATGAGCGGACTTCAAATCGGCATCATCAACTATGCAGACAGGGCTGCGGGCATACAAATAGGACTTGTTAATATCATCGCAGACAGTGGTGCACCCTTCTTGCCCCTCTTCAACGCATCATTCTAACACCAGGAGTCATCATGAAAACACTCGCAACCTTAGTAGTATTATTACTGCCGTATGTTTTAACTGCGCAAAACAGTGAAACAGTCCAGCGAAAAACCGTCCTGAAAGATGGAACTGAAGTGACAACGGACGTAACCATTGCCACGCAAGTAAAAACGCCACCCACAACAGAAACGGCTCAAAAAAAATACAAGACTTTGATTCTTGTTGACAACCGAGCTGGGCAACAATACAACAACCAAGTGATCCGCTTTGAGAGTCAGGTGGCGGCAAACTTGGGGCCCACCGTATTAGGCATCATCAGCCGCGAAGATGTCATCAAGGCACAAAAGATCTATGACGCTGAGCATCCCACCGCATCTACAGCAGATAGTAACGCGAAACTCGTAACTACACCCGAAGCCATGACGGCGCTTCGCAAGGTGGTGTTTACGGCCATTGACCCTGTCAGTGGAACTGCGACGACGACTGAAGATTGGAAAACGCTTCGGAACAGTACAGCCCTAAACATGGCACGCACGATCGGGGCCGAACTGATCCTCGCTGTCGCCATTGATTCTATGTCCACGGAAATCCGTACCTATAGCGGAACTGGGGTCAGAACCAAGACTAAAATTATCACCCTCCGCGGTTCCTATCGGTTGATGGATCCCGAACAAGGCACCGCGCTCATCAGCGCGCCTTTAAAGACATCTCGGACCTATCGCGAATCCGACAGTATTCAAATCGAT
Source organism: bacterium (assembly GCA_037133395.1). Lineage (GTDB taxonomy): Bacteria > Verrucomicrobiota > Kiritimatiellia > RFP12 > UBA1067 > CAIZQW01. Next base: position 32,473 of record JBAXOG010000033.1, on the reverse strand, counting down.
GTCTCAGATAGTTGTGCGGAGCTACTGGAAAAGGCTTCTGACCAGATCGCAAAGGATGTACTGGCAAAAGCCAACGCCATCACCATTCAGGCTCCCAAGGAATCCATAGAAATCAAGATCGCCTCTCTTTCAAAAGATTTACAAGGAAACGACCTTACACTCCCGGACATCCGCGTCACAGAAGATGGAAAAATCATCTCTATGGAAAAGCCACTTTCCGTCGAAATCTCGGCAACAGTTGAACTGGACGGCATACTCATCGGTACAACCCCCTGCTCCATCAAGACGCGTTCCGGAATACACAAGGTCCGACTGATCGCTCCAGGTTTTGCAGACTATGTAGCCAACATGACTGCATCTGATGAAATGAGGCAACTGAATTTCACGCTTCAAATGACAGATGCGGGATTCCAACGTTGGAAAGAAGTCCGCCTGTTTCTTCTGAACCTCGGAGCAGACAAAAAGTTTGTCGAAGCCGCTCTCCAGAGGGATCGCAAGTTGACAGACGCGCAAGTCGAATACATCAAAGGACAAGCCGAGATGTATCGTAACAGTAATTTCCGTATTACGAAGCTTCCGAATACTGTCGTAACAGGTGCCCGTAATTGGAGCCTCTTTGACATTTTGAACTTCTAAGAAAAGGATCATCCATCATGAATAACGTTATTTTCGCTAGCGCCCTTCTCGCAATCACCCTTCCTATATTTGCACAGCGTCAAACCATTGCTGTGGATAAAGTGAAAGCCAGCACAAGTCTCACTGCGGATATTGCAAAAGACAGTCGTGGCATTCAGTGCGCACGCATCGTCGAAGCAATGGATCGACATCTGATAAGCGCCATTACGTCCTCCCGAAAATTCACAGTCGTGGGACGTCAAGATCTGAAAACTATTCTTGATGAACAAGATCTCGGTCAGTCTGGCATTGTCAATCAAGACACAGCAGCGTTACTAGGCGAAGTGAAGGGTGCCAAATATAAGCTCGTCACCGTGGTCGACCATTTCCAGGAAGAAACCGCGCGTGCCGTTTTCAATGAAGGGGAAAAACTGAAGCGTCGGTTCCAAGTTTCCGCACAGGCGACCATCTACGATACGTCAACTGGCGAAGTCTTAGATGCCTCCAATATTCAGGTGGAAAAAGTCGATGTCATCAGCATTGATCCTGGCACATCCAATAGCCCTGGCGGACGTACCGATGAACTCATGCCACTTGTCACACGTGAACTGGCTGAAAAGACCTGCGCTCGCTTGATTGATGTGCTCTTTCCTACCAAGATCATCGACGTCGACGGCACCACAATCACCCTCAACCGTGGCGAGGGCTTCTTTGCGCAAGGTGACGTGGTCACCCTCTTCGCCAAGGGCAAGACGGTGGTCGATCCTGATACGGGCGAGAAGATGACCATCAAAGGAAAGACCATCGGCACAGCGCGTATCACCTCTGTCGACCCGACCAGTGCGCAGGCCGAGTTAGCCGAAAACGGGATAGCAACTGTCGGTGCTCAGGTCAAAAAACAAGAAGAGAAGAAATGAGACCCCTTGTACCCTTCACTTTATTCATCTTCTGTGACTTTTTTTTACTGTCAGGTTGTAGAACCTACAACGATCAGGTGAAAGAAGTCCGTGATAACTACCTTGCGGGAAAATATGAAATCGCTCAACAGTTAACAGCGGAAGAAGTGAAGAGCTCGGGCGAGTCAGGAACGGATGCGTTGATATGGCAACTCGAAAACGCAACTATTCTTCGGACTGCTGGCAAAATACCAGAGAGCAACGCCGCCTTTGAGCAAGCGCGAGCACTCTACACTAAATATCTGGATGAAGCTAAAGTCCGTATCCTGCGGGGGGGCGCAGCCCTGCTGACAACTCCCGCCAATCTGCCCTATTACGGGACGGGATATGACGGCCTCCTGATTGACACCTATCAAACGCTCAACGCCATGCAGACGGGAAATTTAGACCAAGCGCGCGTCAACATTACCCGTTCTTATCTCCTCCAAAAGGAAATTGTCCAGGCAAACGCCGAACGCATCGAGAAAGAGAAGGATGCACTTGCGAAGGATCATAATGTTGAACGCTCCATACAACTCAACAAGGATACCTCGGATAACACGGACATCACGCTCTTCCAAAATGAATTAAAGGCTTATGCTGACTATGTCAATCCGTTTTCTGTTTATTTAGACGGACTTTACCATTTGACCCAAGCAGCAGATGCTTCGGATGTTGAACGGGCTCGCAAATCACTGGAACGCGTTTCCGCATTTACGCCCGACAACCCAACCGTTAAAAATGACCTCGCCATTGCCTCCAAGTCGGTTACATTACCCAATATCCCACCCTCTGTCTATGTCATCTTCGAAACAGGTATGGCCCCCTCACTCGACCAAGTTCGCATCGACATACCCATCATTGTCACGGCCGTGTCTTATGTTGGCATCTCGTTCCCCAAGCTGCATTTTCACCAAGAATTTGTTCCCCACCTGATCTTGAAATCACCCGAGACACAACCACAAAAGACCGAACGTATCGTCAGTATTGATGCGGTCATCACGCGGGAATTCAAGAATAACTTTCCCAGCATCATGGCAAAAGCCATTGCCTCCGCCGTTGCCAAAACCGTTGCCGCGACTGCGGCAAACGTCGCTGCCGACCAAGCGGACAATATCTGGGTCAGCCTTGCAACGCGTGTCACGACGGCCGCCTATCAACTAGCAACAAACATCGCAGACACGCGCTCGTGGCAGACGTTGCCCAAAGAAATACAGATCGCACGTATGGATATGCCTAAGGACCGCAGGCTCAAACTTGCCACACCCGAAGGTGCATGGCAACAAGAAGTAACCGTCATTCCTGGACACGTTGTCATCGTCTACGTTAAGTCTGTTAACTCAGTGAACAACATTTCTATAAACCAATTCAAGCTCAAGTAAAACAGGAGATCAATATGAACAAGACCCTCATTGCATGTTCGCTGCTCATGCTCACCATGACTGCATGCCGGACTGCTGTAAATACCGTGGAGAACGAGGACACGATCGGCGTATCCAACATCATCGAAGACAGACGCGTCATTACGGATGGAACCTTGAAACGCCGCGTCGATGTCACTGCGATCAATGAGCGCAAGGCACCGAACGGTTTTAAACAAATCCAAATCCAGTTGACCAACCGTAGAAACTCCATACAGACCATCTTTTATAACGTCGAATGGTTTGATGCAGACGGTATGAAGATTACGACTGCAGGCGGAGGCTGGACACAGCAGCAATTCATGGCACGCGAAAGCCTTTACATTGTCTTGACCGCGCCGACAATTAACGCGAATGATTTTATCATCAAGCTGATGGAGAGACCCCGGTAAGTCAACCCTCACAAACAAACAACCCCATTTAAATAAAGGAGAACACATGAACACATCACATCTCGTTACAGCTCAATGTTTACTCGTCGCCACGCTTGGCATGCTGACTGGCTGCACAACAGCCCCTACCCGTATCCAAGCGGGTGGCCCGACTGCAGTGACCACCATGGGCGTTGATCTTGCGGACTTCAAGAATACCGCAGGTTCCATGGTCAAAGAACTGTTGGTACATCCCGCTATCGCCGGTTTTTCCCAACAGAATGGCGGGAAGCTTCCTGCGCTCAACGTCGGCAAGATTCTCAATAAAAGTGATATCAACATCGACATGGGGCAAATCGCTGGACGCATCAACGAAGACCTGCTGAACAGTGGAACCGTTGAACTGGTCGCCAATGACGCCGGCGCACGCGATGCCAACGTGCAGGATGCCTTCGAAAGTGATAAAAAGAACAACAACGCGGGTAAAGCGGACTTCTATCTGGAGGGCGAGATCATGGTGCTGGAAGCCAAGGAAGGCAAACTTCGCGAAAAAAACTACACCTTCCAGTTACGTCTCAATGATCGCAATCGCAAAACACGCTGGCAGCGCAGCGTCGATATTGCCAAACAGCGTCGCGGGGGCGGAGTCGCTTGGTAAATATGATGTCTAATCGATGTGGTATAGAATGGTTCGACGAGATGGTCAGTCACTGTTATGACTCCGCCACAGCGTTTCATACGCAGGGCGGACATCTCGTGGGTATCTTGTGCGAATACACGCCTCGCGAACTCATTCTTGCTGCTGGTGCATGGCCGGTGTGCCTCTGTGGCGGCGATCCAGAAATGATTCCCGCTGCCGAAACGCTTCTCCCCGCCAATCTGTGTCCATTGATTAAATCGACCTTTGGCTACAGCGTCAACCACGCGAATCCCTTCCTAGAAATGGCTTCTTTAGTGATTGCTGAAACCACCTGCGACGGCAAAAAGAAAATGTATGAACGCCTTGCGCAGCAACACACGATGCACGTGTTGGAGCTTCCGCAGAAAGCCGATGACCCAGACGCACGTACACACTGGATCGCGGAAATCCGCAAATTGCGGAAAGCGATAGAAACGCATTTTTCGGTCGCGATTACGGATGAAAATCTCCGTACAGCCATCCGTTTAATGAATCGTGAAAGAGGGTTGCGTCGCAAACTCGCGCAAGCGATGTTCAGTGAGCATCCGCCAATGTCTGGATGCGAACTGCTCGGATTAAAGAGTTTGATTGCCTGCCTTCCTGCAGACTTGGATGCTTATGCCCGTATTTTGAAAGAGCTTCCGCAGCGGCCAGAAAATCAACGCCCTTCACGTGATGCTGTACGCGTTTTGCTGACAGGCGTACCCATCCCGCACGGCGCCGAGCGTGTTATGACGCTTATTGAAGCCGAGGGCGGCGTCATCGTCTGCCAAGAAAACTGCACGGGCTTAAAGCCCATTTATACAGATATTCCAGAGGACGTCGCAGATCCGATTGAGGCGATTGCCGACTTCTACTGGCACCTACCTTGCTCGGTATTGACGCCCAATACGTTACGTCAAACATTATTGGAACAATGGGCACGAGAAGCAAAAGTCGAATGTATCGTTGAAATTATCTGGCAATGTTGTATCACCTACGACATTGAATCCGCGATGACACGGGAACTGGCCCGTAAGCTGGACTTACCTTATTTACGTATAGAAACAGATTATTCTCCAAGCGACAATGCACGTATCGCGTTGCGCATTGCAGCACTTTACGAAACTGCCCGTGCACGACGCATCTAATCCCTTCTCAGACCCATATCTGCTAGAGTTAGAATAATACACACTTTCGCAAAAGCCATTACACAATCGCAAATATTCAAGCTAATTAAAAAACAAAAAATTTCTAACTCTTTTTTTGAAATTTGAGCGAAAATTTAGTACAGTAAAAGTGTTTTGTCAAAATAAGAGGAATTATGATTCGAGTAAAAGTGGTTGGAGCTACCGGATATGGTGGTGTGGGGATTACGGAATTACTGTTGCAACATCCAGAAGCCAAGCTGTGTGCTCTTGTTGCGCGTGACGATGTAGGACAGCCCATTTCAACAGTCTATCCCCATTTAGATGGGTTTTGCAATCTACCTATTTTAGCGGCGGAAGATCCGCGTGCGCTTGAACCTGTAGATATGGTTTTTTTCTCAACACCTGATCAAGTGGGTATGAGTGCTGCACGCGCAGAACTTGCTAAAGGTGCAAAGGTTATTGACTACAGCGGAGATTTTCGTTTCACAACAAAAGAAGCCTATTCAGACTACGCGACGCGCATCGGCAAGTCTCCAATCCATGCAGCACCTGACTTGCTAGGCCACAATGCGTATGGACTTGCTGAACTTCATCGTTCTAAAATCGCTCAAGCTCAGATCGTTGGAAATCCTGGTTGTTTTGCATCGAGCTGTATTCTCGGACTGTCTCCAGCCGTTAAACATGGACTCGTCGAACCTTACAGCATCATCTGTGATTGCAAGACAGGAGTCTCGGGTGCAGGCAAGAAGGTGAGTCCTACTTTCCACTATCCCGCACGCTACGAGCAGATGAATGCTTACAAGTTAGCCGGGCATCAGCACGTTTGCGAAGTGGAGCGCGAGCTGAGTCTGCAGGCGGGCCGTGACATCAAGATTACCTTTACGGCTCAAGTCGTACCTGTCTGCCGTGGCATTCTTTCTACGCTTTACGGCACATTAACAACACCCATGACCGAAGCAGAGGTCATTGAATTGTATCGTCTATTTTTTAAGGACAGTCCGTTCATCCGCATCTACGGCAGCGATGCCGCCATTGGGACATTGCATGTACGCGGCACTAATTTTTGTAATCTCGTCGTCAGCCTAGATACGCGCGTTAACCGCCTCCGGATCGTAGCTCATATCGACAATTTGATGAAGGGTCAGGCTGGTTCGGCCCTTCAAAACATGAACCTGATGTTTGGCCTTCCAGAAATAACGGGCCTGCATCGTCCGGGGATTTATCCATGAGCACGAAAAACGCAAAGAAAAAGAAAACCATCGTCACGCCACCTGTTAAAGCAGTGCCGCCTCATCAACCTTCATCGGGTAAACATCCGCGTCCAGGTCTTGGCAAGGGCTTTGGCATGTTAATTGGCAATACATCTCTGTCCATGCATACACAGCAGATGCCGACGATCGCACAACAAGCCTCGGATCACTCCATGTTATCACAGGCCACCCCTTCGGCAGTACCCTTACATTCGATTCTCGATGTGCCTCCCGCAGAGATTGCGCGTTCTCCCTGGCAACCGCGCCACAACTTTGACGAAGAAACCCTGCAAGAACTAACTGAATCGATCAAGACAAAGGGCATTATTTCGCCGCTGATTTGCCGCAAGAACGCAGATGGGCGCTACGAGCTTATCGCGGGCGAACGTCGCCTGAGAGCAGCCATTGCGGCAGGGCTGAAAAAGGTACCTGTGATTCTTCGCGAGGCGGAAGACCGCACAGCCGCTGAAATAGCAATCATTGAAAATATTCAGCGCCAAGACCTGAACATTATTGAAGAGGCCGAGGGGTATCGTACCCTTGGAGAGCACTTCAACATGACACAGCAGGAGGTGGCCGAGCGTGTCGGCAAGGCACGTGCCAGTGTCGCAAACGTTGTGCGCCTATTAGATCTCCCGGATGAAGTCAAGCAGTTCATCGCTGGAAAACGTCTTTCTACAGGGCATGCCAAGGTATTGCTGGGGCTTTCTGACCCCATGGAACAGACTGTGCTTGGGCGTAAATGCGTCACAGAAGAGATGACCGTCCGTTCGCTTGAAAAACTCATTCAGCGTCGAAAAGCTGCATGCGATGGTACGGACGAGCGCAAGCGCGGTACGCCGGATATTCCTGACAGTTATGTACGCGATCTGACAGACCGCATGCACAAACACTTTGGGACAGCCGTGCGTCTGACACCCGGCGTCATGCACGCCAATGGGCGGCACACCAAGGGGCTCCTCGAAATTGACTTCTACGACAATGATGACCTTGACCGACTCATGAACATCGTTGGCATCAAGGTTGATTGATTACGTCATTAGGCGATAAGATGGAAAAGGTTGAAAAAGTTTTCAATCAAACGACGTGTTTTCGATCGTAATCTCCACTGGGCATAGATCATTTCCTCTGCTTGCTCGAAGTCATCTTGCATGACCAGCCGAAGTCTTTCGACAAAAGTAGAATCAAAGACCGCTAAATTGGTTTCGTAATTCAGAATCAGACTTCTCGAATCCATATTAGCACTGCCGACAAAGGCAACCTCGCCATCAATGACCATCGCCTTCGCATGAATAAAGGGAGAGGCTCTCTCAAAAATACGCACCCCGGCCATCAATAACCGCGTATAGAGTGCCTGTGATGCATACCGAATGGTTGGATGATTATTGACTGCAGGTACAAGAATCTTAACATCCACCCCACGAAACGCCGCCTGTTGCAAGGCCAGAACGAGTGAGTCCGGCGGAACTAAATAAGGAGTGACAATCAAAATCTGCTTACGCGCCAGATTGCTTGCGGCAAAAAAGGCATTGAGCGAAGCATGCATTTCATCACTCGTTGGACTGCTATTCTGAATACATGCAGCCATAGTCCCTTCGCACAAAGGCGTTGGAAAATGGTTCGGGCAAAGCAGAGACTCTGCGGTGTCCTCAGTCATATAAAACCAATCCCGCAAAAACGTATACTGCAACTCCGAGACGACGGGGCCCTTTACTCTGAAATGATAATCGATCACCCCTGGGGTTTTTTCCTTCGAGAGATACACATCATGAAAATTCACGCCCCCTGTAAAGGCGACTTTTCCGTCAATTACGAGAATTTTTCGATGATTCCTCAAAGAAAATTGAAATTTTCGTTTAAATACATTTGCTTGGGAAAAGCCCACGAGATGCAGATTGGGAATCCGGCGAAACCGCCAGAAGAAGAGGCGAAAACTTGCAAATGCCGAACCAAAGGAATCATACATCACGCGTACACAGACCCCGGCTTTTGCACGCTCAACCAAAACATCCATCACGCGCGATCCCACCACATCATCATTAAAAATAAAGGTGGAAAGATGGATATGCTCCTTTGCCTGCCGCATGGCCTCCATCATTTCATCCAGTGCCCTCTCCGCGCGTTCAAAAATGTGTACGTCATTTCCATTAAGCAAGGGGAAATCAGGCGCATAATGCGCCAACAAGTGCGCAAGTTGCCCAGCAACGGATGCTGGCAACTGAACTTGAAATTGACTCCTATGAAACACCGGGGCCACCTCTTCCTCACGACCACGTTGACCGCCCGTCCAACTTGCAAAAAAAGTACGGTCAGAAGTTAGCTTCTTAAATGCTTTGCGCGGTATGGTATTAATACCAAAGAATAAGTAAATAATCGGCCCAATAAATGGGAAGGCCATTACCCCTGAAATCCATAGCAAGGATGTGCGTGCGTCGCGCGGTTTATTGAGCACGTGTAAAATCACTATTACCGTCAAAACAATATGCACAAACGTTCCTAAGCCGATTGACTCAGAAATGCTTAACGAATGAACAAATTGAATGATTGTATTCATATTAGTTGCCACTATATCACAACTTTCCTTTAAATCACAAAAAAAAACTGATTAAACATGTGCGATCACTTGACTGTACATGGCAAAATTGGGTATTATTTTATGATTCCCGTAAGAGGAGATATTTGAGGTTCCCATCTGATGGGCTAGGAGGTTGAAAAACATGTTTAAGTCGTTACATCCGCTTGCCATTACACTTAACGATGCGTTGAAGGCAAATAAGAGTTCGCTGTTTTCCATGCTTTCTAAGAAAGGCGCGCGCATTTTCTTTCCCTCAAAAGGCATTCTTGGACAAAGCGCCGAGGCGAAAGATGCGGACATTAATGCAACCATCGGTACGGCATTCGAAGAAGATGGGGCTCCACTTTGCTTGGAGTGCGTTGAAAAACTGGTTAAGCTTCCTTCTTCCGTATTTCTGTATACTCCCAGTTTTGGTTTGCCTGGCATCCGTGATGTATGGCGTAAAATGTTAATCGAAAAGAACCCTTCACTCGCCAGCAAGTCCTTTAGTCAACCCGTTGTAACCCATGCGTTGACACATGGACTCAGCATCGCCGGATATTTGTTTTTAGATGCGGGCGACTCCGTCATCCTTCCCGACCTCTACTGGGACAATTACGAATTGATGTTCGAAGAGGCCTACGGTGCAAAACTGAAAACCTTTCCTATGTTCAAGAATGGGGCATTTAATACCGTTGCTATGGAAAAGATGTTGCTGGCCCCTGGCGCAAAGAAAGTGCTCATCCTGAACTTCCCGAACAACCCAACAGGGTATACAGCTACCGAAGCAGACACGAAAGCTATTTGTGCCGCTCTCCAGAGGGCGGTAAAGGCAGGGAAGAAGGTTGTCGTTATATTGGATGACGCCTATTTCGGACTGGTCTATGAGCCAGGTGTCAGCAAGGAATCCTTGTTTAGTAATTTAGCGAATATGCATCCCCACATTCTCGCGGTCAAGCTCGACGGTCCGACAAAGGAAGATTATGTCTGGGGTGTGCGTGTCGGGTTCATCACATTCGGATCAAAGGGCGCAACGCCAGACCAATACAAGGCCCTCGAGGCAAAGGCAGCCGGTGTTGTGCGTGGCTCGATTTCAAACGCGACAAGTATCGGCCAGCACCTCCTCCTCAAATGCTACACTGACCCAGTCTATGCCAAACAAAAACAGAAGAAATTTAGCATCTTAAATCGTCGCTATAATCGCATCAAAGCTATTTTCAACGAACATCCTGAATATGAGAAGTCCTTCGTCGTGATGCCTTTTAACTCGGGGTACTTCATGTGCGTCAAGCCCATTGGTGTCGAGCCAGAGGTTTTGCGCAAACACCTGCTCAACGCACACAAGACAGGCGTCATTGTCTTGTCCGGACTCATCCGGGTGGCATTCTCCGCAGTGCCTTATGAAAAACTGGATGCTCTCTTTTCAAACATCCACACCGCTATTCAAGAGTTGAGCACAAAAAAGTAGAACCTCTAAAACGACACTCACCCCCTACTATAGGAAACACTTATGTCAAAGACAAAGACACCTTCAAAACCCGAAACCGCGCAGCTGACATTCCGTGGTAAGACAATCGATCTTCCTGTTTCCATCGGCACCGAGAAGGAAGTCGCTATCAATATCTCCAGTTTACGAAAAGATACGGGTGCGATTACATTGGATTATGGCTATTTGAATACCGGATCCTGCGAAAGTTCTATCACTTTTCTAGATGGCGAAAAGGGTATCTTACGATATCGCGGCTATCCAGTTGAAGAGTTGGCAGCGAAGTCACGCTTTGTTGAAGTCGCTTACCTGCTCATTAACGGACACATGCCCAATGCGAAGGAACGCGCGGAATGGTCATCCTTATTAAATCAGCACTCCATGATTCACGAGGACATGAGTTATTTCTTCCGTCAATTTCCTGAACACGCACATCCGATGGCAGTATTGTCCGCCATGGTTGTTTCCCTCTCAACATTTTATCCAGAATTATCGCAGCATCGTCCCAACGAACCCGAAGAAGCCATCAACTTTGCGGCCACACGCTTAATGAGCAAGTTGCGCACAATCGCCGCCTTCTCCTATAAAAAGTCCATTGGCGAACCCTTCGTCTATCCTCGCCACGACTTAAAGTACTGTGCGAACTTTTTGAATATGATGTTCGGTTCACCCGTTTGTCCGTATGAAATGGATCCTGAAATAGTTAAGGCTTTGAATGTGCTACTGATTCTTCACGCCGATCACGAACAGAACTGTTCTACATCGGCCGTGCGTCTAGTCGGTAGTGCGCGCGTTAACCTCTATGCTTCAATCTCTGCAGGCATTTGTGCATTATGGGGACCTCTCCACGGGGGTGCCAATCAAATGGTAATCGAAATGCTGGAAAATATTATTTCCAGCGGTAAGAGCGTCAGGGACTATGTCGAAGACGTTAAGACCTCCAAAGGCAAGACATTGCTCTACGGATTTGGACACCGCGTGTACAAAACGTACGACCCGCGTGCGAAAATCATCAAAAAAACCTGCGACCAGGTACTGAAAACATTGAAAGTCAATGACCGTATGCTGGATGTCGCATTGGAGCTTGAAGCTATCGCAATGCAGGATGAATACTTCCTTTCAAGAAATCTCTACCCGAACGTCGACTTCTACAGCGGTATTATTTATCGCGCCATCGGCATTCCAAAAGAAATGTTTACGGTCATGTTTGCCTTGGGACGTCTCCCAGGATGGATTGCACAGTGGAAAGAGGCTCGCGAAGATCCGAAGTTCAAACTTCAGCGGCCACGGCAAATTTATGTCGGTCCTAATAAGCGCCACCTGACGCCCGAGGATATCAGTACCAGTCTCGTAAAGGCTCCGCGTGTCAAACGGCAATCAATGATTCAGCCGATCAACGACAACCTCGTTTAAGTAACCCACATCTATAACGCTTCTGATGAAAAAGATCTTTCATATTTGTTTAATCGCATTTGTCTTTATGACACACGGTATTGGTGCGCAGCAGGAGGACCCCTCTTTTCATAATTATCGGCATGGATTTAACAAAGATGTCCTGGCGCTTCAAATTTTACTCGACCGCCAGAACATTTCATGTAATGTGATGGATGGTTGTTGGGGTAAGCGAACGGAGATCGCATTGATGACCTGGCAGACGATTAAAGCGTTACCCGTCACGGGCATCCCGACAGCTGAAACGCTCACCTTGCTGGGCAATGGCACAACCAATATCTTCATCCGCTATACGGTGACAACAAATGATTTTGGACAACTCGGCCCCTTTCCGGAGGACTGGGAAGAACGCGCAAAACTTCCAGAAATGAAATACGTGACCCTTTTGGAAATGTTGGCGGAGCGTAGCCATAGCAGCGAAAAACTTATTAAGTTCCTTAACGCCAGTGCCAAGTGGCCCAATCCAGAACCTGGGACAGAAGTAATTTTGCCTGACTGCACACCCTCCGCCACAAAAAAATATGCAGGATCCATTCGTATTTCATTGTCGCGCATGGAAGTAACTGTTTTTGGCTTGCAGAACGAACTGCTTGCCTTGTTCCCCTGTTCCATCGCAAAAGATAAAGCAAAACGTCCAGTCGGAGATCTCGAGGTTAAGCACCTTGTCCCCAATCCGACCTATACGTATGATCCGCAGCTCTTTTCCCCTGGAGGTCCCAAGACCTCTAAACTTATTATACCACCAGGTCCGAACAACCCTGTCGGACTCGCTTGGATGACACTCGCCTTACGAAACGATAGCGACAAGCCATTGCAAGGATACGGTATGCACGGTACCCCCTACCCAGAGCGCATCGGGAATGCGGAATCGAAAGGTTGCTTCCGGCTTGCAAATTGGAATGCACAGAAACTTCTCCGAATGGCCAGCGAAGGAACACCCATAGAAATTGAGGATTAGTCCTCGAAAGGTTGGCGTATGAACACTTGGAAACTAATGGTGAGTGTACTGTTGCTGGCATACACTTCCTCCGCCCAGCAAATAGACGTCCGTCTGGAGTTGACGCACAGCGTCTTCATTCTTGGTGAACCTATTGTTGCGAATGTCACTGTTGCAAATAACAGCCGGATCCCGATCATCATTGGAGAAAACGCTCCAGACAAAATACTGATCGAAATAACACGTGAGTCCCAATACGATGAACTTGAACCGCAAAATAATGCGCCTCTCTTCGCGGCATCGCAAATTGGTCCTGGGCAAACCGTTCAACAAAGCTTTGAACTCGATAAATGGTTTGCCTTATACGATTCAGGCAAATACATGATTCGTGCAATCGTTGTCAAAGAGGGAGTGCGCCATGAAACCCGCAGAAAAACATTTGACGTTGTACCGGGAGTTCCCTTGAAAGAAGGCATTCAAATGTTTGTCGACAAGCAATCCCTCTCTCGCAAGTTTCACCTTGTCTATTGGATGAGGAATCAGGTTAATCGATTATTCCTGCGCATCGAAGACAGCCCGACCGGGCAAGCTTGGGACACGATTGACCTCGGTGTCCTGTCCAAGGTAACTGAACCCAAACTCGACATTTCCCCAAAAGGCGAGGTCACGGTCATTCATCGTTCCACACAGGACGCTTTCATCAGAACCGTCATTTGGTCGTTGCCCATGAATATTGAAATCGCTGAGCGTGACGCCTTAGTCGATCCTGATGTTTCCTCTACCCAGCGTGTCCGCTCGCTCTATGAAGAGATGCAGAAGGAAGAAAAGAAAGTGGCTTCGCCCTGGTGGAAATTTTGGTAACCCATTGAAAAGGATATATAACCATGCTTTATTCTGGAACAGGTTCTGTTGACACCCATCTGGACAGTGCGCAGCTCAAAAAGATTCTTGTTGAGGCTCTCGACAAACTCGGGCCCCGTAAGCGTGTGCTGATCATTCCGCCAGACTTCACGCGCTTCCATTCACACGCGGGAATTCTCACGCAGTTTATATGGGAATATTACGGGGATGCCCTAGCTGCCGTACTACCCGCGCTCGGCACGCACTCCCCAATGACTGAAAAGCAGATACGCGACATGTTTGGAGACATGCCACTCTCTCTTTTTAAGGTTCACGATTGGCGAAAAGATGTCGTAACATTGGGGACCGTTCCCCCTGAGTATGTGAGCGAACTAACCGAAGGCAAATTGAATTTCGATTGGCCTGTACAGGTCAACCGTTTGCTGGTTGACGGACGCTTCGACCTCATCCTCTCTGTCGGTCAAGTCGTGCCGCACGAGGTCATTGGCATGGCCAACTATAACAAAAATATATTTGTCGGTTGTGGTGGATCGGATGCCATTAACCGTAGCCATTATGTTGGGGCTGTTTACGGCATGGAACGCATCATGGGCCGAGCCGATACGCCTGTACGACGCCTTTATAATTACGGTAGCGACCACTTCGGTCATCTGCTGCCGGAGCTCGTCTATGTACAGACCGTGGTTGGACGCGCACCCGAAGGCGGTCTTGCCGTGCGTGGCCTTTACGTCGGCTCGGACATCGAGGTGTTTCATACGGCAGCAGCACTTTCATTGGAAGTCAATTTCGAGATGGTCCCCAAGGCGTTCAAGAAATGTGTGGTCTATCTCGACCCTTCAGAATTTAAGAGTACCTGGCTGGGCAACAAGGCAATCTATCGTACACGCATGGCGATGGCTGACAAAGGCGAACTGTTCATTCTCGCGCCGGGCGTAAAGGAATTCGGTGAAGATCCCCAAATCGATCGACTCATTCGCAAATATGGTTATTTTGGAACAACCAGGACCCTTGAGGCTGTCCGCGCAAATCTGGAACTTCGGGAAAACCTTGGGGCGGCTGCGCATCTTATCCATGGTTCCTCAGAAGGCCGTTTCCACATTACCTATGCAGCAGGCGAGTTGACACGTGAGGAAATTGAAGGCGCCGGCTTTGCTTATGCAGACCTTCTTGACAGTATCAAACGATATAACCCCAAACACTTGAAAGACGGAGTCAACATAATGCCTGATGGAGAGGAAATCTATTACATCAGCAATCCAGCCATCGGTCTTTGGGCCATTCGGGAACGCTTTGCATAAACGACCCACGAACGCCTGAAACGTACGATCGAGTGACCAACCTTTATTATCGAAAATTAGTACATGAACAAATTCTGGATATCTTTCTTCGTCATCCTGACAAGCGGAACATTAGCCCTCTATTACTCTGCCCCCCTATGTTCTAAGCATATTATGCCTTTTGTTCCCCATTGGATGAAACCACATGCGCCAACCTTAGAATCAACTACCCCTATCACCCATACAACAGTCGAAACATCTCTACCACAACAACCCACTCAAAAAATACCCCAAAAGAAAAAAGAAGTTCTACCAGAAGACATTTCATTTGTGTCCCCCGCATTGGAAGGTATTTACTACGCACGTTCGAACGAAATTCCAGGATGGGGCGTCACCTATAAAAAAACATCCTATTACAATGAAAAGGGTACCCATCTTGGAACGATAGAAAGCGGAGAGATTTTCAGTTGCTTGAAGGTCAAGTTCACCTCGTCAAAGGGAGACTTACTTGAATGCCTACCCCGCGGCAGTACAAATGCCCCCTTACTCATCGCTCGAAAGGATGCTTACTTTTTCACTGGCGACTATAACAAGCTCGCCGCAAAACAATTGCTCCTGTTGACCACCTATTATCAGCTCTCAGGTAAAATAGCCGAACGTCGGCGAAAAATACTGGAAGAAAGTGCAGATCAGAATCCTTATTACCAGGCTAGCAGAACAGCATACCTCACACTGACAAAAAACATTGACGAAGCGAAAGCGTTACAACAGCAACTTGCTGCTGCAACTGATTCAAAAAAGTTGGCTTTGGATGAACAGTTACGTGCCCTGAAGGTCAAGGAAACAGGCCTTAAAAAAACGTTTGAAGAGGTCCAAAAGAATTTTGTAGAATGGAAAACAAAAAATGCATCCCAATTCCAAAATCCTGACACGGATCTTACAATCAAATCTTTGCTCGCCGATAAACAGAAGCTGATAGATTCCTTACCCGGACTTGCGTTCTAAGCATCCCCATACCTTTTTCATACGATCACTTCACAAAAGAGATTAACAAATGAACCTTTCAGAACAACAAAAAAAAATCATCCAGGATTGGGTAGCGACAGGTGCTTCACTTTCCGATGTGCAACGTAACCTGAAAACTGAATTCGGCGTCACCATGACCTATATGGACGTGCGCCTGCTCGTACTCGACGTGGGGGCCGCAGTAAAAGACAAACCAGAACCTAAGCCTGCAAAACCCACATTGCCCCCACAACCCGTGGACGACGAATCCGTCCCTGCGGTTGACCTCGATGAAGAGGTGCCCGCCAACAACGAAAACCTGTTGCCGGATGATAGCATGCCCGAAAAACAGCAGGGCATGGGCGGAGCGGTCACCTTAGACATGGATAGCCTCGTTGTCCCAGGGGCGATGGTCAGCGGTAATGTCACCTTCTCGGATGGCACAAAAGCGCGCTGGCTCATCGACCAGTACGGCCGCTTCGGAATCGATCCGGAAACACCCGGTTATCGGCCATCACCCGCAGACATGCAAGATTTTCAAATGCAATTGCGAACCGAATTACAGCGCAAAGGCTATGCATAATAAAGGAGGATCATGAGAGTAGGTCTTTTAGGATCAGGCAAAATGGCGGAAGCGATTGCTTCCTCGTTGATTCAGACAGGTATGTGTGAACCCTGGGATATCACGGCATGTGACATCTCCGAAGATCGCCGACAACTGATGGCAAAACAGTATCAGACTGTCGCAACAAATTGTCCCATCGAAACCGTTCGTGAAAGTGAAATTCTGATCGTTGCTGTTAAGCCGCAGGATCTGAATGAACTGCTAGTAACACTGAAGCCACACTTAACGAAGAAACACTTGCTGATTTCCATCGTCGCAGGTAAGACGCTTACTTTCTTGACCCAACACGCAGGCAAAACAACACGCATCATCCGCGTGATGCCCAACCTCGCATTGATGGTGCAGGAGGGCATGAGCGTCTACTGTGCATCCAAGCAGGCCAAAGAGCAAGACAAGCAATGCGTTGCCCAGATTTTCGGGAGCGCTGGCGCGGTTCTCGAATTACAGGAAAACCATTTTGATGCAGTAACGGCGTTGAGCGGTTCAGGTCCTGCCTTTATCGCCTATTTTCTGAATGCGATGATTGAAGGCGCAATCGCATTAAAACTACCGAAAGATGCGGCACGTCTCCTTGCGGAGCAGACCCTCATTGGAGCAGGCATTTATCTGCAAAATAGCGGACGCGACATCCAGGAATTCATTCAGGCTATCGCCTCTCCCAAAGGAACAACTGTCGCCGGACTTTCCGTGCTGGAAAAATCGTCGCTCCGCTCAACGATGATCAAGACATTAAAAGCTGCTGCCGACCGCAGTGCCGAACTGTCTAAGGTTTAACCCGTATTAATTTTCTACCCAAACAATGGATAGACAACAGTAAGGAAAACATGCTAACCTTTTTCTTTCAAATCAAACAGGAGATGCTTATGATGGTGCGAAATATTGTGTTTGTTTCATGTATAGTTTCATTGTTCTTATTATCCTCGGCTTGCCGTTCTTCACGCGGGGCTAACGTTACGGATAGTCAGTACCGATCGACCCATATAGGCAATCAGCAACTCGATGTGTTAATCGACGAAGGCAATACGGCCGACATGAATGTGAAACAAGTTGGACTCCGTAATGAGTTGCGCATGAGGATGGAGAGCGACCTGCCTCGTAAGATGGCGCGTCAAGGTATCGATATGCGCTTCATCACAAGCCTGAGCCAAAACACTGGCGCAGCAGGAAGCGCCCCCCTTCTCATCGTCCGTTACGACGTTTATAATCCAGGAAGCACTGCTGCACGCATGGTGGTAGGCTTTGGAGCGGGAGCGGCATCGCTCGACATCAGCTTGTCCCTTTGCAAGGATGGCAAAGAAGTACAAGGATGGAAAGATGGGTGCGGTACCTCTCAACATTGGTCCCGGCTGATCAATACGCTGGATGACCGTATGTCCAAAAGAACAAAAGAGCTACTGTTTAGATAGTAGATCTCGGATAATCCCGCCATAACTGGTGAAGTGTAAAACCAGTTTTCATGCCACCTATGGAAAGACGCACTATATCACGCCATGGCGCTTTGACCTTATTCGTGCGCCACGGATTTTTACGAAACCCCAGCAAATACAAGATTGAGAAATAACGGTAGAACTCTTTAAGCGGTAATTTCGTTGGCAACAATGTATGCATGCAGTCATAGAATGAATACGGATCTGGAGCAATAAAGGTTGAGCATGTCTCCTTCCAGTAATCGGTTCCTGGCGAGGGCGACAGCACTGTGAACGACATCTCAGCAGGAGAAATACGATCCAGCGTGCGATGCAACCGTTCAAAATCTTCTTTTGAGTAATTGGGATTCACGATCAGTGCCGAGTGTAACACAATTCCAATTTCATGAAGTAGATCAACTGCTTTCAGGTTCGTGGAAACACTCACGCCTTTGTTAAATCCCTTAAGTGCCTCTTCATCCATCGCTTCCAACCCCACAAAAACAATCTGCAAGCCAGCCTGCTTCCAGAGACGGAAAAGATCGGGATGTGCACAAATGGTATCGCTACGGGCCCAACTGATGTATTCCTTGCGAATGCCACGTTCAATCAGGAGTTTAGCTATAGCCTCAGCCCGCACTGGATTGATGAACATCTCGTCGTCGACAAAATAAATGTAGTCTTCCTTCAAAGCAGCAATTTCATCCACGACATCCTCTGGCGTGCGTTGAATATAACGCCCATTCGCTAGAAAATGCACAACGCAAAAGCTACACCTCCTCGGGCATCCAACACTCGTACGCAAAGAGGCGATTTGCGGAAACATGGTTCTCAGTTTTTCGTTCGGTTTACCCGCCCATACAGAAAAATATTTCGCACGGTCAACCAAGTCACGACGTGGCTTGGCAACCTCACAAAATTCTGGAATCGCTGGCGGAGGCAATTCAGCGGTCATCGCATACGCAGCTGTTCCTGTAGCCAGTATACCTTCGCCGATAATCGGCTCACCGGCTAAAAGAGCTTTCAGTAAGCACCGAATCGCTACAGAGCCTTCGCCACGAATAACAAAATCAAATAACACGGGATCGTTTAAATCTTGAGGCGCTATGGTCGCATGAACACCGCCAACAATAACTTTCGCCGTTGGGCACACGTGGCGGACACAGGCCGCCAACTCGCGTACCCCTCGCACTTGATTGGAGTAACACCCAAAACCAACCACATCTGGTTTCATTATTCGCAAACGATTTTCAAGCACCCGAAATGGTTTTTTTTCGCATGATAAATCAAGAATCGAGACTTCATGCGGAGACACAACACCTCCTGCCACGATTTCCAAATCAAGCGGCTCTAGATGTAAAAACAAATGGAAACGTTGCGCCAACTTCAAGATGACGTGTGGCCGGATTAACAGAACGTTCATTTATTCGCCTCCTGGCATCTTTCGACTTCAATGCAATAACCACGCTGTTCATTTCGTATCACTAATGCTGTTGGCGTTAGCCCCGCAGGCGTAATCATGTAATCTCGATACTCGATACGCCAAACCGTGTCGCCCTTTTCAACTCGAATCTTTTCTGCAAGCCAGCCATCTTTCCACGCAAACCGATATTCCGTTATCCCCTGCGCATCCTTAACTTTAAAAATCAATCTGTCTCTCGTCTTTCTCCACACCACATCAGACAATGGTGCAATATCAAAGTACGCACGCATCAAATCCTCGCCCGCAGACGTTGTCATCTGCTCCGCTTGTTTTGCCAACGCTGGCATCACAAATGCTTTTTCAAGAATGCCATTCTTACAAACCACATCAAATATTTTCACGCCTAACGGTGTCATACAGGTCACCGCAAGTGACCGTGTCTTTGTATCGATCGATGCCATACCAACTGCTGTGAACTCCATCCAGCGATAATGAAAGACCAGGGAATGAACTTCCTCAAAATGAGGCGCCATTTGGGCAAGAAATCGAGCTGGCACCTGTGAAGGCTCAACATCCAATACTGCAAAGGGGGGCGGTTCCGAAAATCGACTGCTTGTCTGGCAGCCCACAATCAGGGAGAGAGTCGCCATACAGGCCACGACCCCTAATGCGTTAAATGATTTTCTAGGGCTGTTGTTCATGTTTGTGCTCCGACCTGCTGAGTGAATAAATAGCCCGGAGGGTCAGCAATGCGCAAAAATAACCCGCAGAAATACCGGCAACCAATGTCACACCAATCGAAAAGAGCGCAGGGTGCTTTGCCAACAACAACACCCCTGCACCCAGTATCGTCGTCACAGCAGAAAGCGTTAAAGCCCGAAATGAATTACCTTGAATGCCATCGCGATAGGCAAAGACCATGCAAATGCCATAATCAATGGTGAGCCCCAGGACCATGATGCCTGCAATTAGATTGGAAACATCTAATGAACGCCCAAGAAACACCATGGCGGCGCATCCCCATAGAACACCCGCAATGGGTGGCAATACAGCCAATGCAATCATGCCGGGGCGACGAATCATAAGAACCGTAACCAAAATGATGAACAGTCCGGCCAACTCTGACACAAACATAATTTCATGCCAAAAAGCTGAGGATAATTGCTTAGAGAAAGCTTGCCGGGAAACAATCTTCAACGAAGGAATCTTTTTCTGTACACCCTCCGCAATTTCTAATACACGTGTATCATCTGCAACAAATGTTGTCACCCACACCTTTCGCGGTTCAAGAACAGCCGTCTTGTTTGTGTGTACAAACCTTTCACGTAAAGGTTGCAGAAAGCCAATCGGTTCAGATGCCTTGGGTTCGTCCACACGCCATGTTTCAAACAGCGACCAAAACGCACGAAATGCATCATCAGAAAACTCCATGTCAGCGGCTGCCCTCTTGACATTCTGACGAAACGAATCAACACGTTCGTTGCTCCAAAAGGCGCACCACTGTTTCCGATTTTGCTGTCGTGTCGCTTCAGAAGAGAACAACGGCGAGAGACTTGAGACCTCATACGCAGCAAATCCAGCTTTTAACAATGCACCGTACAGTTCATCATTCAAGCGCAATGCCTCTTCCTCTGTTGGCGCTTCAACACTTAAAATCGCGGAATGCGACTCCCCTCCACCCCATAATTTAATTGCACGCTGTTCTTCTGCGATCACAGCAGCAGGGGTCCCGTCTAACTTTGAGACATTAGCGTCAAACTTCAAATATCGTAAAGCAACAATCCCGAGACCGAAGGCAACCACTGAGCATCCAATAACCAGCCAAGCTATGCGTGGGCTGTAGAGATGACGCGACACTGTCTCGCCTGTCTCCCCATCTGTTCGAGCATTTTTCTTCGCCACAGGAATAAAATGAGGCAACACGACAAGCGCATAGATGACTGCCACCAAAACAGAAATCGAAGCAAAGCACCCAAGTTGCCGATAGGCGGGAATCGATGAAAAACAAAAGGCAACAAAGAGACACAATGTGGTTAATGCACTCAAGATAACCGGCAGCCGAATGCGCTTCAGATTTTGCTTTCGTTGCTCGGTACGCGAAAAAACATAAGCATGTACGGAATAGTCATCCGTAATCCCGGTGATCGTAGCACCCAACCCCACCACAAACGCCGAAAAGTTCTTAAAAACGAATGCTGACAATGCCAGAGCAGGCAGACTTGCCAAAAACGGGAGGAGCACCATATATCCTGCACGCCAATCCCGGTATACAACAAAGAACAATACACAAAAAACAAGGACTGCGGAGATTGATGTTACCATAATGTCTCGACAGATAATCGTCTCGTTGCCCAATGTATGCAAATGCGCACAGACCAGTTTCGCCGCAACAGCAGGGGGCAACTCCTTGGCACATTGCTCTAAGTGTGCCACCAATAAGCGAACGCCAGGGACATCCATCATTCCAATTGGAGTCTGCAACACTAGCAACAGATTCTTCCGCTCGGGATCCATCAAACGCCCCTGCACGGGAACAACCCGATAGCCAAAGGATGTCAGCATGCCCAACATTTTTTTCACCATCCGGCCATTCCAATCCAAAGGATCAGACTGGGCCGCAGATGCGGAAAACATTCCTTCCGGCGTCTGGAGTCTCTTCACGAGGTTTGACAGCGAGGTACAGACACCTGCATAAGATGTGACGGTTGAGAGTTCTTCAAACTCGCTGACAGCCGTGTAATCCGGCAACTGCTGAATCAAGCGCTTAAAGTCCTTGACGATCTCCCCCTGCTGAAACCCCGTATTCATGGGAAAGGCCAGCTTCGGATCCAACTTCGAGACATACTGCTCCGCCGCGGCACAGAGGATGTCTGGGTCAGACGAACCATCGCGCATCGACAGCGTCACCAACACTTTATCTGAAACCTGAACATCTTTCAGAAAAGAAAAAATATCCTTGATGCCTTCCTTTTCAGGTAGCATGGCAACAATGCTACCACTAAAGGACAAAAAAGGAAGTACCGCGATTGAAATCAGGCTAACGAACAAAACAGCAAGTCCGCAAATTGATTTTGCGCTAAGCTTCACGGCAGGTTCCATTCTTTCTTGTCAATTTTAGCATTGATAGCGGTCTCTTCAAACACCATCTTGGTCATGTCTCCCCCGCTCTCTTCAATTTGAAACAACGCAATATATTTTTTATCTTTTTGAAACGTCACCGTAATACGCTTTAGCATCTTTGCCTGGGGCACATCCGGCTTTGGAATAAATTCGAAGACAAGCTGTTCGCCGTCAAGTTTCTTAATCGTGTAGTCCTTGGACAACACACGATAATTACCCGCAAACCAAGCGCGCAACTGTTGCGTCACGGCCGCAAAAATAGGTTGCTCGGTCAACGAAATACTCACCGTCTTACCCGTCTGACCGTCCCACTGCTTAGCATACTGCCCATCAATGAGCAGGACATACTTAACAGGAACTTCGACTTTCCACATCAACTTCCCTGGCATTTCGAGCAAGATAGCGCCTTTCGTGATCATGGGCTTCTTGAAAAGTGCCATCTTTTTTTCCTGGACAAAGCGAGTCCGTACAGTCCTCACATCCGATAATGCTGACTCTAATTCCTTGAGCGGTTGTTGCTCCTCTGAAGCCATGACATTAAATACCGCCAGTATTCCGCATGCAATTATTCCTCGTGCCATGTCTTTAACTCCGCTGTTGATACTAGCTCATCATGCCGCCTGACTTCGGCATTCAAAATTCCAAATGTTCCCAGGCGTGTATCTTTGCGCACCTTCACGTCCAACTGATCGCCAACAAAGATTGGCTTCAGAATTTTCACGTCACGAGCACCAATCAGCATCCCCTTTTGTGGTACTCCATCCGGACGCACACGCGTACGGAATCCTTGTAATGTCGCAGCCGCCTGAGCCATTAACTCCAAATGCGCAGCCTCATTCAGTCGCCCATTCTTGCAATGCGGATTATCTGGCTCGATGTGTGCGTGTACCGTAGCGGTACGCTCGGAAACCTTCTCAAGCGTATCCACCATGCGCGTGGGGCGTTGATGTGGCAACAACGAGACAGCGCTCATCGGCAGACAACTGCAATCCTCACCCTTCTGATTACGCCAGCATAAGGGATCTGAACCCAAATAATTACCCGTCATCTGATACGCGGCTCCTCGACAGCCATAGCAATAAACAGCCTTATCACATTGACCGCAAGCGCCTTGAATGGTTTTTTTGTGATTGCGCAAATCCTCAATGACTTCGCTGTCCTCCAAGATTTTTTCCAACGGGTTATGCCGGATATTGCCAACGGAAATTTGAACACCAACACACGGCATCACTTCTCCTTTAGCATTGACCAAACAGGAGAATGAATGGCGCAAGCATGTATTGCCGACAAGAGGGGGTTGTGCATCCCAAACGCGTCCAAACTTTTCAGCATCCAACTTCTGAATGAGTTCAAACAAGCGGTGAATCTCCTCAACCGAGGGAGACAACGTACTGCCATTTTCAATGGCACGGCCTTGGGGCGTGATCATCTCAAAGTAAGGTTCAATGCCGATTTCGCGCATCCAGCACCATAATGTCGGCAGCTCATCAATGTTTTGACGGCAGATCACCGTGCTCAGCGCAAACTTCGCATGTGCCCCAGGATAACCCGCGCCGCGCAGATGACGATACGCCTCATGGATCACATGGTTCGCATCGACAATGCCTGAAAGCCAGTTCTGCGTCTCCGCATTCGACGAATGCCACTTCAGCACAACATGCACACCCGATTCAAACAGCCGCTTTGCAGCATCTTCGGTCATGTTTGTGCCATTCGTAAACAGTTCCACACCCATACCGCGCGCACGAATCCAATCGCAAAGTCCCAGTGTGAAGTCATACAGCATCGGCTCTCCGCCCAGCAAAATAATCTTGCGTGCACCTAACGCCTGGGCTTGTAAAATGACATTCCTAATCTCATCCAATGTCAATTCGCAATCCGCTTCCTGGGGTTTCATAGCGATGCCATCGCCGACATAGCAATAGCGACAGGCGAAATTACAGAGTGTGCCGACCTCTATTTCCATGGTGAGTAAACCATGCGCTTGGCGCGTCTGTTCAATCTCTTCCTGAGTAAATTCTTGTCCAAAAAGTGTCGAAGCACAACTCATTTTAAATATCCAATCGTCGACCACGTTCAGCAAAATAAATATCACTGCCTTTAGTTGGTCAAAAAACTTAATTATAGTAGTCTTTTAGCACCTTTCCTTCAAGCCTAAAGGAGTAATGCCAAAGCCATTTTTGCGGATGCTTCGCCCGTAGCTAAGCAGGTGCCTAATACACGAACTGAAGCCTGCGCTGCGCTATCAGATGAAATCATCATGCCGGCACATAAAAGATTCATGGGGCCCTGTTCTGGCTGCAAACATCTCGATGGAATATCATGCCACGCACCCTCGGGTAAATAACCATAACGCACACCCTTTTCAGAATCCCAGCGCTCGATAGGCCAACTATTCCTCGCAACCGCATCCTCGATCTTTCGCGCCTGCAGTACATCCTCACCCGTCAAGCGATAGCGTCCTCGCATACGACAGGTTTCACGCAAGAGAACGTCTGGCGTTTCCCCTCGCACCTGTACCTGCCGAAATGCGGACAGCCGTTGCTTGAGCAGCTTTAAAATTGCGCGTGCAATCTCCCGAATCTTTTCCAGCGGCAAATCCTTCGGGACCGCCAGCCGCATCCAGGCAAAACCATCCTCCGGCATTTCTTCGTAGGTCGTAAACGCGCACCACGCAGGTAAGTTTCCCTGCTCGGCTTCCAACCGACAAAGCTTTGGCACATCAATAGCCAAACCAAACGGACTCGCTGCAGATGCTAACACCCCAGCTATTTCCAGACCATAGCCGCCTAACGCAGGATGTTCGGGGACTTCAACCGAAGCATTAGCCATTCGACAAAGATCCGCGTTCCCCGTGCAATCAATAAAAACCTTTGCCTCAATGCTTCTCCCCGATGCTAATTGCAGTGCATCAATCTCGGCTATGCCTTCCCGCTGCTTCATCTGCGATGCACATACGTTTTCATTCAAAAATATGGCTAAAGAAGATTCGCCGTCAAACATTTCATGCGCACATGCAGAGAAGGCGTCTCCAGATGCTATCGGTAACAACCATACGCGCCCCCGCTGTACCGCGTGTAACCGCGGGTCGCCATTTACTAAAATCCGGCAGAACTGCTCTACGCCTGAACCATGCAAGAATTCAACTGGCTGTTGACCATCACTTGGGAAAAGACCGCATACCCATCGGTGCATTCCATGTTGGACCTTGCCGCCTAACTTTGAGGTTCGTTCAATCAATGCAACGCGCGCACCGCGATGCGCAGCCGTCCATGCGGCTAGTATCCCTGCAGCCCCACCGCCCACAACAGCAATGTCGTATTGTTCGAGCATATCGTTCCATTAAGTCAGGATCTGTTCACGAAAACGCGCAAGGACCGCTTGTACATCCTCATCCGAAATCACGCCATCAAAATAGGAAAGTACAGCATGTATCTTGTCCGCATGCTGACATAAGATCAACCCGAGCCCTGGGGGTGTTGGAATCATCGGGAAGTGGATGTAATCCAGCACACGGCATCCAGCGACTTCGCTCACGTTCATCTGAGGTTCCCCCAATGACGTAAAGGCTAACGAGGACATTCGATTCCGATAATACTTCATGAGAAACTGCCACAATATTTTAGCTGGAAAAATACGCATCAGCAAGTTCGCCTCTTCAAGAACAGCCGGCAACCCATCCCGCGCTTGTTGTACAAGTTGATTGCGCAAAATTACAGCAAGCGTATTCCGATCTGCTGCCGCCGACATCGGAAATTGAAAAAAAAGGAAAGAAAGGTCATTAAAAAACACATGTTGCTTCCTAACTGCTGTACGTTGCTTATCCGTCGACGTGGAGACAACAAAGTCGAAGTTCCCCTTCAGCAATCGGTCAAACACTGGATAGAAGGCTGAAACAGCCGTTGCGAGCACATAAGGCGCAAACATCAGGTAGCCAGCTACTGCAAATGCTCGCTCTTGAATCCGTTTGCTCTCTTCTGGCGTAAAACAAATCTCACGAATCCGGATCGGACGCGATTTTAAGTCTTGTGGTAGAGGCAAATTAGCCGTCTCTGCGTTCATCAATTTTCGGATGCATCGATTGGCATCACGGCCACTCTTAAACCGGCTACCCCAGTCGTCAAGCTGGGCATCAGCACGTGGCATCTTTTCCGATTCAGGAATGCTCATCTCGGCACCCTTGAAGTGCTGAAGAAAAAGTTGAATGAATGCGTCCGCACCCTTTGCATCGAAGAGGCAGTGATCAAACATGAACAATAGCATACTTTTGGAGGCATCTGGCGACTGAATGATTTCCAAGGCAACATGCCACCCATCGATCACAGCATACTTGTTAATTGCCTGTTCAATATACATTGAAAAATCAGAGGTCGATTCATGTTCCTGGAGCACACAGCCTCCAACACGAATCTCTTCCGGAACGCGTGGCACCTTCGTTCCTGAATATTTCCAGTAAGGCGCGAGGCACCAGCACCGCGCATCACGTCCGCGCAAAACAGGAAACTGCTGACAGAACTGAATAAAACAACTCTTCAGTTGATTCGAGTCAGGAGATCCTTCAAGATAAACAGAAACCCCAAAGACAAGCCGGCGGTTCGACTTCATCTTTGTGCCTATCGCAAGTGCGCGTAAACACCAATCTGCGCCATTGAGATACCGTTTTGTTTGAGAACTGGGAAGCCTCATAATGAACTCGAATGTACAATCCGTTGAGCTAGACCATTAAGCGATGCGAAGTCTTCCGGATTAAGTCCTGAAGTAGCCAAGGCAAGATTAAACTGTTTCTCGATGAAAACCAGTAAGTCGACAAAAGCAATGGAATCTAAGCCCATCTCATGCAAGGGCTGATCGCCCGAAATTGCAGCGACATCCTTATCCAGCAAGAAAGCAATACGTTCCTTCAGTTGCGCCACAACATCTTCTTCTTTCATAATTATTCTTTCATCTCCAACACAATAACACGCTGATGCTGACCGCACGTTGACACAATCTGAACGGGACCGGCAGTCACTATTCCTTGCATATTCCACAAGCACTCACCCGGGCGAAGCAGTTGCGCAACAGCCAGCAGAAATGCGCCGCCAATACGGAGACTGCCTGAATGGCTTACCAACGAGCTACCAAGAGCTCCATCCTCGTTGACGACCCCCAATGCATCGCGGTTCTCAAGTCGATACGACGCCTTGTCCAAAATCATATTTTGCACACGTACCGACGGTCCCTTCCCGTCGCGTTCTAAGCGGAAGAAAAACGAACCTTCACCGGGCACAAAACGGTCTCCCCATAAACGTGAGATCGCGTGCACGTAAACATCCGACAGCTCTTCCGTTGCGCCAACAAGCACCACGTCGCAGCGTCCCTCTTTCAGCCACGCATCCGCCAATGTCAGTGAAGACTCAAAAGGAAAATCGAGGTCAGCAAGATTGATCACAGGACCATGGGACTGAATCGTCGAAGCAATCATAGATGCGGCGGCTGCATGCACTGACTGCGAAAAAACAGTGGGGGATGACTTTGACTCCCCGAAATCCAGCAAGTCATTCACAAATTTAAAAACGGTTGCATGAGGCCCGCAGGCGCTTGCAACAATGATGCCGACACGGTTCAGGTCAGGCTCCGCCCCCTGCCAGGCCTCCAACGCGGCAAGCAATGTCATCTTACTGAAGCGATCCGCACGACGCACAGGTGACAATAGCGGATTTTTAAACACCTCCGTCGGAACCTGCAAGACAGGCAATAGCTCCTTGTTCCCCATGGGCATCGGCTTGGGCGCATCGGGCGCTTGCAGATACAGCTTGAGCGCGTCTACACCCGATCCGCCCGCACAGACAGCTCCTACTCCTGCCAATCTCATACGCCCTCCTTCACACGGCGTAACACGACTGCCGCATTATTACCACCAAAGGCAAGGGACGTTGAAATCGCATAGTCTCGAACAAGAGAGGTAACCGCTGTGAGTGGCGAAAAGGGAATTTGTTCATCCTGATTTTCAAAGCCAATGTTTGCAGGGATCCAGCCCTCACGCAAGGCTAGTGCCGCAAATACGAGTTCCACCCCTCCCGCTGCACCCAGGGTATGTCCGGTATATCCTTTCGTTGAAACCACACGAACAGCGGAGCCAAATACACGTGCGAGCGCATTGCCTTCAATGCGGTCATTCTCGCGTGTTGCTGTGCCATGCGCATTCACAAAATCAATCTGTTCTGGCACTATCCCGGCATCGGTAAGTGCCGCGCGGATAGCCAGCTCAATGCCAAGCCCTTCAGGATGCGGCGCGGTCAGATGATAACCATCGGCTGCCGCGCCAAAACCTGCCACTTCGAGTATCGGCAACTGTCCGCGCTGGATCGCGGATGCTTGACGCTCGAAAATCGCAATGCCAGCCCCCTCACCTAAATTCAATCCTTGGCGATCACGGTCAAAAGGCTTGCAGAATTCAGGGCTCATCACACTGAGCGACCAAAAACCGCTGGAGGGAATTTTACTCAGCTCGTCCGCTCCACCCACAATCACTGCATCACACAGATTCGCATTCAACCAGGAACAAGCAACACCAGCAGCATCCGTGCCTGAAGAACAGGCGTTTACCACCGTCATCACTGGACCTTCAGCACCAACCGCTTCAGCGAGTCGCTTCGCCAAGCTCCCCGCAATAAAGCGATGCACAGGTGCTAAAGGAGGGTGCCCCGTCTCGCGATAACTCCGATAAAAGGGGATATCATTCAACTGACAAGCCACCGTGGTTCCAACACAGATACCTAAACGAAATCCGAGGGGCCTCTGATCAAGACCAGCATCCATCAGTGCTTGGCGCGTCGCACGCAAAGCAAGATGATATGTCCTGTCTACTTCCGGAATATCCTTCCTTTGAACGGCAAACATCGGGAAAACCTGCTCAAGACCCTCAAGCGACCGACTGACCACAGACAGGCGCACCCCCTCCTGAAATGTTACAAGTGATGACGCAATGTCATCACCTGCAGCCGTGAGCACCCCAAGCCCAGATAATATCACTTTTTCACGCATGTGCGTTTACGGATTTGTCTTTTCGTAAATGTACTCTGCTAGGACACGAATCGACTGGAACACGCGCCGGCCAATGTCCATGTCTTTGATTTCGACACCAAAATGTCGCTGGAGAATGACCACAATCTCTACAGCATCCAAAGAATCCAGACCGATATCTCCCCCAAAGAGCGGCGCATCATCATTGATTTGATCAACAGTCACGTCTTGAAGATTTAAATTCTCAACCAACAGTTCTTTAAGCCGTTGCCGAATTTCTGCCAATTTAGTCTCGCGAGCATCCATAATCGTTTTCTTCCTTCTCTTAAAGTTTGTAATTATCCCTTTTTTACACACCAAAGTCAAGAAAGCGAAATGCGACTAAAAGCGAAATGGGACACCTGTTTTTCCTGTCTTGCTGATTCCACTGAAAAACAGTATATTAATTAAATTAATGTTCTCAGATCACGACTTTTTTTATGAAAATTGCTATTGCTTATCCGCCTCTACCCTCTGACAAGGGAGTTCCCCTCCTCGGGCAAAATCGTCAGTTCCAGTGGTTTAACCGTCCAACATTTATTTACCCTGTCGTACCCGCTCTCGCCGCGACCCAAGCCAAGCTGGCGGGACATGACGTGGCCTGGCTGGATGGCATCGCATCAGAATGGACGCCAGATCAGTTTAATGACACGCTCGCTGCATGCAATCCAGATGTGATCATGCTGGAGACCAAGACCCCCGTCATTAAGCGCCATTGGCAGATCATCAAGGATCTTAAAGCACGATTTCCTAAGATGATTACTGTGATCGTCGGCGACCATGTGACCGCCATGCCAAATGAAACCATGACCAACTGTCCCGTGGATTACATCCTCACGGGGGGCGATTACGACTTCCTGCTGGTCAATCTGCTCGCACACCTCACTTCCCCATCTTCTGTTACTCTCGAACCCGGCATCTATGGGCGCCTCGCTGATGGAAGTATGACGAACACCGGCACATTTAAGCTCGACCATGATTTGCGGAAACTTCCTTGGATTGACCGTGAGCTGACACAGTGGAAGCTCTATGCCGATAAGAACGGTAACTACAGCCGCATCCCCGGCACGTACATCATGTCTGGACGCGATTGCTGGCACGGCAAGTGCACCTTCTGTTCCTGGACAACACTCTATCCGACGTTCCGCACACGAGATGCAAAAGAGGTTGTGGACGAAATCGAACATCTCGTGAAAACCTACGGCGTGCGCGAAATCATGGACGACACCGGATGCCTCCCCGCAGGTGCATGGCTGAAAGCATTCTGCAACGAATTAATTGCTCGCAAACTCAATAAGCTCGTGAAGATCGATTGCAATATGCGTTTTGGCGCATTGGATGATGAGCTTTGTCGCTTGATGAAGAAGGCGGGCTTTCGTCTCGTGCTCTTTGGACTTGAGTCCGCAAATCAGTCCACACTGGACCGCTTGCGAAAAGCTGTGACCGTCGATCAAATCGAGGCCGGCGCAAAGGCTGCGGCTCATGCAGGCTTGGCGGTTCATGTCACCGTGATGTTCGGTTACCCCTGGGAAGGCGAGTTCGAGATTGAAAAGACGGTCTGCTTCGCGCATCATCTCTTACGCAAAGGCTATGCCTATACCTTGCAAGTTACCATGGTCATCCCCTACCCAGGCACGCCACTCTTCAAGGAACTTGAGGAATACAATCAATTGCTCACCCGCGACTGGGACGATTACGATATGCGCACACACGTCATGCAATCAGGCGTATCCGAAGAGCGTATCAAGACTGCAATCCGCGATGTCTATCGGGGGTTCCTTCATCCCGAAACCATTCTCCGCCGCCTCATATCCATGCGCAACCCCGTCGAAGATATCAAGTTCTTCTGGCGTGGCTTCCGCTCCATCCTCGGTCATCTCCGCGACTTCAAAACCTAGGTGTCGCAGGCATTGCGCTTATAAAAGGACGTGGGACTCTGGACATGAGACGTGCAGCGCTCTACGACTTACCACCTACTGCCGACTGCACCTGCCACTGCCACTTTCTCTTCATGCACCAACCAACGGGCAATCAGAACAGTGTTCTTTGCGGTCGCAATCAGCGCAAAATTCACCGCGCCAGACAGCATCAAACTGTTCGATGAGCGGAGCAATGATGACCGGTGCATCCGTCAGAATGCCATTCTCGAAATTGCGCCTTTTGACACTCTTGGCACCCATGCCGGCACCCGTGAGGTTGGCACTACCGAGGTAAGCAGTTTTACCATCGATGATGACACACTTAAAATGAACCCTTGGACAGATCATCCGTTCAAGGCCATCTATCAGGAGCGGATACTTGTCAAAGTCCGCCCTGAAAGCAGGCCCGGGTTCCTTTGCATGGATCAGTCGGACCTCTACTCCTCGCACGATGAGATCGGCAATGACCTCCAAGAACGGAATCATACCGCGCCCCTTGCCCGTATGCTCCGTATACATATCCTTGATGTCCGCCGTGGCGATCCACAACTGCCGCTCCGTATGGGGCACTAGGTCGCGAATCATACGCTCATAAATTTGTCGGTCAGAAATAAATTCTATCATGAGGGGTAACTTACCATTTTCCCCTTGCAAAACCAAGTCCGTATTCACTCGGGAAAACAGAATATAACCTCCCTTCGCAACCACTTGCTTTATTCACAGAAAAGCGATACGCTTATGCAATCTTTGGTTCGTTAACGATCACGTGAAAACGAGTAGCACGGCATAAATCTGCCAAAATATCGAGAGCCCTCTCTCGTGTAAGTGAGCCGCCATGAGTGAAGCATTAAAAGAGATATCCTTAATTCTTGATGTATGGGATGATATCACTAGCATCCCATAGGAGTTGAAAAAAAACATACCGCCCCCTTTCCCCCATTGATTCATTGGGCTTTTTCGTGA
>JBAXOG010000032.1:0-34338 GCA_037133395.1 bacterium | reverse complement strand
GGTTGCGTGACACGCTCGCACCGGTTCTTTCACCTGAAAATCAAACACCGTTCCCGAATACGCTGAAAGTGTCAGTAGAGTAGGGATACACCCTATAGTTGAAAACCAGCCCGTCATGTATCATGCTCATAACGTGATGAAGAACTGAACAAGAAAGGAAGGAATCTATATGCCTATAATTAACATCATCTTAATCGTGATCGTGACCGGTGTCGGCCTGTGGGCGGTCAACCGATACATCCCGATGGCAAGACCGGTGAAGACAATCCTGAACGTGCTCGTTGTAGCCGTGCTGTGTGTGTGGTTGCTGCAGACGTTTGGCATCATCGACAATATCAAGAGCATTCGAGTCAGGTAAACACCCTCGAAACAGGACCTGGGGGCAGACAATCCTTTCACGATATGATCGCGAATGCCATCCGCACGGTCCATGCAGGCGGAACGGTCTTCTCGGAGCATATCCTGAGTCAATTCAAGACCCGCTCCGTGCAGCACACGCTCTCGCGCCGCCAACTCGATGTGCTGGGTCTGATGGTCAAGGGGTTTTCCAACCGAGAGATTGCCCGGCTGACTCAGCTCACCGAAAGTACGGTCCTCTCCTACAACACGATCATCTTTAAAAAGCTCAGCGTTTCAGGCCGGACTGAAGCTGTTGCAGCCGCTCTTCAGCGCGGCATCATCAAGCCCCGATGAATACAACAAGGTTGCGCAGACATTTCTGTCTGTGCAATAAACGGCAGACAGAAATGTCTGCCACACCTTATGTTGGCATCTCCGAGCAATGGAAAATTAACACATTATTTCATGTGTCCAATGGCTAATTTCGACCCCTGTGCTTCATCTTTACCTCACGAGGCGGGTTTCAAAACAAACGTGTGCGGCTGCGGTTGACGGGCGGCGTTGATCTTGGCTTCCAGTTGCTCGATTTGCTCGTCGAGTCGAGCCAGTTCTTTTTCACGGACGACCTCGAAAGTCGGTATTTGAGCCCAGCCCGGCAAATTATACAATTGCACTTCGCGCCAGCGCTTAAAGTAGACGTTATTCTTTTCCGTCACCAATGTCCATAACTGCCGGGCCTGTTCGGTGACCGGTCCCGCAGTCAGCGTGAGATTGCACCCATTCGCCAATTCCGCCGCAGTAAACATGGCTGCTGGTTTGTCATCAATCAAAAGTTGATACTTCGGAGCAGTCAATCCGGTGACCTTCAATTCGTAGCGGCTCAAGTCCGCCAGCAGTGGGATCAGGTTTGTGACCGAATCAGCCTGCGGATTAATCGGCATGGGCAACGCCGCATCCTTGCGCGTGAAGGTGAGCACACCCGCATCAATTTTCACAGCGGTGATCTGGCATCCGGTCATAGCGACGACCCTGCCGCTGGCGCCGTTCAACTCCGCACTCGAAACAAGAGCAGGCGCCCCGAGCGATTTCAGGATTGCCCACGCCATAATCGTGTGACCGACCGGACCGGGATGCACCGCGTCGCCCCCTCCAATAAAGGCCTTGGGATCGGCTTGGCGAGCTTTAAGCATCACGGCCATGTACGGATCAAACTGATCAGCGAAGAGGACTCCTTCCTGGGCGGCGACCACGCATAGACCATCGGACATTTTGCGCAACGATTCATTGCGAACATCCTTGTCTGGATCAGGGCGTCTATCCTCAATCGGCTGAGGTGTCACCAATGCGACGCGTGCAGCATGGGTCTTGAGCAACGCAACCAACCCCGCCTGCTTGTTGGTGTAGTTATTAAAAATGCCTTGATCGAACGCCCTGTAGCCATGGTCGTTCATGCCGAAGTCGATGGTCACGAAGGTCGGCTTGAGCGGCAGCATGTCGCGCCCGGCACGATTCAATGCGCCATGCGCAGTATCGCCTCCCCAGCCGATGTTACGGAACGTCAGCTTCCACTGTGGGAACCGCGCGAGCGTATAGGCTTCGATGGCAGTGGTATAAAGACGTTGTTCGGTAATGCTGTCGCCGAGCAGCACGACTCGGTCGCCATCGTGGATGGCAAATTCCGCCGGTGCGGCCTGCAACGAGGTGAGGGCGGTAGAAGCTACGGCAAAGAGCGCAACGGGGACGACTCGAATCACGGCACATTTTGCCGTCTTGAACCTGTGCATCATCGTGATATTACTCCTTCATTGAGTGTATCGGAGCGCCGCATTCCAAAACCTTTGAAACAGCAACCGACTCCTTGATTTATAAAACCGTCATCAGCATAGCACACTTCCTGGAAAATGTCATGTCTCCTCGGGTGTGATTCATTTTAGTTGAAATGAATCACGCCAAGGAGGAAGTAGCAGGGACGAGAACGCGGCGGGGACAGACACTGCTTTAACCTCTGCAGATTGCGTGGATGCGCTGATAGGCATCGGCCTGTTCTTCAGGCGTGGCGCAGTAGGTCACCACGATCAGTTTCATGCCGGGACGCCAGAGACGGCGCACAATCTGTTCAACTGTGTCGGCGTTCCCGACAATACGCGCATTTAAAACAATGTTCGTGTTGGCGAAGGCCTCTGAAAAAACTTCCGGCGGATTGGGCGAGGGATCGGTCTCCGCACCGAAGGCCGCGTCCACCACGCGCAGCCCCTTGAGGGTCTTGACCATCGGAATACGGCTCGACCAGTCGCCGCAGGAGTGGAACGCAACACCTCCGAAGGAAGCACAGTCACGCTCGTCTTCTTCAGCAACGATTTCACGATACATCTCCGAGCCAACCATCAAGACGTTGTCATCGCTGATTCCGAGACTTGAAAATTCGCGCGACGAAGCAAACCCATGCCCAGGGTAGACAGTCGCCGCGCCGATAGTCTGCCGCTGAAGTTCCGTGAACTCAACCAAGCGGCTCCCGGCACGTTTGAGCACCTGACGAACTGCTTCCGGATCATCCATCATCTCCATCAGTAGAGTGGTGATCTCCATCAGCCCGCCCGCGATATTCAACGCGGACTGCGTATCCGTGAAAGACATCGGCAACCGGCCCTGTGTCTCGTCCAAGAAGTAACGAATCATGGCCAGCGTCTGTTGTCCAATCGCCGTCTCCGCAACAGGGATGTCGCACACATTCAAAACATCGCCCACAGAACCTAACCGATTACAGACAGAAGGGGACTGCCCAGGCTCCCAGTGATAATCTGTACCAAACGCGCTGGCTATAGTCCCAATCCCATACCACGGTTCAAGAAAGTTGGGAATATCGGCTTCATACGCCATGCTCTTGGCCAGCGCACCAAGCTGATTGCTGAGCGATGCCTTCATGTCGCGACAACCATACGAGAAGACTTCCGCCACGCGCATCCGGCGATAGACCAGCACGCCTGCGGTCCCGTTCCAGAACGCCTTGCAGCGCGCCTCCCGCTCCGCCTCATAGTCTGCATACGCAGCAAACGGAAAATCCCTCGCCCCCATCGGTGTCACAACCGTGGCCTGTGAGTCTGCAAGTTTATAATTGAAGCCTGTCATTGATGCCTCCTATAACTTCACTGGAATAATGGAATATGGGAATGTTGGAATGTCCTCCTTCGCGGATACGCCTCCGGCGGACAGGATGGGGAAAGAGATATTGCGGCTATGGGAGGGACGGCGGATCGCCGTCCGGCGGTCGATCCGACCGCCCTCCCCATCGACTCTTCTTCCAGCATTCCATTATTCCACCATTCCATTTTCCCACTTTTCCTCATGCGTTTGCCTCCCACTTCGGGACGAGTAGGTGAATCACGAGCACGGCCAGCAGATATGCGCCGGCGGCCATTGCAAAGAGAACATGGTAACTGCCGGTCCACTCCAGGACATACCCCGTCACCTTTGCGATCAGCATACCTCCGATCGAACCCGCCATCCCCCCGATGCCGACCACGCTGCTCACCGTCTGCTTCGGCATAGTATCCGACACCAGAGTGAAGAGGTTCGATGAGAACCCTTGATGCGCAGCAGCGGCCAAGGCGATAAACCCGACGGACATCCACACGCTCGAACACTGCGCCGCCATGAAGACAGGCACGGTGCAGACCGCGCAACTCAGCAGGGCCACCTTACGCGCCTTGTTGACGCTCCAATTCTTCTTCATCAGGAACTGAGAAAGCCAACCTGCGCCAATCGCCCCCACCGTCGCCATCGAATAGATCACAACCAAAGGCCAGCCCATCTTGCTGATATCCATACCATATCGCTCGTTCAGAAATGGAGGGACCCAGAAAAGATAAAACCACCAGAACGGACTCACGAGAAAAGTCGCCAGTGCAAAGGCCCAAGTGGGACGACACCTTAACAACTGAAACCACGAAATCGGCTCGGATGCCACTTGCTTTTCGACACCCTCTTCGCCCTTGTGACTGCTCGTCTCCTGCCTATACAGCACACCCCATGCGACCATCCACACCCCTCCGAATACAGCAAGCAAGACAACAGAATTTGCCCAGCCATAGCGAAGCGCAATCCAGGGTACAATGAACGGGGCAGCCATCGCCCCCACATTCGAGCCTGAATTAAAAATGCCGGTTGCCAGTGCCCGCTCATTTGCCGGAAACCACTCCGCGACACATTTGATGGCTCCAGGGAAATGACCGCCCTGAGCCAAACCTAATACCATACGTGCCAGACAAAACCCCGTGACAGAGATCGCCAGCGCATGTCCGCCACAAGCGAAACTCCAGACACCCACAGCGAGGATCAACCCGAGTTTAACACCCAGGCGATCAATCAGTCGCCCTGCCAGCACGTAGCCTGCGGCATACGCGAGCTGAAAGGAAAAGACAATATTCGCATAGTCGATCTGACTCCACTTGAACTGCTCAGTCAACAACGGTTTCAGTAAAGCAATCGCCTGCCGATCCATGTAGTTAATCATGGTCGCTACAAACAAAAGGCCGCAGATAATCCAACGGTAATAACTTTTCATAATTTCCTATGGCTGAAGTGCTCGTATGACGTATGTAATTCCCTTTTGCTCCGTCGTGACAGTCGCACGCTCGATATCGCCGTTTCGATGTTTTACGATCTCTCCGGAACGCTTCCAAGAAGCCTCGCGTGGACGAATGATTTCAACTTGAACCCCTTTGCCTTCCAGCATCAGGTTCACGATATTATTTGTGATCTGCACATCCGTTTTCTCACGTCCGTTAAAGACCAGCATCGGGAAAGTCACCCGATTCGTCGAGGGAGCTTCGATCGTGACCCCTGCACGGTTTATCGTCAGAGTTTCATCGCCCGCTTTGAAGGCGACCTGCTCAAAGGTGTCCTGTAAAATCTCGACCTGGTTTATGCACAGGGATGAATCTTTAAAACGCCCATCCGAATAGCCCAGTTGCGGATGGCCGTCCCGCAGATGCACGCGAATGATTCCTGTCGGATTATACGTCTTGTTCCCACAGGTCATATATTGGAGATACGTTCCACCTGCATGGGCGACCACCATGTTGAACGCCGGGATTTTCAGAATATAGCCCCCGACATCAGCAGGTGCTGGCATCTCAGCAATAGAGTCATCCGCCATGAGCCACGCTGCACACAACATCGAACAGGCCAGGAGATTGTAGTTCGCATGGACGGAATACCCTTCATAGCCATATCGAGCCTCGGTCGGGAAGCGGTTCTTCACAATGTACCCGCTTCCATCTGGACGTATCCACTGACCGATCGATGCCAATGCCAAATGCGCCCCGCGTTTAAAAGCACCTGCTTCGGTTTTCCTTCCAGCCTTCGCATACGCCGCAGCATAAATCTCATACACCTTGGCAAGCTCCGCCTCGTTCCAGATGTGCTGCGCGCTGCGATATCCTGTTGGCAGCTCGCCAAAGGGGGACTGCATCAGTAGAGAGGTCCACGCCCCTTTCCAGCAGGCATCCCGATAGAAGTCATCCCGGTATCCGCGTTGCAACATGCCTGTCAGGTAATAACGGCTGAAGGCATCATACGCAAACGGCGCGCCATGCTCAAGATACAGGCCTTCGGGAGTCATGTGGAAGCGTTGGATGTCAAGTATGTGCGCAACGTACGTCTGATTGGTGAACCCTCGAAGCGAACGCAGATACTCGCCGGCAGTATGGACAAGCGTCCAGTTGTTATCCTTCCCACCATACATGGCATACGTGGCTTTCGGATCGATCTTTCCCAGCAGGGTCCGCCACTGCTCCAATCGTTCGCGCGGCGCGCACTTCTCAAACTGTTCAAAAGCCAGCATCACGGGATAAGTGTAAAAATCAGGATGTCGATCCTTGAACGCTTTCATCCCCTTCTGGAGGGATTGAACACTAAAATCCATCGCCTTCATACCGCTCTCCAGCAACGCCGGATCTTTCGTGTACCCGCTGGCAACAAGCGTGGCGACGCTGTGCGCATAACAAGGTGGAGCAAATTGATTCTTCTTGTCGACAGGGTCTATCAAATCCCCATCGGACCGAACATGCTGTTGCAGCGCGCTAACTTGGCGATACACTATCGCGAGATAATTGCTCCGCGTCAAACCCGTCGGCTGAAAAGAAGAGGCTGACGGTTGATGCGCCATGAAGCGCTGGATCTGCACCTCGAACGGATGCGTTGCTTGCGGGAGCAACGTGTTATCCGCATGCGCGAGTACTCCGCACATAAGCCAAGCACATAAAATACTTTTTCTGAGCATACGCTGAATTCTCTGTTATTTACGTAGCGTATATACTTCTGATGCAGCCAGCAGGAAGGTGCCGGTCACATATTCATGCGTGTCGTCTTTGCCCAGTGCTACAGGGCGGTCGCCGACAAGTTGTCCCCACTGGATGCGGCCTTCGGGTGTGACAGACTTCACGAGCGCGTCCCATGCTTTATCAACAACGGGAAGATAGATCTTGCGATCCAGCACGCCATGATTGATCCCCCACGCCATGGCATAACAGAAGAAGGCTGTCCCGCTGGTCTCCGGACTGTTCGGCTCTTCAGCATCCCCTAAATTCGGACTCCACAAGCCATCAGCGCGCTGATTCTTTGCAATAGCTTCCGACATTTGCCTTAGAAGTTCAATATAGCGTCCGCGCTGCGGATCGCTCTCAGGCAAATACTCCAGCACTCGCACAATGCCACCCATCACCCAGCCATTGCCGCGCGACCAGAAAATCTTTTTGTTGTTCTTCGTCCGCTGTTCAACGAACCGATTATCGCGATAGAACAAATGGTCGTCACGATCAAACAATTCATTGTGAACATCCCAAAAGAACGCATGCATATACCCCGTATATTTCTGATCGCCCGTCGCCTTGGAGAGCATGGCAAGCGTACAGGCACCATAGAGTGAATCCGCATAACGGCGCAACCCTTCCAAGTACCAGACACCGGTCGGTCCGACAGGCGAATTGAAGGAAGGCGTATTGAGTTGCTTGAGGGCGGGAGCAATCATGGCCAGATCTTTTTTAAGCAGCGAAAGTTCTGCCCACGTCTCGACGCAGAAGAGTCTGTTGGCACCTTGCTTTTCAGTGCCCACAGCCCACTGATGCTGCTCGCCCCATTTGAGACACTGGTCCAGAAACAGTTGGTCGCCTGTCGCCTTATAGGCAGCCATGACACCGGTATACCAAGTGCCGCGTTCCCAGTTACGATCACCCGACTTCATCTTCGGATGGGCAATCTGATAATTGTTCACGCGATGCATCAATGCAACGCTATCCTCAGCCTGCACATGCCCAACCATCACCATGATCATCCCTGCTACGATATGATTCATTCGCATCTGTTATCCTCCTTAGTATTACATGATTCCAAATTTATGAAATGCCTCAACCGTGCTCATGCCGTTCTCCAGGGCCTTTTGCAACGTCTTCTCTCGAGAGGCCTTATCAAACGCGCGCGTGAACACCTCCACCTCCGCTCCTTGGGGTACAACGCACACGCCGTCAAGATCGCCAAAAATAATATCTCCAGGGTTTATGGTTACCTCTCCGAAACGGAGCTTCACTCTGAAATCCACCACCTGCCCCCGTGGCCCCTGATCCTGTGCATAACGACCGCGGGAGAAGGTTGGAAAATTCAACTTCAGTATCCCCGGCGTGTCGCGTGAATAACCATCAATGACTGCGCCCGCCGCACCCAGTTTGCGTGCACGCGTGCTCATCATCTCGCCCCACAGGGCATAGCTCGGTGATGCGCCGGAACAGACATACACCTCATGCAGTTTCAAATCATCAAGAGCCTCAAACATTTTTCCGAACAGAGGACGGCCGGGATCCTCGCCACTGACATCTTCTTCAACAACGGTCATGGCACGTCCCACAACGACCATCGAATCGTCCAAGGATTTTAAATAGGGCGGCA
The DNA here is from genome assembly GCA_037133395.1 of bacterium. GTDB lineage: Bacteria > Verrucomicrobiota > Kiritimatiellia > RFP12 > UBA1067 > CAIZQW01. Next base: position 26,061 of record JBAXOG010000032.1, on the reverse strand, counting down.
GGAACTGATGGACGAGGCCCATCTTATCCATCGCGTCCCCGACCAACGCTGTCATGAGTGTTCGTCTCGCCAACGAAAACAGCTCCTCATCATCTTTCCAATGTTTGATCATCACTATATCCTAACAAAATTGGGTACTCTTGCACCTGTAATTTAGCGTATAATTTTCATTGCGTAAATACACTTATTTACGCAATAATAGACATATTTGCGCAAACCCTTCAAGCGAGCCTATGAAAACAGACAAAAAACTGAATGTGGCCTTAGCCTTTCCAGGCACGCTGGCCATTTCTGGTAACCTGCTCAACGGGATCTTTGAGTATGCCCGTAAAAAAAGGGCATGGGGCATCCACCGTACGCCAGAGCAACTCTCTCCCTCTTCTTCATGGCTAAAGCATTGGAATGGGGATGGTGCCTTGACCATGCTGACAACCGAGCAGGAGCTTCGTCAAGCGCGCAAGCTCCCTTTCCCTGTCGTGAATGTTGTCGGGTACGTCTTCAACGATAAGCTCCCCATGGTGCTCCATGACAATCGCGCCTTCGGACGCCTGCAGGCAGAACATCTTCTTGAGCGCCATTTCAAACGTCTCGTCTATTATGGTGTGAAGGATCTCTGGTACAGCCGCGAACGGCTGGCTGGTTTTTTATCCGTTGCCCATGCCGCAGGGGTACCCGTCGAGACATGGATGGTGCAATCCGGCATCCATGCGCAGACCCACTGGGTCAATCAGCAGGAACAACTGCTTAAGAATCTTCGAAATATTAAACCGCCCTTCGCTGTAGCAGCCAGCACGGACATGCGGGCAAACATGGTGCTGGAAGCATGCGCATGTATTAGGTTACGTGTTCCTGAAGATGTCGCTGTGATCGGCGTGGATAATGATTCTACGATCATCCCGTTCTCTAACACGCCGCTCACCAGCATAGCCCGGAATGACGTTCAACTCGGCTATCAAGCCGCAGAATTATTAGACAAGCTGATGCAATGCCAAAAAGTGGAAAGCCTTTATGTGCCCATCCCTCCAGCTCATCTGGTTCCGAGACGTTCCACGCAGACGATTGCAGTAGAAGCACCCGATGTGGGAAAGCTCATTCAAGACATCCAGCAGAATATCCACAAGCCTTTCGGTGTCGAATTTCTCGTGGAACGCAGTCATGGTTCCAGACGTAGCCTTGAAACACGTTTTCAACACGTGCTCGGTTGTTCGCCCTATACCATCATCACGCGTCTTCGCATCGACCATGCAAAAGAGCTACTGCGTTCTTCGGACGCTCCAAAACTCACTTACATCGCACGAACTTCCGGCTTCACCGACCTCCGCCATTTTCGAATCACCTTCCAACGCATCACCGGCCAATCCCCCTCTGCCTTCAGGAAAGCCTGCTTGTAACTTCGGTGAATATCCAATCATCAACACGGAATGATCAATAACCATCGGAAATACGGTAGCTTCCTTGGATATTGGATATTCCTTGTTGGCTATTGGATATTCGATGCTAAAAAGTAACTCGTTTATTCTCCGGGCCTCACTGCCAACTGCCACTGTAACGCACCGGGAAAGGCAACAAGGATTAATGCAAAAAAGGCTTAAGTGCTGCTCCGAGACGGGATGTTCTTTCAACCAAGTCGTCTTGGATTTTTCCCCACATATATTGATTATAACCTGTTGCGGCTACAGCGGTACGAGAAATCACGCTTTGTTTAATGCGCGTGGGATCAAAGTCCCATATCAAACTTTCCCCAAAGGCCTGTTCAATCGCTTCCTTATGTGAGAACAGTTTCTCAAATCTCTCTTTATTCTCTGCTGAGTGAACGGCTGAATTATCTTTGTCGACACAATAAAATTCTAACCAGGCTTGCTGCGCGTTCAATCCCCATCCTGTATGAGTCAGTGTGGGCTGACCGATTTCCAGTCGGTTAGTCCTCATACTAATCGGTCTGTCTGGATTATATATAAAACACTGTGCATTTTTTGCTTTTTCCGCTAACTGATTAAAAAATATTTCTCGTTCAATCGACTTTTTCATGATATCTCCTTTTGTTTATAAGCTTGCTTCTCAGTCCAGCCGCTGCTGGATCATGGTGAGCCGCATAGAAAAATTGCCATTCGTGTGTTGGTGTATTTCGTGGTAAAAAACTTGGCGTTACGGCCTGCTATTTATCGGATGCCATAGCTTTCGCGGATACAGTCGCGCGGGAGCTCTTTGACAAAATTAGAGGGCTTGCAAAAGAAGACGCCCCCGTCGCGCATTTTGCGCATGCTGGGCACACAAAGATTTAACTCGTCTTTTGCGCGCGTAACCGCCACATAAAAGAGTCGGCGTTCTTCTTCGTCGTTTCCATTTTCTTCCAGCGAGCGACTCGACGGGAACATACCTTCGGAGACCCAGATGACAAAGACCACCTTCCATTCGAGGCCCTTGGACTGATGGACAGTGCTCAAGTGCAACGTAGGTTCGTTATTCGCTTCCATCTTTTCGTATTCACGATCGATGTTTGTCAGCAACGCCACTTCCTGCAAGAAGGCTGCCACCCCCCCCTTGTTCTTGCTCACCTGAAGCGCCAATTCATGAATATCCTCTTCCCTCTTTTCGGGATTCTCGTAGGCCCGATGCAGGTAAGTGGTATAAAATGCATCACAGAATCGTTCGACGGCCTCTGTGCCTTTCAGGTTGAGCCCTTCGGTATGATAAACAGCTAAGAGGCGATCAACCTCTTGCCACTGTCCGCGGGCCACCGGCTTGAGCAAAGCATTCAACTTGGCACGCATCTCGGGACTACGTGTCTCGAAACTGCCGCCCAGCTTTGTCCAAAGGACTTCGACGGTCTTTTCGCCGACCCCCGACAACATACCCATCAGACGCGTAAAAGCCAGATAGTCACGCGGATTTTCGCAGATGCGCAAAAAGGAGAGAATGTCCTTCACGTGTGCCTGTTCAAACACGCCAAGGCCTGAAGTAATCACATACGGAAGGCGCGTACGTGCAAGCGCCATCTGGAGTTCAATGGAATGAAAATGCGCGCGATAAAGGATGGCCATATCATTCAGGGAGTACCCGTCATCCAAATAGTGATGAACCATGGTAATGATGGAACGGGCTTGCTCGTCGCCATCTCGAAGCATCAAGACACGCGGCTTGCAACGCGCATTACGTGTCGAGCGTAGGGTCTTCTTAAATTCCTCGGGCGCTTTAGCCGCACAGACATTCGCGACACGCAAGATATCTGGCGTACTGCGATAGTTCTGTTCAATTTTAATGATACGGGAGTCTGGCCAGCGTTTTGAAAATTCACGGATGTTGTTGAAGTCTGCACCACGCCACGTGTAAATACATTGCATGTCGTCACCGACCGCCATGATGTTACGGTGATGCGCGGCTAGAATGTCCACCATCTGCGCCTGAAGCAGATTAGTGTCTTGATATTCGTCGACTAGGACATGCCGGAACTTCTGTTGATAATGGGTGCGAATGTCTTCTTGTTCGTTTAGCAAACGAAGCCCGTTGATTAACAGGTCGTCAAAGTCCATCATATTTTCAGCAAGTTTCCGCTCCTTATAACGCATCGCAATGCGGATGATCTCGCCTGGCTCGGCCTCAAGTGCACCTGTATAGGAGCTCAGATACTCCGCAACAGACAACATGCGATTGGCCGCAGAGCTGATAAAGGAAGCGATGATCTCCTTCTTGGGGAAATCTTTTCGGGCCAACCCCAGTTCCTTCATGCACGTATTGAGAATCGACAAGGCATCATCCTGATCGAGAATCGCAAAATCATTACGATACCCCAGACGATCAGCAAAGCTTCGTAAAAACCGATTACACACATGGTGGAAAGTTCCGCTCCAAAGACGCCCGACCGAAGGGCCTGCAACCGCTTTTGCGCGCTCAAGCATCTCCTTGGCTGCACGATTCGTAAAGGTCAGGAGCAAGAGCGATTCTGCGGGGACACCCTTCTCAATCAAGTGGGCCACACGATAGATGAGTGTGCGTGTCTTGCCTGTTCCAGCAGCAGCAAGCACAAGCAACGGACCATCTTCGGCTGTCGCCGCAGCGCATTGCTCAGGATTTAAAAGCGTTGTGTAATCAGTCATAAGAAAATGAAAAGTGGAAAGTTGAAAAAGAAAAGAAGTCGGAGATCCGCCCTCACAAGGCATCCGATATTAAGCTTTCGCCTTGCAGGAGATGACGCGCTTGTCCGTCACGATCCAATCCATACAAATATCATGCGGTTCAAGCGGAAGCGGTACGTCCAGGACTTGCCAGTCATAACAGAGCGCAATCTTTGGCGCGCTCTTGCGCGCCTGAGAAAGGATATCATCATAAATGCCAGCACCAAAACCCAGTCGTCCCCCCTGCACATCAAAAGCAAGACCGGGAATAATAAATGCATCAATATCCAAAGGCAACGTTGGCATTCGTTTACGGGGCTCACGGATTCCGAGTTTCCCTGTGATAAATTTTGATGTCGGCGTCATCAGGGTGAGCTGATATTTTCTATTGGTTTGACTCCAATAGGGAACAGCTACTTCACGGCCGGCTTCAAAGATTGCCCGAGCAATATAGCGCGTTGGAATTTCGTGAGGCGTGCTGAGATAGAGTGCAATACGCCACGCCTTCAACAGCAAACGAATATCGCTCTCGATCAGTTTCTGAGCGATCTCCTTGCCCGCCTCACGCCGTTCCTCCTTCGTGATAGCTTTCCGCTTCTCGCGCATCTCCTGCCGAATCTCATCCTTCGTTCTCATCGTTCCGCAACCTCTCTCTAAAACAGCCCCTTGACCTTGCCTGTCACGGTATCAATGTCAACATTGCGGAAGGCGGGATTCGACGCGGTTCCCGGCATCAGTTTAATATCTCCAGCCACGGGTACGACAAACCCAGCGCCTTGATACAGGAGAATGTCCCGCACGGGTAGCGTCCAGCCTTTCGGCCGGCCTAATAGCTTTGCATCATGCGAGAGACTATACTGCGTCTTGGCCATACAAACCGGCAGACGTGCAATCGCGGGATCGTTCTCATACAGGGTCAGCTTGCACTGGGCTTCAGCCGAGAAACTGACGCCCTCGCCACCATAGACTTCCTTGACAATAGCTTCAATGCGCGCAGAGATGGACTGGTCGAGTGAAGATAGGAAGGCGAATTGATTGGGCTCGTCACACGCTTCGATAACCTGCTGAGCCAATTCTACAGCCCCCTCGCCCCCCTTCAACCAGTGGCTCGCTACGGCAAAGCGTGCACCGGCAGCTTCCGCAACCCCGCGCACCAGCGCATGTTCCGCCGCCGTGTCGGTATGAAACTGGTTGAGGCAGACAACTGGTCGAATGCCACTGCGCTTCACAATATTGATATGTGCCAAGAGATTTTCACAGCCTTTTTCCAGTAGCCCTAACTCCTCCCTCTTGTAAACGGGGTCCAACGGTCGGCCAGCGAGGACAGCAGGTCCGCCACCATGTAACTTGAGTGCACGTACCGTCGCAACAATGACAACAGCATCGGGCTTCAAGCCAGAGGCACGGCACTTGATGTTCCAGAACTTTTCAAAACCGATGTCAGAGGCAAATCCGCTTTCGGTCACCAAATAGTCGGACAACATGGAGCCCAGCTTATCCGCGATGACAGAATTTTGACCAATCGCAATATTAGCAAACGGTCCTGCATGCACCAACATGGGTTGCCCTTCCAGGGTCTGCATCAATGTGGGATTGATTGCGCGCATCAACCATGCGGCCATCGCACCATCCACTTCAAGATCCTTTGTGGTCACCGGCTTGCCCGCTTTACTATACGCCACAATAATTTTACCGAGGCGTTCGCGCAGGTCAGCCAAGTCCGCAGCAATCGCCAGCACGGCCATGACTTCCGATGCCACCGTAATGTAGAACCCCGAGGACATAGTAAAGCCGTCCATCGGACCGCCACGTCCGATTTCGATATTGCGCAACGCCTGTGCACAGAAATCAATGGCCCAGCGCATCTGAATACGTTCGGGGTCAATATCAAGGCGCGTCAGCTTGCTCTGCGCCAGCCGTGCGTCATCGTAATTGCGTTCATGCTGCATACGTGCGGTCAATGCAACCATCGCAAGATTGTTGGCATTCGTAATCGCATCGATGTCGCCCGTCAAGCCTAGCGAGAGCGGGGCAAGGGGCACAACTTGCGCTAAACCGCCACCTGCAGCGGAACCTTTTATATTGAAGGTCGGTCCGCCACTGGGCTGACGTATGGCGCCGATCACACGCTTCCCCATTTTGCCCAGACCTTCGACAAGGCCCAGCGTGGTAGTGGTCTTTCCTTCGCCCAGTGGCGTCGGAGTAATGGCGGTGATGTCAATGTATTTTGCCTTGTGCGTTGTCTTGCCAAGACGCGCCATGATAGCGGCGGAATCGATTTTCGCAATGACCTTGCCATAGGGAATGAGCTCGTCATCTGTCAAACCGAGCTCCTTGGCAATATCGACAATGGGACGCAAATACGGTTCCGCAGCTTCAGCGATTTGCCAATCCGCGAGTTTCGTGGGATCGAGGGGAATCATCTGATTACCTCCTTTCGATTAAATTACGACCGATAGTTCGGTGCTTCCTTGATAATTTTCACATCATGCGGATGCGCCTCGCGCACGCCAGCGCTGCTAACTCGGTAGAGTGCGGCATCCTTCTTCATTTCCGCAATCGTGCGTGAACCACAGTACCCCAGCGTTGAACGTAACCCACCGCAGAATTGGGTCATAATTTTCTTAACCGACCCGGAGAGGGGCACGATGCCCTCAATGCCTTGTGGGACCAATTCGTCATCCGTGACATTATCTTGTCCGTAGCGTTGACGACTGCCCTTGCCTTCCTTCATGGCAGCGAGGCTCCCCATGCCACGGTAGACCACATAATGACGTCCTTCATGGATGATCTTTTCGCCCGGACTCTCGTCCGTTCCAGCAAGTATCGACCCGAGCATCACCGTGTCGGCGCCCGCCACAAGCGCCTTGGGTACATCGCCTGACAAACGAATGCCCCCGTCCGCGATAATAGGGATTGATCCTCCAAGCGCCTCTGCCGCTTTATAGACAGCCGTGATTTGCGGTATGCCGACACCGCACACCACACGCGTTGTACAAATCGAGCCTGGGCCGATGCCAACCTTAACCGCATGTGCACCCGCGTCACGCAAGGCTACCGCGCCTTCGGCGGTTGCCACATTTCCGCCAATGACATCAATATCCGGATAGTGTTTGCAAATCCAAGAAACCATGTCCAAGATACCCTTGGAGTGACCATGCGCGCTGTCCACGACGATCACATCGACCTCTTCCTCCGCCAAACGTTCGGACCGCTGATAATCCCCGGCGCTCACGGCTGCCGCCACACGCAAACGATACCGACTGTCGCGCGTATAGAGGGGCTGCACATTTTCAACCAGTTCCTGAACATCCGTGAAAGCATACAGGCCGACGAGCTGTCCTTGCTTATCCACCAACGGGAGTTTGCCAATCTTTCTTTCCATCATCATCACATACGCCTGTTCCAGCGTCGTATTCGGCGCAGCAGTTATAACTTGCGTTGTCATCACTTCCGAAACACGCTGGACGGTCTTTTTTGCAAACTTCAAATCTGTTGACGTGATAATACCGACCACACAATCCTTATCATCGAGAATAGGGAATCCGCTAAAATTGATGTTATTTTCATCGCGAAACGTGTTGATATAATCGATTGTATCCGATGCACGAAAGGCCACTGGCTTCAAAATAAGACCATTTAAATAGTGCTTCACCCGTTTGACATGTTGCGTCTGTTCCTCTGCTGGCAAATTTTTGTGGATGACACCAATACCCCCCAGCTTAGCCATGGCAATGGCCATACTGGCCTCGGTTACTGTATCCATAGCCGCGCTGACAAAAGGCATATTCAGGGAGACGCGTGTAGTCAAATGCGTTGAAAGATTTGCTTCGTCTGGCAAGAAGTCTGCATAACGCGTGACAAGTGTTACATCGTCAAAAGTGAGCCCCTCAAAGGGAATTTGCTTCATGAAAGCTGTTACGTGAGAATTGATATGCATAAAAACCTCCAATTGATCCGCTTTCCCAATATGTTATAGCTCAATTGGGGCTGTTTGGCAATGAAGAAAAGAGAGGGAAACTAAAAAAAATCAAAAAAAAACGGGCATTTCTGCCCGCTTAACTCTTTATTTCTTTTTCCTAGCCTGGGGTTCATTTTTCTTTTCATCTGTCATCTGAGCAGGCATATTCTCGTCATCTTCAAGCGCAACTGTCGGCTTTGCCTTCACCTGCACTTGATTCCACTTCAGCCAGTCCGTAAAGAGACTATTCCCGCGACGGCGAGCGATGGACATACGAATTTGCGAGCGCATCATTTCCGCAGCGAGCATGTCGCCTGGCTTACGATCCTGCACATAGATGATGAGTGATTGAACTGGAGATGCGGGGACCGCCTCTGAGATTTCGCCCTTCTTCAAGTCACGCGCACCATACGCAATCGCAAAGCCGTTGTCAAACCCAGGCTGATTCTGCATTTCATTAACCGCATACGTCATGTTGGTCGTAACCGACAGTCCCTTTTCCTTAGCAGCTACCGAGAATGTCTTGCCACTCAGCATCAACTTACGGATATCTGCACGAAGTTCCTTCGTATAGCTCTCGTAGGCTTCTGCGCGCGCCTTTTCCTGTGCACGGGCCTTTACGTCAGTCAGAACATTTTCAAACGCTGGTATGTGTGCCGGGGAACGTTGTTTCAGCTCCATCAGATAAATTTCACTCTGTCCCTTGACAATACCGAAACGGGTATCGAGCTGTTCTGAATCTAACTCAAATGCTGCGGTTGCAAAATCCGAAGATGAATCTGTCCAGTAGAGCGTTTCCGTCAAGCCAAACAACGGCGAGAACTTGATCTGCTGTTTTCGTTCCGCAGCGAAAATCGCCAGCGCATTTGTTCCAAGCTGTGTAATGCGATCAGAAAAATTAAAGGTCACGTTCGTCTCTGCGCAATAACGAGCCTCCACCATTTTGAGGATGGCTAGAATCTTTTCACGGACTTCCGCATAAGGTATAGTCTCGCTGACATTGTTGGTAGATGTACGCCGATAGGTGTCCATGTGGCTATCATAATACCCTTGAAGATCCTCTTCCGGCACAGTCACGGACGCAAGATAGTTACTGACGGGGATTGTGATATAACGAACGGAGACACGTTCCGGCAATCCCATCGATTCTTTGTTTCCATCATAATACTTCTTATAGTCTGCATCGGTCAGGCGCATTTCAACTTTGTCAAAGCGATTGCTAGCCACCGCCACCTGAACTGTGAACTTATCAGTCATCGCTGCCAGTTCATCATTCATCTCCAGCGGCGAAATCCATGAGGCCGTTTCGACCATTGCAGCTACTTTCAACATATTGAGCTGATGGCCAACCAGCAGTTCGAAGCGAGACGGAACCATGCCCTGGCCCAATAACGCCTGTCGATATTGCATCATATCAAAACCATTGGCGCCTTGAAATGCCGGCATCTCCTTCAGCGCATCCTGGATCTCCGCTTCTGTTGAAACAAATCCGTTCTTCTTAGCTGTATGAACGGCAGCAATCTGTTCCCAGACGCGATGTTCAACAACGTTTGCGGATGTATTGTTATCGCGATTGCGACCAAAACCACGAATGGCTGTGACCACGACCTCGCGCATCTCTATCGTGACTGGTTTCCCATCGATAGTCCCGGCGACCTGCGCCCCCTGAGGAGTCTTGAAACACGAATCAACCGATACAAAGGCTACAGCAATGATGACTGCAAATATGGCCCACAGAATACGTTTGTGAACGAGACGATTAAAGTGATAAATAAACACGGTAATATTCCAACTTAGTAATGGATGTTCGCGCAACCTTAGTTAATCGTATAAACACCAGGTGCGCTGCCTGGCATCCACAACTACACTTGTTCTACTTTGTTTCAGCCGGTGGTTTTTCTTCCTGTGGCTTCTGTTCCTTCACTTTCTTTCCCGCTGCAGACGGCTGTTGCTTGTCTGCAGATGATTGCCCACTCAGCGTTCCCCCTAATGTCCTCAAGGTCTTCTCTTGTTGCTCGAGAACCGTCTGATCGACAAGCTCGCCCGTCGACAGCACGTCGCGGCCGATCGCATAGACAAAACGATGCCGAGCTGTTCCGCTCGGTCCAACGACCAGGGTCGAAACAATAGTACGCCCGCCAACCGGTGCATTTTCACGCCACATTTTAATGACCGCGCGCGGCGAAAGATCATAAGAGACTGGGGTTTCCGTTCCGTTGATCAACGAAACCTTAAAGTCCCCCTTCTCGCTCACCAGACGGCTCAGCGAGCGATTGAGCGCTGTCGACACGTTGATCGTATTTGCCGCACGCAAGGCGGGGACAGAATACTGAAGACCTTCAATCACAAGTGTACCTGTAATCGTAGCTACCTGAAGCTCTTCGTTTCCGTCTTTGGTGGATAACTCAATTTCTGCACGCCCCGCAAGGCTCTTGCAAACCGCATTCGGTGTTGAGACGCTGAACATCTCCTCTGCCATATTATCCTTCATAAAGGTCAGCAGACGGCCACGGAGGAGTTTGACGGTACGCGCTTCCGGTTTTTTTTCATCTGCAGTGACGATCACTTCTGTATTATCCATCAACTGGATACCATCACTAAACGAAAAATTGACCACCACAGTACTATCAGAACCTGTACGGAAAGAAGAACCCAACGGATAAGCCTTGTTACTGACAACAGGAACAAACTTTCCCACATCTGGATTGTTGACTTCAGCGATGCCACGCGGCGCCAGCGCCCGCGCCAAAATATCAAAGCCTTTATCTTTCGACTTGCCATCAATCGCTGGCAGGGGTACTCCAGATGGTTCTGCCACAGACGCCTTTACAGCCGTCGTCGCGGAATCGGGCTTCACCTGCGTTTGAGCTTCTTGCGCAAACATGGTCAATGTCGCGAACAGGGAAACCCCGCACACCGCCTTCATATAATTAACCACTTCCATTTTTCCTCGCGTCTGGCACACGACCGGTGTGCCACTCAGGGGCTGCACGGCAAATATCTCCGAGCCACCCACGTTTTTCATTTATTTTGTTGCGCGCTTCACAGGAGCAATCGCAGGGACAGCAACTGGAGCAGTTGCTGTTTCCATTAACGAGCCCATCTTGCGCGGTTCGTACCGAGCAATAACCCCTTGCAATTGTGCAATCGCCATTTCAGTCATCGGCGCGCTGTTCTTTTCAGCCTTCACGTTCTCCAACAATTTTTTGGCTTCCGCCTTTTTACCCTGCAACGTCAGCACGCGAGCTTGCCCCATCTGTGCCTGTATCACCAGAAAATGAGTCGGCTTTTCTTTTATGAATGCACTATACGCTACTGCGGCTTCATCCAGACGGTTCAACGCCTCGAAGCAAATCGCACGCCCCATCACAGCCACTTCCGCAAAGCCATAAGGAGCTCCCTTGCTGATACAAGCATCATACGTCGCGAGTGCATCTTCATACTTGCCAATATCGTAGTAACTCTTTGCCAAACGCAAGCGTGCGGTATTGCCGACCTTCCATTGGCTATAGTTGTTGACGAGTGCTTCCAGCTCTTCCGTCGTACTCGCCTTCAGCAACTCCTTGTTGGCCGCAGCGACACTACTTTGGTAATAGTATTTGCCGCCATAAATCGAGCCCATCACGATAAGCACAATACTGACTTGGATTATGAACTGATTGCCGCTCGTCTTCCACCAATCATAGAGGGGAATGAGTTCCAATGGCAAATTAACAGGAAGCTGCGCCGCTTTACTCGCTGGCGCAACCGTTTCCGCTTTCGTATCTTGCGTCATAGACTTCCTTCTTCACTTAATGAAAAGTGGTATTATTGGCTTTTAGGAGCAGAAAAGCAAGCCTATTTTCACACCATCCAAAAACGTCTGGCTTTTTGTTTAGAATCGTCTTTGAGGTCCTGACAAAATCAAGTCCTGCAAATGATTTCCTTATTTAAGGTCTGCCAACGTTTTTTTCGCCTTGTCAACAACCCCGGGATTTTTGCTGGTCAGCAGTTTGACCGCCAGATCTTTTCTTGCCGGGGCAAGCGCTTTATCCTTACGGAAATTTCCGATCATATCCGTCGCAGACTGCTCGGCCTCACCCCGCAGCGCAGGATCATCCAGATATGTGCTCACCATCATCAGGGCATCTGCGTGACGGACTGTCCGCAGGCTACCAATAATCAGCCGCTTTTCATCTGGACGGGTAGCCAGCGCAGCAGCCGTCTTGAACATCTCGCATCTCTTGGAGGCCTTGATGTTGACGGTCTCCAGACCTGCAATGCTGATATAACCCCGCAAGGCCAAAATACGGTTATTGTCTTTGGGAGCCGTTTTCACAAGCTCGAGCAGGGTGTCAGCCGCGTTTTCATTACACCAGGCCGCGAGTGAACGTAGCGCGTTTCCCGCCAGCTCCTGATTCGTCGAATCTAGCGCTTTTTTCACGATTTCCAGCGCATGAGGAGTTCCGGCAGATGAGGCGAGAGCAATAATCGCCACTTTTCCAGCGTCCGTTGTGTTCTCATAATAGGCAGCGACCGCATCAAAGCACGTGGCCTTTTCTTTGGCCTGCGAACACACTTTACGTGCCGCGGCAATCGCGTCAGTCAGTTCCTTTTCATCCTTGATGGCGAAGGCGGCCTTGGCCATTGCACCGATGTTCTCCTCTGTCGCCAGAGAACCGAGACCAGCCCATGTCGCTTTCCGTACTGCGGCATCATTATCTGTCACGAGCTTGAACAAGGCCGGTACTGCGCTGGCACAACTTCTGGCCACCAGTGCCTTGATGGCCGGCACCTTGAGCGTGTTATCCGATAGGGATTGAATAAGCGCGTCATTGACACCAGCACCCGTCATCTTCGCGAGTGCTTCTGTGGCGTTCCCACCTATGTCCAGCAAAAGTTTCACCGTGCCCTCGTTACCAATCTTACCCAGCGCCATCAGCGCAGCATTACGCACAACCTCGTTCGTGCTTGTCACACATCCAGCGATGTTGTCCAGTGCCGCCCTATCCCCGCGTGAACCGAGAGCAATGAGCAAGCCCGCCTTCTTTGCATCCGGGAGCGTTGGCAGGACGTCAGCCATGGCTTTCGTCAACGCCGCGCTTTTCTCGCCGCAGACCAACGTCAGCACACCGCCGAGCATCTGCGCGTCATCGCCCTTAAGGAAGCCAACCATCAACACAACAGCCTTCTTCTCATCCACGGCCAACAACCCACTCAGGGCGCAGATACGTTGCGTTGACTTGCCCGCGAGGACCTGCTCGTAAAGGGCTACAGCCTGCGACCCTGTGAGGCTTCGCGCGCAGCTCAAAAGAGCATCCGTATAAACCGATGACAAACTCTCCGCCGGCTTCAGTTCGAGAAGCATACGGGAAGCAGACGTGCCACCAATCTTACCCAGCGCACGGATAGCCCCTGCGGCGACAGCCGGATCGCTGTGTGCGGCCAATTTGGCCAGCGGCTTCACAGCGTTGATATCCTGCCGTGCACCAAGACTCCCTATGATACCAGGTTTCACCTTGTCAGGCGCGCTGTCCAACGCAGCCAACAACGCGGCATCCGCTTTCGGGCTTTTCATCCGCTCCAGGACTAACCGAGCGTAATGTGAGAGCATATCGTCCTTCAGCAGGCCTGCCACAGCAGGAATACACTTTTCGGTGCCAATCTGCTGCAACATGCGGCAGGCAAACGCCTTGCCGTCCTGCGTCGCGTCCTTAGCCGACACCACCGCGATAAGCGAATCCTCGATCGAACCATGCTGATTCACCGGCGTCTTCTGCAGAAGCTGTTCCGCATCGTCCGCCGCATTTCCGTCGCCATATTTGTACTTCGCCAAGTCCTGCCAGACATCGCCGAACGACATCCCCGCTACCAGACAAACCGTCACCATTTCCATCGCTATTTTCTTAATCATAAATTCCTTTTCCGTTAAATCTGCCAAGGTCCGCGACGCGGCCGATCCACCAATCTGCTGGCTTCGGGGTCACCAATGAAGTCCTCTTTCACCGGATCCCACTTGAGTTTCCGGTTCAGGCTGTAACAGATATTACCCAAGTGGCAGACTGTCGCCGTGCGATGGGCGTACTCCACATCCTGGAACGGACGCTTCCGAGAGATCACGCAATTCACCAGATCCTTGATCGGCGAGTTGGCACCATCCTCATACCAACGCAAGCCTGGCGGAACCTTGAACTCGCGCAACGTCGTGGCCTCCCCTTTCTCGCAGATGTACTTCGGCCCACCATCGCCCACGTGCAGCTTCATGCCATTGGCGAAGACATACGTGAGATACTGGTTATCCTTACCATCGGGCGGAAGAATTTCCGTAGGCCCTGTGTGATCCAGCCCCATGCCGTGTAGCGCGGCTCCAAATTTATGCCCGCCCCAGTCAGTCATCATACCGCCGGAGTAGTCAGACCACGTCCTGAACCCCTGTCCCCCGAGCCCATAAGCCCCTCCGCAACGGAAAGCATTGTACGGCACCATCGGTGCCGGTCCCAGCCACAGATCCCAGTCAATCGTGTTCGGCGGGATCGGCTCACCCGGCAAATAACACTGCCGGGGCGGTCCGCCCGGAGTCGCGTAGACATCGAGAATATTACCAAATTTTCCGCTCCGCGCTGCGCAGGCCAGGGCACCATAGTCGCCGATGACCCGCTGACTGCCGGAGGAAAAGACGCGTCCGTATTGGCGTGCGGTATCAACCATCTTGCGACCCTCGCCGATCGTCAGGGTCAGTGGCTTCTCGCAGTAGACATCCTTGCCACTCTTCATTGCGTCGATCGAAATTTGCGCATGCCAATGATCAGGCGTAGCACACAGAATCATGTCAATGTCGCCGCGTGAAATTACTTCTCGGTAATCGACATACCCCTTACAATCCTTGTTGTTGTATCGGTTGTTCACCGTGTTCGTGATCCGCTCAAGATGCTGATTCTTGACATCGCACACGGCCACCACCTGAATCCGAGGATCACCCATAAACTGGCCGAGGTCGCCAGAGCCCTGCCCGCCCATACCGATACCAGCCATGACAATCCGCTCGCTGGCGGGTGGCCTACCGCCCGCGCCCAACGCACTTGACGTGATAATGTTCGGCAGTGCGACCGCCGCCCCCGTCGCCTTCAGAAAAGATCTTCTCGATACGTTTATCTGTTTCATCCAATCTCCCCATTTTTAAAGTGTCGCTTTGTCGTTAATCTGTTATACCTATTTTAAGGTTCACTGAAAAACAACTCCACAACAAAAAAAGAATATCGATTTTTCACCCGACTGTCCAATGGATTTCATAAAAAACATTAATTTACGTTTTCTTAACGGCTCTCCAAGATCCCGTCGCTGCCGAACCGAACAGGCCGCTAGCCTATCCGATTAAAAGGCTTAAGCACGCGTTCCAGTGCTGCGGGCCCTTGCAGATAGGAGAGAATGACGCCATAGTTGGTGATCGGCACACCCACGGTCTCCAGGTCACGCAAACGTGCTTGGAGCTTTTGCGCGCTGATCATGCAGCCGCCACAATGGATAATGAGTTTGTATTGTTCCAGCTGTTTATTGTCCTGAAATTCGCGCCCGAAGTTGTGCTCTATAACAACTCCTGGATATTTCTCTGCGAAATGCTTCGGGATCTGCACCGTTCCAATATCCTCGCCAATGCGTGAATGATTGCACGCCTCGACGATGAGCACCTTGTCACCCGATTTCAATGTCTCAAGCGCCTTCACGCCTGTAACAAACTCGCTCAGCCTACCACGGCTGAAATAGTTGATCATCACGATCGAGAAGGTGGTCAGTTCGATATCTTTCGGACACCAGTCCTTCATGATGTCCATAGCTTGCGAATCCGTGATCATCGTCTGGGGACGCTTCTGAAAATTATTCAAAAACGTATTAAACCGTTTGTACTCTTCCTCTGCCTGCTCTTTTGTTCCACGCGCTTTTCCTAAATCGAGACGGAATGAAACGGGATAGGCCCACTGCCGCGTAATATATTCCTCGACCATCGCTTGAGGACGCAGGTAACGCCCTGGCGGTGTTTCGACATCCATCGGAATAATGAGCACATAGTATTCATCTTTTTTTACAAACGGCAACAACTCCGTTTTATCCTGCTTCGGAGCATAATTCTTCAGGATAAACTCAATGAGTTCGGCGCGGACGCCGATATCATTCGCTTTGATGTGAATCTTTTTATAAAAGCGGAGCAGATCTAATGCCTTTTCAATCGATGTCGTATCACCGCTGGCAAACTGATTGTAGATAATCAAAATTTGTTTGTCTAAATCGCGCGCCTTCTCGATAATTTCCTGTTCCGTATGAAAATCCTGCGTCGCTGGATCAATGACCAGTAGCACCAAATCGCATTCTTTTAAATCATTAAATGTCTTGTGGCGTTTCTTTTCGCCGAGTTCCCCCGCTTCATCTAATCCTGCAGTATCGAATAGTTTGGCCGGACCTAAGCCGTGGATTTCCTGTAGAGCTATTTTAGTGTCGGCCGTCGTGCCCGGTGTCGGGTCGACAATCGAGGTTTCCTGTTGAGTCAGCAAATTCATCACCGAACTCTTACCCGAGTTCATCTTACCAAAAATTCCAATATGCTCTCTTTCTACTAGTACAGACATGGGTAATAATTATACGCCCCTCTTTGCAAGGTGTCAAGTGAAGCACCGAGTTTTGTTTACCAAAAAACGTATTCACGTCTTGTCCTGGCGCACTCCTTACACGTTTACTCGTTTTCTTTCAAAGTTAGACTCGACTTAGCCTGTTAGCGTAACGTATACTGAGGTTTTATAAATGAAATGTTTTATGACGAGGTTTACAAAAGGAGAGCGAATAATGGAGAACGACAATGTTGTAGTCAAAATCGGAAAGTACCGTTGGTTCATTTGCGCACTTTTGTTTTTTGCGACGACCATTAACTATCTTGATCGCCAGATCTTATCGCTGTGTAAGGAGTTTCTCGACAAAGACATGGGCTGGAGCAATCAGTTCTTCGGCTGGATCAACGCGGCGTTCCAGGCGGCCTACGGCTTGGGCCTTCTAGCCTTCGGCGTGTTCGTGGACAAGTACGGCACGAAGGTCGGATACACGGTTTCAATCATTTCATGGAGTCTCGCGGCCATCGCCTACTGGTTCGTGCGAGCACCGCTGGGGTTCCTCGGCGTGCGCATGTGGGTCGGCTTGGGCGAAGCGGGCAACTTCCCCAGCGCAATCAAGGCGACGGCGCTCTGGTTCCCAAAGTGCGAGCGCGCGTTTTCGACGAGTATCTTCAACTCCGGCTGCAATGTTGCGGGCATCATCGCGCCGGCCATCATCCCGCCCATTGCGCTGGCGTTTAACACATGGCGCGCTCCTTATGTGGCAGTGGGAATCGCTGGTTTCATCTGGCTGATCTTCTGGCTGATCTTCTATGGACTTCCGCAACAGAACAAACGGGTCAATCGAGCGGAGCTCAATTACATCTTGAGCGATCACGATGATAACACCACGCAGAAAAAAGCACCTTGGCTCAGTCTGCTAAAATACCGCGCGACGTGGTCGTTCATCACCGCAAAATTCATGACTGATCCGGTGTGGTGGTTTTTCTTGATTTGGCTGCCGGACTATTTCAAAAAAACACGCGGCCTAGATGTGAAGCATAGCTGGGTGCACTTGGTCACAATTTATGCCATCATAACCGTGCTCAGCATCTGTGGCGGCTGGATCACGGGGCACCTGATCAAAAAGGGCTGGACGGTGTCGCGTGCTCGCAAAACGGGCATGTTGGGCTTCGCGCTGTGCGTGTTGCCGATCATCATGGTGACGCACGTCGGCGATTGGACCGCAGTCGTCATGATCGGTATCGCAGGGGCGGCGCACCAAGCGTGGTCAGCAAACCTGTTCACAACGGTGTCGGACATGTTTCCTAAAAGCGACATTGCCTCGGTGATCGGCATCGGCGGTATGGCCGGTTCGCTCGGCGGTATGTTGTTCCCGCCAGCTGCCGGCGCGTTGATTGACCACTTTCAGGCGGCAGGCAACGTCACAGGGGGCTACGCGATCCTTTTCGGTTTCTGCGCTTTCGCTTATTTGGTCAGCTTCGCCATCCATCATGCGCTGGCACCGAAATTTGAGCCCTTCGCGATGAAAGAACAGAACGCCTAGAACTGCACCTTGACTGCATTACGTTCGGCGATGTCCGTGATCTCGAAGAGTGAGGCTTCTTGGAAGTTAAAGGTATTAGCGATGAGATTAGTCGGGAATGTTTCGCGCTTCGTATTGTAGACCGTCACTGCGTCATTGTAAGCCTGCCGTGCGAACGAAATCTTGTTTTCGGTCGAGGTTAACTCCTCCATGAGCATGGCCATGCTTTTGTCAGCCTTCAAGTCTGGGTAACGTTCCACCACCAGCATCATGCGACCCATACTGCCTTGCAGCGAACTTTCCGCTTTGAGGAGCCCCTGCATCGCCTCGGGATTGCTGGGATCCTTGCTCGCACTGTTAGATGCGCTGAGAGCGAGATTGCGCGCCGCAATGACCGATTCAAGGGTTTCACGCTCATGTTTCATGTAGCCCTTGGCGGTCTCGACCAGATTGGGAATCAGGTCATAACGACGCTTCAACTGCACATCAATTTGCGCAAAAGCGTTTTTGAAAAGGTTGCGGAGCAGAACAAGCCCATTGTACATACCGACCACGATGAACACGAGCACGACAGGGATCGCGAGAAAGGTAAGAAGAAAAACTGACATGACAAAACTCCTTTACGTTTAGGTTTAATGGCAGATATGGTATCGCTTTAGGATTTCAAAAGCAAGCGAGCAAAGAAAAAAGCCGCGCCCTGTTCAGGAAGCGGCTTTTTCGTATTCAATACTCAAAAGATTAAACGAGCGCCTTGCGGGCTGCTTCGATAATCTTCTTGAAGCCTTCAGGATCATGAATGGCGACTTCGGAAAGCATCTTACGATTAATTTCGATGCCCGCCTTGATGACGCCTTCCATAAAGCGGCTGTAGGTCATGCCTTCAGCGCGGACAGCCAAGTTGATACGGCTGATCCACAAGCCACGAAACTCGCGTTTGCGAAGCTTGCGATGTTCAGTTGCCAAACGCTGTGAGCGATCGACGGCCTCTGTGGCCTGACGGAACAGTTTACTGCGGGATCCGCGAAAACCTTTCGCCAAATCTAACCGCCTGCGGCGGCGCTCTCTTGAAGCAGGTCCATTAGTGACGCGCATTTTTCAATCTCCTTAGTTGCCCTGTAGCATACGAGCCGCAGTCTTTTGGAATGTTTTATCAATGGTGGTAATACCACGGAGATTGCGCTTACGTCCGCGTGACTTGTACCCATTCAAATGGGACTTGCCAGCTTGTGAACGTTTCACTTTGCCCGTGGCCGACATTTTAAGGCGCTTCGTTGCGCTCTTTTTGGTCTTCATTGTAGGCATAATATACCTCGTCTTGTTTTGAAGCCTGAACCCGCAGGGCAGTCAGCCATGAAAGCCCGTACAGGATCATTAAATCATCCTTACTCGGGATGAAAAGGAGTCATAAAATATCAAAACAGGGGTGCTAAGTCGAGCGAGAAAAGCAAAAAGGTTCATTTTTTTGCCCTTTGGCGTTTTGCTAGCAATCATAAGGAGCATGTAGTAACATTCTCATGATCCCATCATTCCAACATTCCATTATTCCAATGAAGTTATGCGTAAAGAAGCGGCACAGTTTTTAGATCTGATCGCGTATGAGCGCGGATTATCCGAGAATACGCGTGTAGCGTATGAGCGCGACCTCTCGGATTTCTTTGCCTATCTGGAGGGTGTCGCAAAGGTGACAAAGCTTGATCAGGTCACGCGGGAACATGTTACGGATTATCTGCTCTATGAAAAGTGCCAAGGCTTGGCCATTGCCACGCGTGCAAGGCGGCTTGTTGCGATTAAAGTGCTCTTCCAGCATCTCGTCGCTGAAAAACAGTTGCGCGAGGACGTCACGGAGACCATTGAGTCGTCAAAGAAGGGTCGCATACTGCCACGCACCTTGTCTGAACAAGAAGTGGCAACCTTGTTGAATTCGATTGAGGGGACAAGCGTCCAAGGCATCCGGGATCGCTGTATGCTTGAGCTTTTTTACGCATCTGGGTTGCGCGTCTCGGAAGTGGTAAATTTACGGGTCTCCGATATCCGAATGGACGAGACACTCGTCCGCTGCATCGGGAAAGGAAACAAACAGCGCTTTGTCCCGCTCGGCAGTGAAGCATGTGGCTGGCTAAACAAGTACCTGTCTGAAGCACGTCCAGCCTTGTGTAAACGCGATGTAACGCAGTCAGGGCTCTTCCTGACACGGCTTGGCAAGCCGTTTACCCGTCAGGGCATTTTTGATCTGCTGATGAAGCGCGCGCAGGCTGCCGGGTTGACTAAGGATATTTCACCGCATGTGTTGCGCCACTGCTTTGCCACACACCTGCTGGCACATGGCACCCAGATCCGTGCGATCCAAGAGATGCTCGGCCATGCAGACATCGCCACCACGCAAGTCTATACACACGTCGATGATGGCGAGGTTGTCAACGTCCACGCTCGTTTTCATCCGCGAGCCAAAAGGGCGTGAGCCCCCTCACCAGACGATTTCGCGAGACTCAAAAATGGGACCATCGCGGCAGACACGGCCAGTCCACTCGGTGCCATCCTCTTTACGAAGCTTTTGGATACACGCCAGGCAGGCGCCCACGCCGCAGACCATGTGTTTGTCAAGCGAGAGCCAGCCCTTCATATTATGTTCGATGGCGCGCTGGCCTACAGCTTTGAGCATGCCGTCCGGCCCGCAGGCGAAAAGGTCGAAGGCGAGGTTCTTGAACTTGAGCTGCTTGATTTCACGGTCAAGTGGCTGCGTAACCAATCCGGATTCACCTTGCGTACCATCTTGCGTGGTGACGTAAACAGTCCAACCCAAATGTTGCAACAATTCACGGGCGAGGATATCGTCTGCGGTTCGCCCGCCGATGAAGGCCGTGCCCGTCCTCGGTAGTTTTTCCGCAAGAAAGCAGAGCGGTGCAACGCCAAAACCGCCACCAACCAAGAGTGGCACACCTTTCAAAGTCAGGGGAAATCCCTTACCAAGGGGACCAATTACGGATAAGACGTCGCCCGTCTTGAGTGCATTAAGTTTTTCAGTTCCACGGCCAACGGTCTTATAAAGAATTTTCAACTTCCCATCTGTAGCTCCAAAAATACTGAAGGGTCTACGCAGAGCCGTGTTTTCAAGCGAGGGGATACGAATGTGCACGAATTGTCCAGGTTGCGCAACAGCGGCGATCTCCTTGGCGTCAAGGGTGAGCGTCCAATATCCCGCTTTCAGGGGGGCATGGTGAATAATTTTGCACGTGAGGTCTTTCATAATTTAGGGGTGGAGTCAGGGTTCAGGGTTCGGGGTTCAGGGGAAGCAGGTCGGAGGTCAGAGGTCGAAGGGCTGCGGACTGAGGAGACGGTATTGGTGTTGTTTGTATCAGAAGGAGGCGAGGCCATCAGGGTTTGGGCTTCAATGAAATCGAGGCGCGAACGGACGCGTTTGATTTCCGCCTGAACCATGGACGCGGCATCCATTTGTCCGCTGACCGTCAGGTTTTTTTGGTGTTTCTGGAGAGCCATCACATATTTTTCAGAAGCATCGATAATCTGTTTAGCCTTGCTTCGGCGAAGCGTGTCACGAAGCTGATAGTATTTTCGTTGGATATCCCAAAGTCCCTGTACTTGTGAAACAAAATGGCGAGGCTGAATGAGCCGCTCAGTTTCAAAACGAAACATCTCTTCGCGAACAGTTTCCCAGCCACTATAATTGCCAGCGCGTTGGAAACCGTCCATGAGGGCGGTTAGTTCCTCGGTATATCTTTCTGGCCATTGGCCAGCGGCTTGCAAGGCGCTATTTTCGATCTCTGTCAACGTCCTTTCAAATTGTTCGCGTTGCTGGGTGAGATTTTCTCCTTGGGTCTCATTCCCAACAGGCAGGAAGGTGGTTTGCCCTTTTTCAGTATCGATGGTCACTGTGGCGGGTTGTAGTTCTGCCTCCACTTCTGAATATTGAGGCAAGGCGCGAACACGCCGAATTTCTATATTGATTGCGGAGGCGATCTCCATTTTACCATTGAGCATGTAATTGCGCTGAAGGTCTGTCAGCTCGCTGATGTACTTTTTACACAGGGTCATGATGCGACGATTGTGGAGGTTACGGTGCTCATCGGAAAGCTGACGGTATTTGCTTTTAAGCAGCTTCAGATCCGTAATCTCTTCCGCTGCTTCGTTTTGAGGCTCGTCTATTTTGTTACTCTCTTCAAATTGCTTACGTTCCTCTTGGGCATTGGTCCACCCATCAAAATCACCTGCGGTGCGTCTGCGTTCCATCAGCACATCAAGTTCGTGTATGTATTCCTGGGACCAGGCCCGTGAGGCAATCATTTGATCAGCTACGAGTGAGTCGAGCTGTCGCACATACTCGTTTTTCTTCTGTTCAAACGCGACGAATTCAATGCTTTGCGCAACAGCAGCGTAATGAGGGTTGTCTTCCGTCGAAGCAATCGCGGACGTTAAGCAGTCACGAATCGTGGCATTTCCTCCCAACCAATTGTGTGCGTAATGTTGAAGAGGCCGGGAAAGAAGGCTGCGTTCATAGAACCAGATACCCAGACGCGCAATATGGTACGGAGCGGTTTTGGAGGTGTCCTTGAAATAGCGTGCAAACAACGGCAGCACAGCAAGGTAGAGAAGGAATACTGCGAAAATGATGGTGGCACCCGTATGGATTCGCTTATGAATCCGATGGCGCTTGATGCGTTTCCCAATATGGATGAACGCTTCATTGTTGGCGGCCCCTGGTGTTTTCCTGAGTTCGGCATAAAGGCGAGAGGCCGTAGCCCAGTCATAGTGCTGGACCGTTTGATTAATGCGTTCAACATCGCGCTGAAGAATCTGTTCGGGCAAGCTTTGCTCTTCCGCTAAAAAAGCATACTGCTCTTCCGAAAGCTCCCGATACTGCTTGATGAAGAGGGCAGCTCGCTCGAAATTTTCTGCGCGGATTTCCATGGGGATCTGCTCTTTAAGCTGATTACGCCTGCGGATGTTCTTGTCGGCTTGTTCGCGCAGTGTGCCTATTTCATTGAGGAGCTGGCGGCCTGTTGGACCTGCGGGTTCGAATCCGTGGATGCGCCCAGCATAAAGGTTGGCACGTTCGAAGCGGTGCTGTTCGGCAGCCTCGTGCATCTTTTGTAAGATCGTCTTGAGGGTTTCGTAAGCGCGCGTATCAGCCCCACAATTGCCACAGTATTGGACACCAACAAAGGAGTCGACTCCGCACTCAGGACAAGCTTCACTTCCATCCCAGCCACATTCGGCGCAATACTTCAGGGTCAAGGGATTGACCGCATCACACCATTTGCAACGCCAGGTTGTCTTCACCGTGGGCATTTCTATTTTTGTGCGTTCACGGGCTTGCGTGAGCGCATCGATAAAGGCCTGAGCAGACTGCCAGCGTTGCTCCTTGTCAGTCGCTAATGCCTTGAGCGTAGCCTCCCGGATTTGCGCAGGAATGTCTTGTTCACGAAAGTAACGGGGATTTTGCCCTGTCAATAAAAAGTAGAGTAATCCACCCAGACCATACACGTCTGCGCGTTCATCGGATTGACGTGCATCTGTTTCTTGTTCAGGTGCGCCATAGCCGAGAGAGAGTAGTTTCTCGCCAGGGACAGTGAGATCTTCTTCCCCTTTGTGCATCAGACGCGCCAACCCAAAATCAACAATCTTGGGTTCATTTGTTTTGTCGAGCAAGATATTGCTGGGCTTGAGATCACGATGAATGACACCGCTGGAATGTGCATAAGAAACAGCCTTGCCGACTTTCGAGACGAGGGTGATTGCATCATCCAACGTGTACTGCCCATGCTTGGAGACGTATTGGTCGAGCGTCAGAGGGGCATTGGGCTTATTTAATCCTCCATCCATGTTCTCTTTCTGGATTTCCGGATCATCGGGTCCTGCGATGTATTCCATCACGATATAGGGACCGTCATCATCCTCCCCGAGCGCATAGATATGAATAATATGAACATGACTCAGCGCTGCAACGGAGCGGGCCTCACACAGAAAACGTTGACGTAGAGCAGGTATTGATTGTGCCTGGATGTTCAGACGCTTTATGGCGACAAAACGGTTCAGGCGTTTGTCTCTGGCCAGATAAACGACACCCATGCCGCCATCGCCAATTTTACTGTAAATAGCATAGTTGTCAAAAAGACGGTCGGAATGCGGAATAGACGTGTCGTCATCGGCGTTTTGAGGGGGCGATGGATTCTGCCCGTGGAGTATCGACGCGGGAGCAATCCGCTCGGTGGGCGGAACGTGAATACGGACGGTCGCGTCTTCCAGTTTCTTTTTCATAATGAGCTACCTGCTGTTCAATTGTCGATAGGCTTCATACGCCGTTATGGAGACCGCGTTCGCGAGATTGATACTACGGGCTTGTGCGCCAGGCATTGGAATTTTGAAAAGTTGTTCATGATACCGTTCATAAAAAGACTCAGGGAGTCCAGAACTTTCATTGCCAAATACCAGAGCGTCGTTTGCGTTGAACGAACAGGTATAGAGCGACTGTGCGCCACGCGTACTCAGGAAGAAAAGATGGGCAGGCTTCACGGTTTCAATAAAAGCATCCCACGTGTCATGAATCGCCAAATGCACGTACTGCCAGTAATCCATCCCGGCACGCTTGAGGTGATGCGCATCCAGATGAAATCCGAGGGGACGGATCAGATGTAAGGCACAGTCAATCCCGACACAGACGCGTCCAATGGCACCCGTATTATGGGGGATCTCGGGCCGGACTAAAACAATGTGAATCGGCAGCATGGTGTATAAGAGGTAATAAACGTACAAAAAGTGTGTAGACAGTATAACAAAACCCATGCGTGTGGACGTAATCTTTTTTTGTTTTTTTTACATAAGGAGGGGAACGGTGTTTGACAGGGAGGGGCAAACTGGGGTACACTCTTACCCTTTACGACCTGTTCTTTTTAATTTTATATCGGAAGGAAGTGCCACGGTGAGTGTTGTACAAGCTTTATTGGATTTGCAGGAAATCGATGGGCGTATCCGCTCCTTACAACAGGAATCGAAAGATATTCCTCAGCGTAAAAGCCAAGAGGCTGCGCGTTTGAATGGCGCGCGTAGTGTCCTTGAGCAAGCTAAGAACGAATTGAAGGCTGCTCAATTAAAGGTGGCTAACCTTGAAGGGGATGTCAAATTACTACGGGATAAGATCCTGGAACTGAAGAAACATCAAGCGCAATTAAAGACCAACAAGGAATTCCAGGCTTACAACCTTGAAATTGCAAAGATTGAAAAGGATATCGATGTTTGCGAAGCCCAATTGATTGGTAACATGGATCATGTTATTCCGTGCAAGACCGCAGTGGGCGACAAAGAGGCTAAATTAAAAGAAGAACAAGTGGTTGTAGATGCCTATTGCGCTGAACTGGATGAACGACTGGCAGAAGTCCAGGCCGAACTAGTTGCCTTGCAAAAGGCGCGTGCGGATGCAACACAGCTCGTGCAACCTCGCGAAATGTTCATTTATGATCGACTGCTGACCAAGCGGTGGCCGGTAGTCGTCCCGCTTCAGGAAGATGGTGTGTGCAAAGGGTGTAATCTGCAGCAACCGCCATCAATCACACAATCAGTCCGTCGGAACCTAGGCTTGGTTGCCTGCCAGATGTGCGGACGTATTCTTTATCGGTAATTTAGGGGGTAGGTTTAAGTACCTGCCCTTATGTTTTGCGGACAGTGGAAGGACGTGACCGATCGCTCCTGCCTTGTGCAGGGGAGGAAAGTCCGGACTCCGCAGGGCGAGAGATCCGATCGTGAAGGTCGGAGGGATGTTGCTAGAACGACATCAACGGAAAGCGCCACAGAAAACAAACCGTTCCGCGCAAGCGGAATAAGGGTGAAAAGGCGGTGTAAGAGACCACCGGGCGGTTGTGAAAGCACCGTCGCAAGGCA
>JBAXOG010000031.1:0-34432 GCA_037133395.1 bacterium | reverse complement strand
CAAGAAGAGATGGCGGATATAATCATAAATAATTTTTTGTTCATGCGATGTTGTTGACCACGTTTCAAACCAAGGCTCATTCTTCAACTGCTCCGCTGTCCACGTCACCGTCTGTCCATTATTCTTTTGCCCGACTGCTTCGGATACTGCAAAATCAGCAAGTGCGCGTACAAAAAGATCATCATCCTTCAGAAGCGCAGCAGCCTGTTTGAACTGTTCCTCTGTCCATTTACCGCTATTGATGGCCCGCTCCAAGGCGAACGCTGTAAACAGGTTGCCACTGTTTTTTCCATCGGCACCTAATGTATCTGCTTGTGCATAAGCCTCGACTTCGAAGATACGCGCATACGCATTACCATTGGGTTCGCCCTTGATAATGAAAAGACGCAGAAAGCGCATCTTGACAGGATTGAATACATGCGTGGAGACAGCCTCTTTATTGGAAACGATCGGAGGGACAATGTCTTTCCATTCGGTTTTCCCATCGCCCCATTGAAGTTGAAAATCAGAGGTGACGGCCCCATCGTCATGTCGGACAACGATCTTGTGGATGGCGCGCTCACGTCCAAAATCAATGATCAACCAAAAGGGGTGCTGCTGGCCTTCGGCGCTATTCCACTTATCCGTCTCCCGTGCCGCAAAGCGCCCGTCGAGCGCATTGTTCGGTCCGTAATTGTCGTTACCAGGCTCAGCATACGACGACGAGGCAATCGCGCGACTTCCCCACGTTTGTAACGCCACATTGATCTCTGTGGTCTGCGCAAAGACGCATGAAACGAACAAACCGATTACGCCTGTTGCAATAAGAATGTACTTCTTCAACATGGATTCCCCTTGTGAGTCAATAAGTCTAAATAAGGCAATAAGGCAATGAATTCTATGCTTATTTCGCTTTGGCTTGCAAGCGGCGGAGCTGACCAGACATGGAAAGTTTCTGCATCGGACTCATCTTGTCCACGAGCAATATGCCATTCAGATGGTCGATCTCATGTTGGACCGCGCGAGCGAGCAAGCCCTTGGCGGTTACGGTCTGACGGTGTCCTTTAATATCCAGATACGTGACGGTCACTTGGTTCGCGCGCGTGATTGGCGCATTGATTTCCGGAAAACTCAGACACCCTTCTTCATTGCGCTGCTTTCCTTCACTCGCCAAGATTTCCGGATTGATCAGAACCAGTGGCATAGCAATGGGGGCGTTGTCCGCTCGGCATTCGTCCTTCTCAACATCCGTTGGGACGTCAATCACGCAAATACATTCCGTGCGACCAATCTGCTCTGCCGCAAGGCCAAGCCCCTTCGAGGCATACATGGTTTCCAACATATTCAACACCAGCTTACGCACCTCATCGGTCACTTCAGCAACAAGCGTGGCCTTCTGTCTCAACACTTCATCACCAAATTTCAAAATTGGATAAATCATTATTTCTCCTTCGCCTCCATGTGGCCCTCTTTCAAACGCCGCTTCAGTCCCATTCCCTCAGGGATTCGTCCGGCATCAATATAAATATCTGCAAGCCCGTAAGCGTACTCCAAATTCTGCCACTTCGTGAGTACACATGCTCGTTCAGCCAGCTTCATCGCCTGCGCAAAATCACGCTTTCCTCGACCCCGCAAAACCAGTCCCTTCGCAAACAGAAACATGACATGCGAGTCATCGGCTTTTTTGGACAGAAGATATTGATATTGATGGTCCGCTTCCTCATAATGCCCGGCTGTCAATGCGGCCTGAGCCAAGTCAAGGCGATATTGCTCCTGATTTGGGGATCCGCCAGCAGCTCGAGCAAAGGCAAGATAGGCGT
The DNA here is from genome assembly GCA_037133395.1 of bacterium. Lineage (GTDB taxonomy): Bacteria > Verrucomicrobiota > Kiritimatiellia > RFP12 > UBA1067 > CAIZQW01. The sequence continues at coordinate 32,633 of JBAXOG010000031.1, read as the reverse complement.
TCTCTGCTTCACCCAGCGCACGCAAACAATAACCAGCCCCATGATGATAACGCGCGGTCCCTGTTGTAAAGGAGATCAAATTCTCATAACATATAAGCGCGCCTTTGTAGTTGCCAATCGCAATGCGCCGGCGGGCTTCCATGTCCATGTGGTCAACCATCTGCAATATGAGCACGTCCTGTTTGGACGCCTGCACAGAGGCACGTACTGCAGATAAGGACGCATCCGGCTTGGCCTGCAACCCATCGGCTATAGATTGCACCGCCAATCCACGCGCGTCGCGAGCCTTATTAATGACCTCCAAAATGTCCACATACAAATCCAAATCCATCTGCCCAGACAGTACCCACGACGCCTTGGGTTGGCGGACCTTTTCAAAAACAAGAGGCATCAGGTTTTCGCCCTGAATGACATGCAAAGGAACAGTCCATTCCGATTCAGGCGACTTGCCCGCGCGTTCCTGCAACCACGTCTTGAGTCCTTGTGTATCACAGACCATACAAGCAAGCGCCGCAGGAAGCGTAATATTTCCGGCACGAACCCGTTCGCGGAAAGTATCCTTGCGTTCCATAAATGATGTCAACACGTCCAACGGCACCTTAAGTTCGCGTACACCGCCCAGTAACACAAAGTCAGCGGCCCCTGTATTCCAGAGTTGGGCTCCATCAAAAACAGATAGAAAGGTTCGCGCAAGATTAGCAAATCCAGCCTCGGAAAGACCCCGGCCATCCACGCGCACTGCTACCACGCCCTCTTCCCCCAGTGCATCACGGTATCGTTTCAGCGCAGAAGCGGACAACAGTTGTCGGCCTCCCTTCACCCAAACCGGCGGTGGCGCAACAAAAACGATATCACACTTCCCACACTGTTCACTCAGATTGCCGGGGCGATAACGCGCCTGTTCTTCGGTCGTGAATAATATGTTTTCTTTCACAAATGATGTGCTCGCTTGCGCAGAGGGCTCAACTAAAACATCAACGCTCCTAATACGTACCAGCGTTGACAAGTAAACACCGGCTTCCTCTCCCAGTAACAGGACGTTCTTAGCATCCGGACGAATCATCAGCGGAACCAGCGACGTCATCGTACGAGAGGCTACAAACCGGCGTTCAAAAATCAACGGGCGTCCATCCAAAGCACCCACCCAACCATAATCAGGATCACCGTACTGGGTCAATGTATGCAGGCGAGTAGAGGTGACTGCTGTTGGATAGCCTTGCGCGAAGCCACTGTCACGGCAGGCCAAGCGTCCAAAGAAACCGTCCCCTGAAAGCGGATTTTTCCAGTCCTGTGGCAACACCGCAATCGCAAGGACAACCACAACAACAAGTGGCAATAAAGCAGAAAAAATCCACGCAGCCGAGAAATGCTTACACTTCCTCATCACATTCACACCCGACAATACAGCAAACCCAATGGCAGCCATGCGCAACACCGCTTCAACAGAAAAACCTGTTATCGCCAGCATCATCCCCCCAAGGCAAAAGCCTACCCCACAAAGTCCCGTCTGTGCACTGGCCTTTACTGCAGATACGCGTAGCGATCTTCCTCGTCCAAAAAACATCACGGACAGAAGGACGAGTGGCACCACAATATAAAGCGAAGCCGTCTTCGCGATCTGCAAAAGGTAAAGAGGCAAGGAACGATTGGCGTTCAACAGAAAATGCGTCCAGCCATTCTTCATAAATCGCTCAAGCGTTAATAGAGCGATCAGATAGCAGGCCAAGAAAAAACAGAGGAAGGCAAGCAGCGTCGCATTCCAGCCCAACTTACGTCTAGCAAAAAATGCTAAGCCTCCCCCCACGATCCAACCCAAGACGATTGAAATCCAAAAACCAGCGACTGTATAGACCGTCTGACCAGCCACCATCAGGAGAATCCGTTGCCCCATTGACAAGACAAAACCGCCCAAAATTGCAACAACGATTCCTTGAGCCATCCCAATTTGTTTTTCGTATTTCATCGTACGGTTAAACATGCTTGTCGACGTGAATCCAGACCTGATGTTCATTCAGCTCGCACGCATCAACCTGAAGTGAATCCGCAAAGACCAGCTTCTCACAGAGCGTTTCGACCTTGATATACTCCGCATGTTGCGTCACAGCGGCAACAAGTTCAGTATCGCCTGCTACGGTAATAGCGATACGCTGGGTCACCTCAAAATCAGCATCCTTGCGCATATTCTGAATGCGGCTCACGAACTCACGCATCAAGCCTTCCTGAATCAGGTCAGGCGTCAATGCAGTATCGAGTGCGACAATGATTTCCCCCTCCGCCGCAACGACCATACCCGCTTTCGGCTTACGCTGGATGACCACTTCAGCAATCGTGATTTCAATGCCATCCACATCGATGAAACACCCAGCAATTAAATCGCGTATCTGGTGAGCAGAAAAATTCTCAATCTTTGCAGCGATCCCCTTCATGTTCGCACCACATTTCGGCCCCAGTGCCTTGAAGTTCGCCTTCACGGTGACATCCGCCAGTTTGGTCTCATCCGAATCGTAGACGATTTTCTTCACATTCAACTCATCTTGAATCAGATCCTCATAACCAGCAAATGCTTTTAATATATCACCATTTGTGGAGACGATGTAAAAATTTTCTAACGGTTGACGTACCTTCAAGTCATTTTCCGCCCGAAGCTGGCGGCCCATCTTCACGACGGCCTGCACGAGTGCCATGCAGCGTTCAAGCTTCTGGTCCCGCGCCGCAGCATTGGCTGTCGGAAAGTCGCACAGATGCACCGATTCTGGCATCGCCTCGCCCTTGAGATTGCGATAAATCGCCTCGCTGATGAAGGGGGTGAAGGGGGCAGCGACCTTGCTGAGTTGTACGAGCACATAACGCAAGGTTCGATAAGCGTGCATCTTATCATCATCATTCTGTGACTTCCAAAAACGGCGACGCGAACGACGGATATACCAGTTCGTCAGGTCTTCGACAACGTTCACGAAAGGCCGCACAGAGCGCTGCAAGTCATAATCATCCATGGCTTCGGTCACCTCGCTGATGAGCGTCTCCAACGACGAAACAATCCATCGATCTAACACATTTGTGCTTGTGGGTATCGCCACTTCTGTTTCATTGAAACCGTCGACATTAGCATACGTCACGAAGAAACTGTAGGCATTCCACCAGGGGATCAGTAAATCGCGCAAGATCTGTTTCACTCCATTTCCAGAGAAGCGCAAATTCTCTGCGCGTACCACAGGTGAATAAATCATATAGAGGCGCAAGGCGTCTGCACCATAGTCATTCAACAGATGGTTCGGATCTGGATAATTTTTCAGACGCTTGGACATCTTTTTGCCGTCTTCGGCCAAGACCAAGCCATTCACAACCACATTTTTAAAGGGTGATTTATCGAAGAGGCATGTCCCTAACACCATCAATGTATAAAACCAGCCACGTGTCTGGTCAAGGCCTTCTGCGATAAAGTCCGCAGGGAAGAATGCGTTGATGTCTCTCTTCGGTTCTGCTCCTCCTCCCTCCTCCTTACTACCTTCTCCCTTCCCGAAGGGATAGTGCTGCTGCGCATAAGGCATAGCACCCGATTCGAACCAACAGTCCAGCACTTCAGGAGTCCGGCGATAGGTTTTACCGTCCTTATGAATGAGGATCTTATCCACAAAATGCTTGTGCAGGTCTATCACCTTCTCTCCACTCAACGCTTCAAGATCAGCGACAGAACCGACGCAGATCATATCCTCTGCGTCCTTCTCGTTGATCCAGACAGGGAGGCAGGAGCCCCAAAAACGATTACGGCTGATATTCCAGTCACGCGCCTCCTTGAGCCAATTACCAAAGCGCTTGTCACCTACATACGCCGGCATCCAATGAACGGAATCATTGTTTGCGGAAAGCCGATCATGTAAATCCTCAACACGTACATACCACGCTTCAATCGCACGATACACGAGCGGCGTGTCTGTTCGATCACAAAAAGGATAGCTATGCACAATCGTTGTCTGGTGTACCAATTTGCCTTCCTGCTTCAGACGGCGAATCAAATCCTTATCGCAATCCTTGCAAAAACGCCCAGCATACTCTGGCAGTTGGTCCGTGAAATTACAAGAGGCATCCAGCGGATCAGCAATCACATGAAGACCGCTCTCTTTACTCACGCGGAAGTCATCCTCGCCATACGCCGGCGCAATGTGGACAAGCCCTGTGCCATCACCTGTGCTCACGAATCCATCATTCAAGACACGAAAGGCACCCTGCTCTGCAAACTTTTCAAAGTAGGGGAAAATCGGCTCATACGTCCAACCCTTGAGATCCGCGCCTTTCAGCTGTGCAACGAGCGTATACTCTTCAGCCTTCTTGTAATAAGAGGCCAGACGCGCCTCAGCCATCACATAGCAGACCTGGTTTGTGGTATCGCGCACAATGACGTAATCAATTTCAGGGCCCGCGCAAATGGCCAAATTTTCAGGGAGTGTCCATGGCGTCGTGGTCCAAATGAGTAGATACGTTTCGCCATACGAAGTATCTGCACCTGTGAGCACCTTAGCGCGCACCGTAATTGCAGGATCCTGCACGTCCTTGTAGTTATTGCCGGCCTCAAAGTTACTCAGCGGCGTACTGAGTTTCCAGCTATAGGGCATGATACGATAAGATTTATAGACGCGCTTCTGCTCCCAAAGCTGCTTAAAGACCCACCAGATGGTCTCCATAAAATCAGGATCCATGGTCTTGTAATCGTTATCGAAATCAACCCAGCGGCCCATCCGCGTAACGGTCTTGCGCCACTCGCCCACATACTTGAGCACCATGGAACGACACTGCTCGTTGAAAATATCGACACCAAGTTCTCGAATTTCATGTGCACCACTCACGCCTAAGGCTTCCTGAGCCAGTGCTTCGATGGGCAATCCATGACAGTCCCAGCCAAAGCGACGCTCCACATGGTGTCCACGCATGGTCTGATAACGGGGAACAATATCCTTGATCGTTCCAGCTAGCAAATGCCCATAGTGCGGCAAGCCTGTGGCAAAGGGAGGTCCGTCATAAAAAACGTAATCTTGTTTATCGCGATTCTTCGCTAAACTCTTCTTGAAGGTGTCATGTGCATCCCAGAACGCCAGCATATCCAGCTCCATCTGCGGAAAATCAGTCTTATTCGATACCGGTTGAAACATCTCGTACTCCTCGCTATACCTTAAAAAAAGTTATGAAAACGTTCTTAAGTTGGATATTTTAGTCCATATCCTTTCAGTATGTCAACACGCAATTCAGCGTTATAATTTTCCAGATGGGTTGACTTTCATTCGACATGTTGATACTGTAATAACATCTCTTTTTACTTGGAGGTTATTATGCAGACCATGGAATTGAAAATTGCAAAGATTGGGAATTCGCGTGGTGTGCGCATTCCTGCGGAAGTATTGCGCCGCTATGCCTTCACGGAGACCGTGATCATGCTTGAAAGCGTGGACGGCATCCTGTTGCGTCCGAAAAAGCGGACAGACGTTAAGATGTCATGGGCTGACACGGCGAAAGCTATGGCGGCAGACGCGGAAACATGGTCCGACTGGGAGGGGGTAGCATCAGATGGTCTTTCCGATCTAGACTGGGAGTCTTCATGCGTAGCTGAGAAGAGGGACGGCTACGGAAAGCCACAGCATCCATCATCCCGGAGGCGGACATGACACGCTACGACATATTTTGGGCGGAACTGGATCCCGCACGCGGATCGGAAATCGCTAAGACGCGTCCTGTCGTTGTGGTGAGCCTTGATATACTGAACGAGGTATTGGCGACGGTGACTGTCTGTCCTCTCACCAGCCAGTTGCATTCGGGATGGCGTTCACGGGTACAAATCAGGTGCGCTGGAAAGCCGGCGGAGGTCGCAGTTGATCAGATCAGAACCATCAGCAAACAGCGGCTTGGACGTAAACTGGATTCCTTATCAGAGAGCGAAGCATCCGCTTTGCGTCGAGTGATTACGGAAATGTACGGTGAATGACGTTGAATTCAGGCTTTTCGCCTTGCCGAAATCCCTCAAGAATTGCTATTCTTTATTCACTTATGACACTACACGACACAATCCGAAAACTGGGTGACCAAGCCTTAGCCGCATCACGTAAGCTGGTCAACTGTTCAACCTCCAGAAAGAACGCTATCCTGCTCGCCATGGCGGATGAGCTGAACACACAGCGATCAGCCATCACGGCTGCCAATGACGAAGACGTTCAACAGGCAAAGGCCAATTCTATGGCTCCGGCGATGGTTGACCGCCTGACATTGACGGATACACGGATCGATGCAATGATCGCAGGCATTCGCGAAGTTGTGCAACTCGCCGACCCCGTCGGCAAAAAGATCTGGAAGCGAACGCGGCCGAATGGCCTTGTCATCGAAAAAAAACGCGTGCCACTTGGTGTTGTAGGAATTATCTATGAGTCGCGTCCCAATGTAACAGCCGATGCAGCCGTGCTCTGCTTCAAGACCTCGAACGCGGTCATTCTGCGTGGAGGAAAAGAGGCGATTAACTCCAATCTCGCGATTGCCAAGGCACTTCAGGAGGGTGGCGAGAAGGCCGGACTTCCTAAATATTCCATCCAGCTTATTGAGACCACAGACCGCGACGCGGTACGTGAACTCGTCCAGATGGATGACCGTCTGGATGTGGTCATCCCGCGCGGTGGCGAATCGCTAATCCGCGCAGTCATCGAACATGCGCGCGTACCGGTCCTGAAGCACTACAAGGGTGTCTGTCATGTCTTTGTGGATGCCAGCGCAGACCAAGAAAGTGCATTGAAGATTATTGAAAACGCAAAATGTCAACGTCCCAGTGTCTGCAACGCCATGGAAACCTTGCTGGTCCATCAGGAGATCGCCTCTGTATTTCTCCCCAAGGTTGCAGCATTTGCCATGCGCAAAAATGTGACGTTGCATGGATGCAAAGAGACCTGCGCCGTGATTCAAAAGTGCCTACCTGCAACCCCAGACACGTGGACAACCGAATACCTGACACTGGACATGTCGGTCAAGGTGGTCAAGGATGTCAAGGCTGCCATCAAGCACATTAACACGTTTGGATCTCACCATTCGGACACGATTATCACGACAGATAAACGCGCGACGAAGAAATTTCTCAAGGAAGTGGATTCCGCAGCGGTCTACGTCAATGCCTCGACGCGCTTCACAGACGGTGGCGAATTTGGCATGGGCGCGGAAATGGGTATCAGCACGGATAAACTCCATGCACGCGGGCCCATGGGTCTCGAAGAGCTTACGACCTACAAGTACGTGGTCACCGGCTCAGGTCAAATCCGCTGATGAAAATCATCTAGAAGCGAGCCAGCGCAGTAAAATCGAGCGTGGCAAAATAATCGTTCACGGTTTCTGCACGGCGAATCTGTGTCACGCTGCCATCTTCGCGCATCAACAGTTCAGCGGAACGGAGCTTCCCATTGTATTGGAAGCCCATGGCATGGCCATGTGCGCCTGTATCATGAATAACGACCATGTCGCCAGGAGCAAGCTCGGGCAGCACCCGGTCAATGGCGAACTTATCATTATTTTCGCAGAGCGAACCCGTAACATCGTACATGGTATTGCAAGCAGCGCCTGGCTTGGTCATAACAGTGATGTGGTGATACGAGCCATAGAGCGCTGGACGCATCAGGTTGGCCATACACGCATCGAGTCCAGCATATAACTTATAGGTTTTCTTGATGTGGAGCACGCGTGAGACCAGATAGCCGAAAGGCCCCGTGACCATGCGTCCGCACTCCAGATAGATCTTCAGTGCTGGATGACCGTTACCCAAAATGCGCTTTTCGTATGCCTGACGCACACCCTCGCCGACACGCGTCAAATCCACTGCAATCTGTTCCGGCTTATAGGGGATGCCAATACCGCCTCCCATGTTGACAAACTCAAAGGTAATGCCCAACGTCTTCGACAAATCAGCGACCAAGTCAAAAAGAATTTCAGCCGTGTCGATAAAATATTGCGGATTCAGCTCGTTGGAGGCCACCATGGTATGGAGGCCAAAACGCTTCACCCCCTTCTCCTTCAGCAGTCGATATCCATCAAACAACTGTTCGCGTGTAAACCCATACTTCGCATGTTCGGGATTACCGATGATGGAATTGCCGCCCTTGAGCGGACCTGGATTATAACGGAAGCAGACCAGTTCCGGCAGCCCTGAACACGTTTCGAGGAAAGGGATGTGCGAGATGTCATCCAGATTGATAATCGCACCCAGTTCCTTGGCCTTTGCAAATTCATTTGCCGGCGTATCGTTCGAAGTGAACATGATGCCCTCGCCCGTCACGCCGACCTTCTCAGAGAGCAAGAGTTCCGGCAGCGAACTGCAATCCATGCCAAAGCCCTCTTCGCGAAGGATCTTCATCAGGAAAGGATTGGGGCAGGCCTTGACCGCAAAGTACTCCTTGAATCCTAGATTCCAGGAAAACGCAGCTTTAAGGCGACGCGCATTTTCACGGATACCGCGTTCATCATAAATATGAAACGGCGTCGGAGTGGTCTTTTCGATCTGCTCGAGTTGCGCCAAGGTAAACGGTACTTTTTTTTCTGTCATGGTCATTACTCCAAAAAAATGTGTATATTAGTATAACGATTCTTATATGAAGAATCAACCAGTTAGCGATATTTTAAGTGTGTTTTCTCATTTTTGAGTTGATTTTATCGGACAGGTCAACAACAATATCCCGTATGACTATCTGCAAAAACGTTCAAGCGCTGGAGGCATACACCCCGGGGGAACAACCCAAGGACCCAGCGATTGTCAAGCTCAACACGAATGAGAACCCCTATCCGCCCAGCCCTAAAGTGGGTGAATTGCTGAAGACATTCGATTATGCCCGTCTGCGTCTTTACCCAGATCCGCTCTTCATGGCCTTGCGTACGCTCCTTGCAGAAATCCATGATTGCAGCGTCAACCAGATTTTCATTGGAAACGGTTCGGATGAAATCCTTGCGCTTTGTACGCGCGCTTTTGTAGAGAACGACGGCAGCATCGGTTACTTCGATCCCTCCTACTCGCTCTATCCTGTGCTCGCGGACATTCGTGGCGTGGAGCGCCGTCCTGTCAAACTTGATGCGAACTTCGGCTGGCAGATGCCTAGCAATTATACGGCATCGCTCTTCTACATCACCAATCCCAATGCGCCCACCAGCATGATGCACGATAAGACAATTGTCGCCGCATTCTGTAAGTCTTTTAAGAACGTCGTGCTCATTGATGAAGCTTATGGTGATTTCGCAGACAGCAACTGCATGGATTTGGCGCTTGTGCCAGAAAATAACAATACGCTTGTGATGCGAACATTTTCCAAGTCGTTCTCACTGGCAGGGCTCCGCTTCGGTTATGTTATCGGCCCTGAGTTGCTGATCCACGCGCTTTACAAGATCAAAGATTCCTACAACATGGACATGCTTGCGCAGGCTGTTGCGCTCGCCGCCTTGAGTGATCTAGCGTACATGAAAGCTAATGTCCAGAAGATCCGCGCCACCCGTGCGCGTCTCACGCAGGAACTCACGATCCGCGGGTGGAAGGTCTGCCCCTCGCAGACCAACTTCCTCTTCGCACGTCCGCCCAAGGGGAACGCAAAAGAGATCTTCGACGCGCTGAAGCAATCAAAAATCTATGTGCGCTACTTTCCAAGTCCAGCTACTTGCGAATACCTCCGTATCACCATCGGCACGGAAGAACAGACCGACAAGTTGCTGGCGGCACTGTAAGAGAACTATGTCCCTTGATTTAAAAAGTTATTTGGCCGAGCGCAAGACACGGGTGGAGGCGGCGCTTTTTGCTTGCCTGCCGACTGCCGAGACAAGACCAGTGGAACTCTCGGACGCCATGCGGCATGCAGTTGTTTCTGGAGGCAAGCGATTGCGTCCCATTCTTTGCCTTGCGTCGGCTGAAGCAGCGGGTGGAAAAGCGGAGAATGCCATCCACGTCGCGTGTGCAGTCGAATTGCTTCACACCTACACGCTCGTGCACGACGACCTACCCTGCATGGACAACGACACGCTTCGGCGCGGACAGCCCACAGTCTGGGCTAAATACAGCGAAGCCATGGCTGTACTGGTCGGTGATGCACTCCAGACGCTCGCCTTTGAAACACTCGCCCATACCCCCTCTTCCCCGTCAGCCGTTTCCCTGTTGGTTTCCGAACTCGCCCAAGCCGCAGGAGCAAGCGGCGTTATTGCCGGTCAAGTCGAAGACATCCAATTTGCGGGTGCGCCAACACGCGATATTATCAACTACGTCTTCCAGCATAAAACAGCGGATCTTTTCCGAGCTGCTGTACGGCTGGGCGCGATTGCAGGTGGCGCATCCGACGCATCCCTACAACACCTTTCAATTTACGGGAACAATCTTGGGATCGCCTTCCAGATTATCGATGACCTTCTGGATGCCCGGCAAGCCAACGCGGATAACAAGCCTGAACTGACTTGCCTAGCGATCATGAGCGAACAGGAAGCCCGCGCTTTTGCGAAACAGACCACGGCCACTGCTTGTGACGTCCTTAAGAACCTTCCAGGCGAAACCGAACCGCTTTCCGCCCTAGCAAACGAACTGCTATCGCGTGTCCTGTAATGTGACCCGAAAGCGGACGGGTTGACCCGCCTACGCGAAAACGCCTCCGGCATGCAGGCCGAATGACTGGGTGACTAGGCGAGCAATAATGACACACTAACAGCTTTTATCTCCTATTGCTGTCTCACTTGTCACACCTTTTGCCCGCTCTGCTGAACACCAGGGATAATAGGTCAAAAAACATATAACTTGTTTACTTTCAGCATATAGCATATATATTTTTCAATTTATACTTTACACTTTTAACGTTTTTCCCTCCTTGGCACGTCCATTGCTTTTATATGCGCGTCCGAATGAGTTGTCTCACAATTAGGCGGACATAAGGAGTATTTAATTATGGCAAAAGTACTAGGTATTGATTTAGGCACGACTAACTCGTGCATGGCGGTGATGGAAGGCGGCGAACCTGTCGTCATACCGAATGCGGAAGGCATGCGGACCACCCCTTCGATTGTAGCATTTACGAAGACAGGTGAACGTTTGGTAGGTCAGTCCGCCAAGCGTCAAGCTGTCACCAACCCCAAGAACACGGTCTATTCAGTGAAGCGTTTCATGGGTCGACGTTACGATGAAATGTCCAATGAAATCTCCATGGTTCCGTACGATGTGACTCGTGCAGCGAATGGTGATGCACAGGTTTCTATTTCTGGCAAGACCTATTCGCCCCCAGAAATCTCGGCGATGATTCTGCAGAAGCTGAAAACCGATGCGGAAGCATTCCTCGGTGAAACCATTACGCAAGCGGTCGTCACGGTTCCAGCTTACTTCAATGATTCACAGCGTCAGGCCACCAAGGATGCGGGACGCATCGCGGGACTTGATGTTTTGCGCATTATCAACGAACCGACAGCGGCATCCCTCGCGTATGGCCTGGACAAGAAAAAAGATGAAAAAATCGCGGTTTATGATTTTGGCGGCGGAACCTTTGATATCTCCGTGCTGGACATCGGCGACGGCGTTTTCGAAGTGAAGGCCACGAATGGCGACACTCATTTGGGTGGTGACGATCTCGACCAGACCATCATGAACTGGCTGAATGATGAATTTAAGCGCGAAAACGGCATTGACCTCTCCAAGGACATGATGGCGTTACAACGTCTGAAAGAAGCTGCCGAAAAGGCGAAGTGTGAACTCTCCTCCGCAACCACCTCGGAAATCAACTTGCCCTTCATCACGGCAGACGCAACAGGACCGAAACACTTGACTGTCTCACTCTCGCGAGCAAAGATGGAACAGCTCACGGATGCTCTTATTGAGCGTACCACGCAGCCATGCAAGAAGTGCATGAGCGATTCGGGACTCTCAACTGTTGACGAAGTCGTGTTGGTCGGCGGTCAGACGCGCATGCCCAAGCTTCAGGAGAAGGCCAAGCAGTTGTTCGGCAAGGAGCCCCACAAGGGCGTAAACCCAGATGAGGTCGTGGCCATCGGTGCGGCTATCCAGGGAGGCATTCTCAAGGGTGAAGTCAAGGACGTTTTGCTGTTGGATGTTACCCCTCTGACCCTCGGTATCGAGACCCTTGGCGGAGTGATGACTCCGCTCATCGAACGCAACACCACGATCCCGACCAAGAAGAGTGAGATTTTCAGTACCGCAGCCGACAACCAGCCCTCCGTAGACATTCACGTCTACCAAGGCGAACGTAAGATGGCGCACGACAACAAGGAAATCGGCAATTTCCACTTGGATGGCATTCCTCCGTCACCTCGTGGGCGCCCGCAGATCGAAGTCGCTTTCGACCTCGATGCAAACGGCATCCTCAACGTGACCGCAAAGGATCTAGGCACTGGTAAGGAACAGAAAATTACCATCACAGCCTCCAGCGGTCTCTCAAAGGATGAGATCGAGCGGATGCGTAAAGACGCTGAAGTACACGCTGAAGAAGATGCTAAGCGCCGTGAAGAGGTCGAAACCAAGAATCATGCGGAAAATCTCTGTTACCAGGTCGAGAAAACGCTGACCGAAAATGCAGACAAGATTCCTGCAGAAAAGAAGGCCCCAGTTGAAAAGGCTGTGGCTGATCTGAAGGAAGCACTGAAGAGCAATTCGACCAGCGAGATCAAGACCAAGCAGGACGCGCTCACTAAGGCGATGGAAGCCGTAACTGCCGGTATGTACAATCAGCCGGGCGCCGCTGGAGCACAACCCGGACCTGACTTTGGCGCAGGAGCACCTCCTCCGAATGGCGGAGAAAGCTCTGGCGGAACAGGAAAAACCGGCGATGACGGTGTCATTGATGCCGAGTTCACGATGAAGGACAAATAATCTGTAAGGGCAGGCCGTTGTGCCTACCCATAATCTAACAACTGTAAGGGTAGGCCGTTGTGCCTACCCGTTATCTAACAAAACCAAAAAGGAGAAACACAACTATGACGAAGATTCGTCCCCTGGGTGATCGCGTATTAGTCGAGCCCATTGATGTGAAGGAAATGACCAAAGGCGGAATCATTATCCCGGATAACGCCAAAGAAAAACCAATGGAAGGCAAAGTCATTGCCATTGGCAAGAAGCGCGACGAAGATGGCAAGGAAATCAAGTTCGACGTCAAGGTCGGCGACAAGGTTCTCCTTCCCAAATACGGCGGGACCGAAGTGAAACTCAACGACAAGACATACCAGCTCGTCCGCGAAGATGACCTGCTCGGCGTGATTGAGTAACAATAAACAATCGAAAGGAAACAAATTACCATGGCTGCAAAGCAAATGATGTATGATATGGAAGCCCGCCAGAAGATTTTGGCCGGCATCGCCAAGTTGAGCAAGGCTGTCTCGTCGACCCTCGGTCCGTGCGGACGCAATGTGATCTTGGACAAGAAGTTCGGTTCACCAACCATCACTAAGGACGGCGTCACCGTCGCAAAGGAAATTGAACTCCCTTGCCCCTTCGAAAACATGGGCGCACAGATGGTTCGCGAAGTGGCCAGCAAAACCAGCGACATCGCGGGTGATGGTACCACCACCGCAACCCTGTTGGCTGAGGCCATCTATCGCGAAGGTCTGAAGAATGTCACCGCGGGTGCAAACCCGATGGCGATCAAGCGCGGCATCGATAAGGCCACCAAGGCTGTTGTCGAAGCAATCGCCAAGCAGTCCAAGCGTGTGAAGGATCCGTCAGAAATCGCACAGGTCGCCACCATCTCCGCAAACGGCGAAGCGGAAATTGGTGCAATCATTTCTGAGGCGATGGACAAGGTCGGCAAGGACGGCACCATCACCGTTGAGGAAGCCAAGACCCTCGAAACCACCCTCGACGTCGTCGAAGGTATGCAGTTCGATAAGGGCTATCTCTCCCCGTACTTCGTTACGAATGCGGAAGAGATGGAATGCGCGCTTGAGAACCCCTACATCCTCATCTTCGAAAAGAAGATTTCAAGCCTGAATGACATGCTCCCGCTGCTCCAGGGCGTTGCCAAGACTGGCAAGCCGCTGATGATCATCGCGGAAGACGTCGAAGGCGAAGCACTCGCGACACTCGTCGTGAATAAGCTGCGCGGCACCCTGCAGGTTTGCGCTGTCAAGGCACCTGGATTCGGTGATCGCCGTAAATCTATGCTCGAAGACATCGCCATCCTTACGGGCGGCAAGATGATCAGCGAAGACCTCGGCATCAAGCTCGAGAACGTTGAGATCACCGACCTCGGCCGTGCGAAGAAGGTTACGGTTGACAAGGATAACACGACTCTCGTCGAAGGCGGCGGGAAAACCAGCGATATTCAGGCTCGCGTGGCACTCATCAAGAAGCAGATTGAGGACACCTCGTCTGACTATGACCGCGAAAAACTCCAGGAACGTCTGGCGAAGCTCGCTGGCGGCGTAGCAGTGATCAAGGTCGGTGCTCCTACCGAAGCCGCGATGAAAGAGAAGAAGGATCGCGTCGACGATGCGCTGCACGCAACCCGCGCAGCCGTTGAAGAAGGCATCGTCGCAGGTGGTGGCGTCGCTCTTATCCGTTGCCAGAAGGCGCTGGAAAGCGTCGTGACGGTCGGCGATGAGAAGGTCGGCGTGGCTATCATCTCGAAGTGCCTGGAAGCTCCTCTGCGTCAGCTCGTTGAAAACGCAGGTTTGGAAGCTCCTCTGATCGTCGAGAACGTGAAGAAGGGCAAGGCCTCCTACGGTTACAATGTCGCAACGGGCGTTTACGAAGACCTCGTGAAGGCTGGCGTGTTGGATCCGGCAAAGGTGACCCGTAGCGCGTTGCAGAATGCAGCGTCGATCGCAGGTCTCCTGCTCATCACAGAGTGCATGGTCACTGAGATTCCGGAGAAGAAGGAAGCTCAGATGCCAAACCAAGGTATGGGTGGCATGGACATGTAATCGTTTAAACACGATTATATCAAACAAAACGGCCCGCACTGGAAAGTGTGGGCCGTTTTTTTTTATAAATTTCTAACACGCCTATGCGTATGTTTGAAAAACCAGCAGAACTCCATGGACCGGCTGTATGCGTAATAAGGATCCTGTCGCGACATTTAGGGTGGCGGTTGCCCAGCTCGACAATTCAAGATTCTGAACTGGATACCGAACACCGTCGACCGTTAATTGAACACGAGGATCACAAGCGATAAAGGAGACCGACTGTCCTTCATGCGAGGGCAGTGTTGTCGCTTCGGACACTGGGGTAATGATACACGCATCCGTCATCATACGTACAGAGGCTTCGCATGAAAAATCAGCCAGCAGCGAAAGATTGCCCAGCGTATGGTCCTCCCGTTTTCCTGTAGCCCCCACAATCACAATATCGTTCCATCCCTGTTTAACACAAAACCGAAAAGCCTTTGTTAAATCGTTCGTCTCCTGACAACCGCTCATCACAAGACACCCTGCAAATTTTTTACGGGCAGATTCAGAAAGACTGTCGCCATCGCCCACCACAGCGACCGGCGGAAACTCGGAACTTTCGACAAGCGCATTCGCAGCACCGTCACAACAGACGATGCGCGCTGCTTTTCGCAATACCTCGAGCGGAGCAGGATGCGACGGAAAAAGGCCATTGGCAATGATGACTGTCACGATGTTCATAACTTTTACAGTACACAAAAAAAACGGCGGATAAAAGCCTAAACTTTTACCCGCCGCCAGGGAGGACATATATATTATCCTGTGTTCTTCAGGGGGGAAACCTGTGTTTGAAACGGGGGAGGCTTCAAACAACAGAACACATCCAAGACTCCATAGAAGTTCTTGAATGACGTTATTATAGGACATAAGCCACCATTCTGTCAATCCCGTTTTTAAAAAAATATTCACTTTTCTCTTTCAGCGTAGCCTTGCATGATTTAAGCCTGTGTGAGATACTATTTGTCTATTTTTTATTACGAGCACTCCTATTTTATGGATACTGTTGATTTATCGTGTTCACGTCTCCTGTTTCCGCCCATCCATGCCGAAGGCATACGGTTTGTGCTGATTTCAGCTATAGTCGTTTTAATCATTTATTCTGGTCTCACCTGGTGCGGACATCTTGGATGGCCACTCTTGCTTTGGTTGCTGCCCATTGCGGTCTACCTCTTTTTTCGTGACCCAGAACGGGTTCAACCGCGAGATGCCCTTGCGATCGTGAGTCCAGCAGACGGAACGGTTTCGATGCTTGCTGAAGTCCCCGTGCCGATAGAACTGGGGCTAAGCCCAAGCCCCGTTGTCTGGCGTGTCAGCGTTTTTATGAGTGTTTTTAATGTGCATGTCAATCGGATGCCTGCAAGCGGAACGATTATAAAGACCCATTACATTCCTGGGTCATTCCTGAATGCTTCCCTCGATAAAGCAAGCGAATTGAATGAACGACATCTTTATTTGATGACAGCAACAAACGGACAAAAACTTGCTTTTGTTCAGATTGCTGGACTTGTTGCACGGCGCATTCTTTGCCTCGTCAAAGAAGAGCAAAAACTAGAACGTGCTGAACGCTTTGGTCTTATTCGCTTTGGAAGTCGCGTCGATGTTTACCTGCCCCTGGGCGTTGAACCCACAGTACGTGTCGGACAGACTATGATCGCAGGAGAAACCCCGCTTGCGTATTTCAAAGCACAACCGTAACAGGACAAAACGTTTAACCTGCGAAAGAATATGCTATGAGTAAATTCCGTTTTCGAAAAAAGAAACAAAAGCAGCAACGTATTCCACGTGAACTTCCAGTTCGAGCCATGCTCCCGAATCTCATCACCTTAATGGCTGCGGCAAGTGGCATTACCTCCATTCGTATGAGTTGTCAAGGTGAGTGGAGACTTGCTGTCATCGCAATTACGATCGCGGCTGTCCTGGACGGACTGGATGGACGCATGGCCCGGATGCTTAAAGTGACATCAAAGCTTGGCGAACAACTGGACTCCCTTTCCGATTTTGTCAGCTTCGGTGTTGCACCTGCAATCTTCACCTACTTCTGGATTATGGAGGTACTTCCCGAGGGAAGCCCGCTCTATCATCTTCGCGGCATCTTCTGGGCTTTTGCACTCTTCTATGCCCTCTGTTGCGCATTCCGGCTGGCGCGGTTCAACATCATGATTGATGACGGCCCGACACAGCCTTACTGGAAACACTTCTTTGTCGGCCTTCCCTCACCTGGAGCAGCAGGCCTCGTCCTCACGCCGGCCATTCTGGATTTACATTTCGATTCCGCCATGCTTCAGTCGCCCTGGGTCGGCAGTGTCATGCTCATCGTGTGCGGCATTCTCATGGCCAGTCGCGCCCCCACCATCTCCATGAAAAAGATGCATATCAGCAGGCGGTTTCAAATCCCTGTCGCAATCTTCATCATCTTTGTTATTGGAATGCTCGTCGCACACGCATGGATCACATTAGGAATAATCGGGATCTGCTATTTCGTTTCAATCCCAATATGCGGCATGATTTACATGCGTCTGCGTTCATCTTATGAAAAACGGGCACAATTCAACAGCGCCGTAAACACATCTTCTGCTCTGAACAAATAAATGAACACAGCCAGCACCAAACCTGCTTCCAAACACGATTGGGTCGCGCACATCCGCAATCGCATTTTTGCAGGCCTCCTTTTTGCAGCGCCTGTTGTTGCCACGGTTCTGATCTTCAATTTTATACTCAACCTTGCTACAGCCTGGTTCCCGCAGCAATATCTCGACAAAATAAGCAATGCGTTTGGCGGATATCTACTGAAGCTGCTCCTGTTGTTGTGCGTATTGATCTTCTTTTATTTCTTGGGGGTCATCACCTACTTCATCGGTAAACAGTTAACACGTGTGATCGATGAACTTTTCTCTCGGATTCCATTCCTCAGCACCATCTATAATTTCATGAAGAAATTCAAGGAATGGGTTGAGAACCGCCAAAACAGCATGTTCGATGCCGTTGTCCTTGTGCATTATCCTCGCAAGAACAATTACTCCATCGGGCTTGTCACATCGAAGACGGATGATTCCATCACGAAATACATCCTTGATGAGCAGGGCCAGCCACTGGCCTGCGTGAATGTATTCATCCCGACAACGCCAAATCCAACCAATGGTTTTTTTATTATTTATCCGAAGCGCGAGGTCATCTATACCGATATGAACGTGAATACAGCGATCAACCTGATTGTTTCAGCAGGGGCAATGCCCCCTAATGTACAAGCACAGGCGGCGGCGATACCCCCTATACCATCATAACCATGATCACACAGACAGAGGCTATCGTACTTCAAATACGGCCCTGGTCAAAGACCTCACACATCGTCACCTGGTTGACACCTGATCACGGACGTATCGTGACTTCTATCAAGGGCGCCTCCCGTCCCAAGAGCCCCTTCCTCGGACAGTACGATCTCTTTTATACTTGCGACCTTCAGTTTTACACACGCGAGCATGACGGCGTGCATATTGCCAAAGAATGTTCACCGCTCATACGTCATGATCCCCTACGTGAGCAGTGGCGTGCCACGGCTGTGGCGGCCTATCTTGTTGATCTGACAGCGAGGGCCCTCCCCCTCCGTCAACCCCATCAAGATGTCTATACGCTTCTTAAGCAAACTCTTGACTCTCTTTCATCCTGCCCCACAGCTTCACTCATAGACTGTATCATTCGCTACGAACTTCATTTGCTCCACTTGCTAGGTTTACTCCCAGACCTTACACTTTGTACGAGATGTCACACACCCCGTCCAAGTTGGTTTTCTTTTTCAGTCTCCACAGGACGAATACGCTGTCAGCATAATGCTTCTCCAGATCAGGACGAATCCCATATTTCACTCTCTCCAAGCATCCAAGAACACTTCACCCTGCTCCGTCAAAAGCTCATTTCAGGTCGTTATCCTCTCATCGTTGAAACCGAGCCACCAAAGAAAAATAACGAAAAATCAAAACTTCCGCTTGGATTATCCAGATTTCTTGGTATATTTATAACTTTACATCTCGATGTACCCGCGTCGGTTCGCAGGGTTGTCCTTGAGATGATAGAAACAACACCTACGCAAAAAATTGCGTTACAGGAGATTCAATAGCATGAAAAGCTCACATCTGTTTTGCACCGCGATCGCCGTCGCACTCGTTACTGCCTCGGGCTGCAAGAAACAGGAAAAGGGAACCGCAACAACACCTGCTAATCCCGCACCTGCAACCACATCGGCTCCTGTAGTGAACGAGAAGCCCAAAGATCCCAATGAAGTCATGGCTTCCGTCAATGACACCAAGTATATTCGCAAAGACGTGGACGCAATCGTTAACAAGGTCATGGCCTCGCAAAGCGTACCGCCAGAACAACAGGTTGAAGCCCGTAAGTTCTTTGAGCAACGCGTGGTTTCCAGCATGATTATGCGCGCTTTAATTATGGCTGAAGTCAAAAAGGCTGCCGTCAAAATCACAGATGAAGATCGCAAGAAACAAACGGATCGTTTGGAAGGTATGCTCAAGGCTCGCGATAAGAACATGACCGTGGAGCAGTACTTCAAGGATTCACCCATCGGCGCAGTCGAAGCCCGCAAGGAATTTGACGAAGGCATCATGATTGATAAGTTCCTTGAAGCGAAAATCAACAGCACGCTCACCGTGACAGACGCTGAAGTGAAAAAGGTTGTCGACGATGTTGTGCGTGCGAACGCTGAAGCGGCGGGAACCAATAAATTTCTCGCAGCGAAGAATCAAGCGAAGCGCGAAAAGATCCTGAGCCTGAAGAAGAAAATCAGCGAAGGTGCAGACTTTGCCGCACTCGCCAAGGAAAATTCAGACTGCCCGAGCAAGGAAAAGGGCGGCGATCTGGGTACGTTCCAGAGTGGCCAGATGGTCAAGCCGTTTGAAGATGCGGCTTTCACACAGCCCATCGGTCAAGTGGGTGGCATTGTTGAAACAGATTTCGGTTACCACCTGATCAAGGTCACGGCGCGTACCGAAGCTGTCGAAGCAAAGGGTGATGTTGCTGCGAAACCCGCAACCGTCACCGCGTCGCATATCCTCATCTCCCGCGAACGTGAACAGAAACCGCGTCCGATTCCTGAGGTCGATGCTGTGAAAGAACAACTAAAGCGCCAGAAGTCACAGGAAGCGATTCAGAAGTACATCCAGGAACTCAAGAGCGCTGCCAAGATTGCAACGCCAGCTTTTCCTGACATGCAGCTGTAATCAGTACCAGTAGTTTTTAAAAACAAGGGGCACACATTCATTTGTGTGCCCCTTGTTTATTGAGAATCAGCCTTCCAATGTGCCATCGACAACACTCTTAACCTTGAAGGTTTGAAGTGTGCGTCGCGTCGTGACTGACAAACCATGAACCGCGCAAGGGAGATACTCGGAACTCCAACCACAGGCGCGGCCTGCACGGTCAATATGTTCGACAAGGAAGGTGACCTCTTTGCCAAGAAAGCGGTACAGGTAGACTGCTCGTTGGCTCTCAGCTATTTTGCTCAGTTCCTTTGCACGACGCTTGCGCTCAGCAATAGGGATCTTGTTATTCATCAACGCCGCAGGCGTTCCAGGACGTTCACTGTAAGGGAAAACATGGACATTGGCAAAGGGATAGTCCTTGATCAGTTGCCAGGTCTGCTCAAAATCCTCCTGCCTTTCGCCCGGAAATCCGACAATCATATCGGTCCCCAATCCAAGATCAGGGACTTTCTCTAAAGCGTACTCAAGTGTTTCGCGAATAGTAGCCATCGTATAACGACGCTTCATACGTGTAAGGGTGGTATCGCATCCACTCTGAATCGGCAAATGAAGGAAGCGACAGACACGTGCATCCAATGCCATGAGGTCTATGAGGTCGCGCTCCACCGTTCCTGGCTCAATTGAACCTAGCCGGATGCGGCCCACGCCTTTTAAATCCAAACATGCTTTCAGCAGATCAATCAGATTTCGATTGCCGTCTACATAGCAGGCTGTATTGCATCCAGTGATGACGAGCTCCTGAAAGCCGGCATTCATATAGGACTGCGCCTCGACAAGACAGGCGTCTATGGAACGACTGCGCGGCTCTCCTCGCGCATGAGGGACAATGCAATAAGAACATCGAAACGCGCAACCATCTTGCACCTTGAGTGTCGCCCGTTGCGTAGAGAGTCGAGGCTGCAATTTCCCTCCTCCCTCCTCCCTGCGACCTCCTCCCTTTCCTAAGTGCTTTCCTATCAACGCGACCAAATCGTCTTTTTGTTCGCGGCTAACAAATAGATCAACCACGCCTTTCAAGGCGTCTCGATCGCACGTTTCCGCTGCGCAGCCTGCGAGCACAATCATGGCATGAGGTTGCGTAACACGCAGATGCCGGAGCGTCTTGACACATTCGTTTTCAGCCTTCTGCGTCACAGTACAGGAATACACCAGAATTACATCAGCCCCATCCCCCAAGGGAATGCGTTCGAAGCCAGCAGCCTCAAACTGTGTGATGAATCCTGCACCCTCTGTTTGATTCAGACGACACCCGAATATTTTAAATGCGATTGTCATGAAAAGTGGAAGGTGAAAAGTGAAAAAAATAAGGGGCTACAGTACCGTAGTTCCGTAGTCCCCTTCGTTTCTGATGTCAAGGCTTCCTGTCGTGGCTACTTGTCCGCCGTAACCTTGGCAAAGGCGGCACCCTATCCCCTGTCTAGTACTGAACAACGGCCATCGGTTGTCCCTTGGCGACATGACTACCATGCTCGACAAGGAACTTAACAACCTTCAGTGGCTTATCCGCCTTGATCTGATTGAAGAGCTTCATCGCTTCAACAATGCAAAGCGCATCGCCTGCCTTCAATGATGCACCTTCATCCGCGAGATTCGGCTTGCCCGGACCTGCTGTACGGAAGAATGTGCCGTTGAGCGGCGCATTGATCGTCGGTCCAGCAACAACCACTTCCTTCTTTTCCAGGACAGGCGCAGCAACAGGTGCCGGCGTTGCTGCTACAGAAGCGGTGGTCATAGCAGGAAGATCCATAGGGATGCTACCGGCTGCGAAGCCGAGACGACCTGCAAGCCCTGCAACCAACTTCCCGATTTCAGCAAACTTCTGGGTCTCGTCATCAACCTTCACTTCAATAGGGGCTGGAGCGACTGGCGCAGGAGCAACGACCTTCTTGCCTTCGAGATCTGCAGGAATAGGTTCGCGTTGGTCAGCCGGTTTTGCGCGCCACTTGAAATATCCAAGAGCGACCTCCGGGAACATGCAGTAAGAGATAATGTCCTCTTCCTTCTGGATCAGCTTGGGGTCCAGTTCCGTGGCAGCCGAGGCGAGACCCGGCTTGAGCAGGTCAGCCGGACGGCAAGTAATCGGCTTTTCTCCATTCAAAATTTTCTTGGCAATCTTTGCGTCAAGCGGTGCGGGGGAACGCCCATACAAGCCCTTGACATAATCACGGGTCTCCTGCGTGACCATCTCGTAGCGCTTGCCCGCAAGAACGTTTAACACAGCCTGCACACCAACGATTTGACTGGTCGGCGTGACGAGCGGAGGATAACCCATGTCTGCACGCGTCTTCGGCAACTCTTCCAACACTTCCGGCAGACGGTCTAACGCACCCTGCTGTTGAAGCTGTGAACGCAGATTGGAAATCATGCCCCCTGGAATATGGTGCTCGAGCACATCCGCGTCAATCAGTTCGCCCAATCCCGTGGCTGGCTCGCGATGCTTCTTGATCGCCCTAAAATGGGCATTCGACTTGGACACATTCTTGTGGTCAATGTTCGTGTTATAGCCTTCCGCCTCCAACATGGCAACAAGGGTTTCGGTAGGTGGCTGGGACGAAAACCCCGACATCGTCGAGACGCAGGTATCAATTGCCCCTGCTCCCGCCTCAACTGCGGCCATATACATCGCGACCGCCATGCCACTGGTCATGTGCGAATGAACCTGGATCGGCACTTTCACATTCTTGACCAATGCGGAAATCAGCACCTTCGCAGCAGCGGGGGTCAAAATACCAGCCATATCCTTGATACAGATCGAATCAACACCCATGGATACTTGCTCTCTGGCAAGCGTCACAAACTTCGCGACTGTATGAACAGGACTGTAGGTATAACTAATCGTTCCCTGAGCATGTCCGCCATATTTCTTAACGGACTTGATAGCCATTTTAAGATTCCGGCTATCATTCAGGGCATCGAAAATGCGGAAGATGTCCATGCCATTTTCACAAGCGAGTGCAATCATACGTTCCAGAATGTCATCTGGATAGTGCTTATAGCCCAATCCGTTTTGACCGCGCAAAAGCATCTGGAGAGGCGTCTTCTTGGCTACCGATTTGATCTGGCGCAAGCGTTCCCAAGGGTTTTCCCGCAGAAATCGAAGGCAGACATCAAAGGTGGCTCCGCCCCAGCACTCCAGCGAATAGTAGCCTACGTTATCGACTTCCTCGGCAATTGCAAGAATATCATCTGTACGCATACGCGTCGCCCAAAGCGATTGATGCGCATCCCGCAACGTGGTGTCCGTGATCCGTATCCGTGGTTTCGTCAGTGAAGCCGTTTTCTTTCCGTCAGTTTTCTTTACCATAGCTATTAATCTCCTTAAGAGGGCTATTAGTATGGCATTTTTCATCCCGACTTTCAACCCGATTTACTCGGGAGCCCTTATATTTTTTTCACCAATTTGGAGCGGTCAACTCATCCATCCGATTGGATTCTTTGTGTCTCTTAAGGTTCTTAGTCGTTAAAGAACATAAACAAAAAACCCTGACATGTCCACCGTAGTTTCACCGTAGGCGGAAGTCTTGACAATAGTGGAACCCGAGCACCAAGTTCCAGCCAAATGATCACCTAAAACGGGAATTACAAAAAAACTTTTATTTGACTCGACTGTCCGCCTGAAAAATGGCATTCTTTCGTTTTAACCGCCAGCATTGTTCGCCTGGACAATCTGGTTATACAATAATAGGATAACAATAAGCGAAAGGTTAGAAAACATGCAGCGTACAGATATAAAAAAGGTGTTAATCATCGGTTCCGGCCCCATTGTCATTGGGCAAGCGTGCGAGTTCGACTATTCTGGCACACAAGCTTGTAAAGCGCTGCGAAAACTCGGATACAAAATTGTTTTGGTTAATTCGAACCCAGCAACCATTATGACAGACCCTGTCATGGCCGACGCGACCTATATCGAACCGCTCACCATTGACCGCCTCGAGCAGATCATCGCAAAAGAACGCCCAGATGCCCTGCTGCCCAACCTGGGCGGCCAGACAGGTCTCAATATGGCTTTCGCGTTGAGCAAGGCCGGGATTCTCGACAAGTATGGCGTGCAGGTCATTGGCGTGAACCTCGGCGCCATTGAACGCGGTGAAGACCGTCAGATCTTCAAGCAGATGATGCAGGACATCGGCATTGACACACCTAAATCGGGCATTGCTAATACACTGGAACAGGCAGAGGCCATTGCAGAGGAGATCGGCTTTCCCTTGGTCATCCGTCCCGCCTACACCATGGGTGGCGCTGGCGGTGGCTTTGCTTACAACATGGAGGAACTCCGTGCCTGCGCATTACGCGGTCTTGATCACTCGCTCACACATCAAATCCTGGTGGAAGAATCCATTCTGGGCTGGGAAGAACTTGAATACGAAGTGGTACGCGACAGCAAGAACCAGCTTATCTGTGTCTGTACCATTGAAAACATTGATCCCGTGGGTGTCCACACCGGCGACTCCTTCTGTTCCGCGCCGATGCTGACCATTGACAAGAAGCTGATGGTGAGCATGGAAAAGATGGCGTTCAAAATCATCGAGACCATCGGTGTCATCGGCGGCACCAATGTGCAGTTCGCGCATGACCCCAAGACAGGCCGTGTCGTCATTATCGAAATCAATCCGCGCACGTCCCGCTCCTCCGCACTCGCATCCAAGGCGACGGGTTTCCCGATTGCCCTCGTCTCCGCACAACTCGCAAGCGGGATCACCATGGATGAAATCCCCTACTGGCGCGACGGGACGCTTGAAAAATACACGCCATCTGGCGACTATGTCGTACTCAAATTCGCACGCTGGGCCTTCGAGAAGTTCCGCGGCGTCGAAGACCGGATCGGTACGCAGATGAAGGCTGTGGGCGAAGTCATGTCCATCGGCAAGACGTATAAAGAGACCTTCCAGAAGGCGATTCGCGGTCTGGAGAGCGGCCGTCATGGACTCGGTTTTGCAAAGGATTTTAACAGCAAGAGCCTCGCCGAATTACTGGAGATGCTCAGCACCCCCTGCAGCGAGACGCATTTTATCATGTACGAAGCACTCCGTAAGGGCGCTACCGATGAGCAAGTCTTTACCGCCTGCTACATCAAGGCTTACTTTGTTCAGCAAATGCGTGAACTGGTCCAACTTGAAGAGAAACTTCTTACCTTCAAGGGTAAGTTGCCGACTGATGCACTGCTGATCCAAGCCAAGAAGGACGGCTTCTCGGACAAGTATCTTGCCAAGTTGCTCAGCCTGAAAGAAAAGGCCATCCGCGAGCAGCGTGAGAAACTGGGTGTCATCGAAGGTTGGCACGCAGTCCCTGTCAGCGGTGTCGAAAACAAGGCCTATTATTACTCCTCGTATAACGCACCTGACTCGCTCACATTCAAGCCCAATCCCAAAAAAGTCTTGATTCTTGGTGGCGGACCCAACCGCATCGGGCAGGGCATTGAGTTTGACTATTGCTGCGTCCATGCGACCTTCGCGTTACGCGAAATGGGCTACGAGACCGTAATGGTCAACTGCAACCCGGAAACCGTTTCAACCGACTACGATACCTCAGACCGTCTCTACTTCGAGCCGCTCACAGTCGAAGACGTGCTCCAGATTTATCGCAAGGAAAAGCCCTTGGGCGTCATCGTCCAGTTCGGTGGACAGACCCCGCTCAACATCGCACGTGAACTCGCTGAAGCCGGCGTGAACATTCTCGGCACGTCGATTGACTCTATCGATATCGCTGAAGACCGCGATCTCTTCCGTCACATGATGGAGCGCTTGAGCATCCCGATGCCGGAATCCGGAATGGCCACAGACATTGACCAGGCCCTTCAGATTGCCGCCCGCATCAAGTATCCGTTGATGATCCGCCCTTCGTTCGTGCTCGGCGGGCGCGGCATGGAAGTGATTTACGATGAAAAGCAGCTCCGTGAATATGTTACGCGGGCTGTTGGCGTCACACCAGATCGTCCCTTGTTGCTCGACCGGTTCCTGCGCGATGCGCTCGAATGCGAAGCCGATGCGGTTTCGGATGGCAAGGATGTCTTCATCCCCGCCGTCATGGAACACATCGAACTCGCGGGCGTACACTCTGGTGACTCCGCTTGCGTCCTGCCCCCTGTGAACATCTCGAAGGAAAACCTTGCGACCATCCAGGAGTATACCCAGAAGATCGCGAAGGAACTTAAGGTCTGCGGTTTAATGAACATGCAATACGCCATCGAAGACGGCAAGGTCTATGTGCTCGAAGCCAATCCGCGCGCATCGCGTACGGTTCCGCTCGTCTCGAAGGTCTGCGCCATCTCCATGGCGAATGCGGCGACACGCCTCATGATGGGCCAGAAGATGAGCGACTGCAACCTCGTTCACAAGGTCATCCCCTACTATGGCGCCAAGGAAGCTGTCTTCCCCTTCGACAAATTCCCGAACGTCGACCCGGTCCTCGGTCCGGAAATGCGTTCGACCGGTGAAGTACTCGGCATGGGCAAGAGTTTCGGTACGGCATTTTACAAGTCCCAGGAAGCTGCTAACGCCAAGCTTCCCTGCGATGGTGGCGTACTTGTCAGCCTTTCCGACAAACCGGAACAGGCGGCCAAGACGTGCAAAGAGTTTATGGATCTCGGATTCAAACTCTACGCCACCCGCGGAACAGCCGAATTTCTGACGAAACATGGTGTGAAGACTGAAGTCGTCGGCAAGATCGGTGAAGCCCGTCCGAACGTGCTTGACCTGATTGTGAACAAGCAGGTGCGTCTCGTGATCAACACACCCAGCGCACGTCGCGATGCGATCAAGGATGACGCCTCGATCCGCAAGGCCGCGCTCAAGTACAAGATCCCGTATATGACCACCCTCGCGGCGGCCCACGCCTCCGCGCTCGGCATCGCCGCCGCCCGCACGGACGCCGGTGCTGTAAAGTCCATACAGGAATATCACGCAGAACTGAAATAACCTGAATATTGGTTATTCAGCAAACATTGAATGCGCCAAAGAGCCCGCCTCTTTGGCGCATCTGTTTTTTACCGTCCTGTGCCTCGGACTAGCTCAGACACGGAAACTCTTAACCGCCTCGACATAGGCCTCGACGTTCGCCCAAGGAACTTCAGGCTCCAGCATGTGCGTCGGGCAACAAAAGATCCCACCCTTCTTCCCTGCGAGCGCGAGATTGCGCCGGACATCCTCGCGCACTTGCTGCGGCGTGCCATAGGGCATAAGCTGCTGCGTGCCGATCGTGCCGTTGAACGAAAGCCGGTCGCCGTACTTGGCGTGCAGCTCCGCGAAATCCATGCACTCGGGCTGAACCGGATTCAGAATATCCACACCCGCTTCGATCAGGTCGTCAATAAACGGCAGCACATAGCCGCAGGAGTGATAGCTGATCAAAATGTCGGGCTTCACCGCCTTTGCCGCCGCGATCACCCGCGCCAAGCGCGGCTTGAGCCAGGTATGGTACATTTCGACAGACATCATGATAGAGCTCTGCATTCCGATGTCATCCCCCAACCCCAGGATGTCCGCGCCCGCCTCGGCGAACTTTTCCGCGCGGGTACAGGCGCGATCCGTGATGGCATCGAACAGGCAGGTCGCCAGCGCCTCATCACATGCCATGTCCACAAAGAGGTTCTCCATGCTGCGCAGATACCACGCCGTCTCCCAAATGGTACATTCAGCCCAGACAAAGACCGCCAACTCCTTAGCCTGAATCGCGTCCACTTGGGGTTTGAGATAGGAGAAGTCGAGGCGCGCGAAGTCCGGCCACGGATAGGTCTCCAACTCCGCGACCGAAGCTGCCCGCGCCAGCGGATGGTGCATACGTGTCATGTGATGAGCACCTGGACTGTCTTCATGCGCCACACCCCAGCCATCAAACTTCACCCCATGCGTAAAGCCGTCTGGATAATACTGCATCCAGTCAACCGCTGCGCGCCCTGGAATGCGCCACACCTCATCGAAATTCCACGCAAAGCCCGGGTCGTAGATGATCCGGTATGGCGCGCCAAAGAAGGCCAGGTAGTCGCCCCCCGCCTCCGGATGCCGACGCTCGAACTCTTTCTTCAAGGCCGGGCAAAAATGCATTCCGACCGGCGCGGTCTCGTAACCTTTGCGCCGGTACAAACTCAATAGATTTTCTCGCGGTGTCATCCTCTTTGTTTCCTCCACTTCATCAGCCGCGGCAAGATCGCGTCCTGCATATCTTCCTCGGCCGAAATACACAAAAAGATTCCTTCAGGCGCGACCTGCGCCATAAACAGCTCCAGTTCCTGCGGCTTCAAATCAACCACGACAGACTTGCCCGCCGCTTGAATGCGCCGGATCAGCGGCACCCACTGCAGGATGGGCTCGTCGTCGCCCACGCCCTGTGCCCACTGAATGGCCGTAATCCCGGGCTCGGCCAACAGGTAGTCCAAGTGGTTCGCCACACCTTTGCCATCCATGTGAAAAATCACCCGCTCAAGACCCGCGATCTCCTCCCGTAGCGACGGCAGGCAGAACTCCTCGAACTGCTGCGGCGAGATCATGTTAGCAAAATCCGTCTGGGCAATATGACAGCTCCCGTCGAACGGAATTTCCATCCACGAAACAGTCGGCAACCCTTTGGCGCGGATACACTGGCTGAACGCGTTCAGCATCGGATGAAACGGCGGCAGGGAACGGGCCAGCAGACGCTTGACCCGCTCCGGTTCGAGCAGAAGGTCCATGCACAGATTCTCCGGCCCGCGCCAAGCCGCCACGCAGTCGATACCCGGACACCAACTTGTGACCCCGACCAGCGCACGCCCCTCACATTTTTCCAGCGCCAGTTCGGTCAGCTCCCTCAGTTTACGCAGATAGAGGTTGTCAGGGTCGAACGCCGGCCGTCTCGCTTGCCTGTCGTCGGCCAGATCAGCGATGATCGGATGGCTCCAGGAGGTGACCTCGCCGAACTCCAATTCGCAGCCGAAAAATGCCGCATAGATGTCGGGTCCCAGATTCGGCCAGTACACGGGAAAGCTCTCCGCACGGAACGTATGCCCGTCGATCTCCCGCAGAAAAGCGTCCACCTGATACTCGGCATCCAGCCATCGGTCTTTGAGCGACTGCCAACTGCGGGTGCCTTGGCCCGACGCATTTTCGTATTGCGCATTGTGCTTGGAGAACCGTACGGGCACGCGGTCCAGCACGGCGCCCTGAAACCAGGCGTCCACCCGTTTCATGGCGACGTCATATTCAGGCATGCTTTTAAGTCCGATATCGGTCATCTGTTTTCTCCGCTCCTTAATCGATGAACACGGCCGAAGCCACGACATTCGCACCGGCGGTCTTCTTGAGCACGAGGTTGACTTTTCCGGTGACGGTCCACGTCAGGTACACGCCGCCCGCAGTCTCTTGCTGCGTCACCGTTTGGTGGTCCAATTCCTTTCCCGCATCCAAGACACGGGCGGTCATCTCGCGCCCGTTGCGATCAAAGTCCAACAGGTACACCGTCAGCCGGTAAGGTGCGGTGTCGGGCGGGGTAACCGCGAACTCGACGGTGTCCCGCTGATGCCAACAGGTGGCGTTTCGCGCGGAAGCACCCTCTTTAGGCGCTTCAAGCACGCGCTGATCGCTGCTGTTGCCCTGCCATGTGATCGCCGCGACTTCGAGGGGCTGCAACCCGTAGCCGTTTTGCGGCTTCCCGTCGCTGACCTTCGCTATCCAGGCCCCCCGCTTGCCGAGCCGGCCTTTCCAGTGTCCTCCCGAAGAGGTGTCGCGGCTGTCGAAGCTCGCCGCCGCCTGCACGACCTCTTCCGCCGGGCACCACGCCGGCGTCAGGGCGAGGGAACCGAAACCGCCTGCGGAGGCGACCCCGTCTTCTGGCGTCCAGGTGGCGACGCAGTAACGCTTGCCGTTGGCTAGCGTGACGTGCAGGTCTGCGCGTTGGGGCGCAAACCACGTTCCCTCGTCGGCGGCTGCCAACTGAACGCGCGGCAGACGGGCGGGCAACGCGTTTCCGGCGGAGAGCGCCACGGGGAACAGGTTGACGCCGTCTTTCAGGTGACCGGACGGCCGGTCAAAGATAGTAACCGACACCACACCCGGCTCGCCCAGATTCGCGCCGCTGAGCAGCAGCGTGGCTGATTGGATCGCCTCAAGTTTCGGCGGCGTCTTGGCACGGGTTGACACCGGGGCCGGCTGCGGGAACAGGCGGTCGCGCACGCCGCGCAGCCGCCCTGCATCGGCCGTCGGCAGTGCCGGCCGCGGGCCGCAACCTGCGACCAGCATCGAGGCGGTTCCGTGCCGGGCGAAGGCGATATCCGCCGCGCCCGCCGTGTGCGTAAACGCAGCCCAGCGGGGAGGCGCGTCGGCCGAAACAACGTAGGCCCAGGCAAGCGCCGCGGCATTCGTGACACTGAGCCGCACCCGCACCGCCTCCACCGCCGCGGTGCGGCGCGACAGGAACCGCACGCGGGAGGTCACCGGCGCGACGTAGTGGCCGGCGCGGTTGACAAACAGGTTGACGTCGTTCACGCCGGAAACGTTCACGCAATGCGGCGTCAGCACCTGTTCCTTGCCGTCGAGTGTTTCGAACAACGGCGCATAAACCTCCAACAGGTCTGCGGCTCGGGCGGAGGAAGCTTGCTGGCTGATCGGGAACTGGTGGGCGATCATCTGCGGAAACAGGGCGAACTGCAACCGCCTCTTCAACTGGGCCTCGAACTTCAACAGGTCCCCCGAATAAGGCGCTTGCTTGTTCCATGCCGCAGCCGGCCGGAAGGGCGAAACATAGCCCAGGGCGCGCACGTGGTCGCTCTCATGGCAAATGCCGTCGTTGTCGCGCAGCACCTCGATTCTCCAAAACTGATTGACATATACGCGCCACCCGGCGTCATGTGCCTGACGACAAACCTCGGCCACACCCTCGGCCACTGGGCCGGCCATGTTTTCCGCCGGCCGGTTGCCAACCATGGTCAGCCCGTCGTCATGTCCGTAATCTATTCGGCTTGCCCAATCGAGTCGGTCGATAATGAACCCATCCAGTTGCGGCAGCCGCGTGACATGGCGGCGAAGTTGTTCCTTCAGCGCCGGAAAGAGCGAATAGTCGTGCCGTGCGCTCATGGCCATCGCCCCTTCCCACGTCGCAATGGGCCGGCCCTCGGCGTCCTTGATCAAGGCGTTGGAGAACTGCTCGCGAAGGATGCGCCCCGCCGTCTCCGTGTCACCACTCAGCCCGCCCTTTCCTCCGTATTCTGTGACGTTGAAATAGGCGAACACCCCGATCTTCTGCGCGTGCATCTGGGCGGTGAACGCGTTGATCTTCACGTCACTCATGGGCTCTTTGAGCTTCCACCAGCTGGCATAGCTGTACGGCTCCCACTGCGGCGCGTCGGGCAGATACTCGCCGAGGTGTGTGAACCAGAAACTGGTCCAGATATAGCGGATGTTCTGTCGCGCCATTTCATCAAAGTCGGGATGATCCTGGATGTGGTGATACCAGAAAGCCCCTTCGTAAGGCCCGCGCGGCTGAACCGGTCGGAAGTAGCGGGGAAACTCATCGCTGTACACCTTGATCGCGGCGCGGTAGTCGGCCGGATGCGTGTAGAACAGTAGCCGCAACACAGACGACTTGGCGCCGCCCATTCCCCGATGCCCCAGCCGCAACCGCAACGTGGCTGCGTTCTGCCAATCAACTTGCATCTGCGGAATGTTGTCGTCGGCCGGCACCGCGACCGTTAGCGCCGTGTCCGCCTGCGGGTCCAGCACAGAAACCAGCGGCAGCACATAGCATCGCCCGTCGCTCCAACCCATCGTCCCGTACGGCACCGGTACAAACGTCGGGTAGGCCGACAACGCCATGATGCCCCGCTCGCCGGGCGTGAACACCTGCCGCTGCCCGGTCAACACCGGCAGCTCGATGGTTACCTCATGCCCCACACGCGGCCCCTGCCCTGTGAACTCAAAATTCCACGCCATTCCACGTTCGGTTGCGGAAAAACGCTCGGTCACAGATAGCCCTAAAGCATCGAGTACGCGTTTGGGTAATGCTGAATCGGCGGGCAGCGTAGTCGGCTTCACTTCAAAGGAAGCCGTCTTGCCGTCGACCTCGTTGCGGATCTCCACCCGCACCGGCCCTTGCAGCCATTGCTGTACCTGCCGCGCCACGCGCAGACTCTCCTCCGAACCTTTGGAAACAGCCCCCGCGTCGCCGTCCGCCGTCGCCTTGGCCGCCGCACAAAGTCCAAGCAACAGTCCAGCAGTCGCCAAACAATAAACGCTGATGTTCATTCTTTTCATGTCCAACTATACTCCTTGTCTTCACGTTCAGCAGCGTCTGAACCCTGGCCTCTCAACCTGACGCCACCATGGCCATTTCATCGATTCAACCAAGTCTACCGTTCAGCCCGATAATCAGTACTTTCTCACACTCATACCCTACAAAAAAGAATCATTGAGGTTCAAAATGTGATAAAAATGGCTCTTCACGGTTTGTCGAAAAAACTTCCTGAAAAGAAGCACCCAAGAAACC
>JBAXOG010000030.1:0-34443 GCA_037133395.1 bacterium | reverse complement strand
TGCGGAGGGGTTGTCATGTGGTGTCATTTGGGGAAACTGACACTGCGGCTCACCGAGACGGTTCGCCCTACCTCCTTCGGATCAGGTATATGAGACCCGTGCGAAGCGGGTAGGGCGAACCGTCTCGGTGAGCCGCAAAGGGGAATTGGCATATTTTGGTATTTTTCGCGTATTTCGGATGCTGAAAAAAGGTAAAAAGGGAAAAGAGATGAATATGCAGAAAGCTAACACGAAGATGCCGGAGGTAGGAATCACCGGTATCACAATTCTGGGTAACCCATTCAAACGTGCCACATGTATGCTGGTGCCGAGTCTGCTCTTATGCGGCTTGTTGCCAGGGGCGGCGATGGCCGAGGAGCAAGCTGTCCGAGGAAGTTACTTGCTGGATTCCAAAGCTGTCGGGCAGACTCCCAAATACCTCGGGGTCTGTCTGGAGGTGGCCGACCATGCCGAGCGCAGCAATCTCTGGGATTGGCTGGCCGATTCCGGGGCGAAGATGGTCCGGGTGGTTCATCCCGACAAGGACATGCGCATCCAGCCTGCGTCTGAGTCGACCTACAAACAGATCGCCACCAAGAGCGATTTCGACACGTTCCGCGCTCGGTTGCTGGCTGATCCGGAAAAGAATATTCCTTGGAGCAACTACCGTTTTGATAAAGAGATCCCGTGGCTGGGGATTCCCGATGTAGAGATCAAGAAGGTGGTCCAGGCAGGGGTGGCTCCCGTTATCTCGCTTGCTTATGGGCCGCATTATTATCCGGGGTCGCTGCTCAAAGTGTTCACCGATGAAATCCAAGCCAAGGATGAGAACGTGAACTGGGCCGCTGCGGCTTCCGCTTACGAATATTATCTGGCACACGTCTACCGGTACGCGAGCCGCAATGGGGTGACCCATTTCATGATGATCAACGAACCCAGCGGGGGTGTTAAATACATCCAGCAGATTGGGGTGATCGCGCGGATGGGGAGATTGGCATTGGAGGATGTCCGGGCCACGTTGAGCGATAAACGTACGGCCGCCGGGCTGCGTCTCTCAGGACCTGCCTGCTACGGGAACTGGGAAGAATTCTGGCCGTATATGGAACCGTATGTTGACTTCCTGGACAGCCATTTCTACAACCCTGATCCGGACATGTTTACCCGCCGCTACAACCGCGCGGCGATGCGAGCGAGCCAGGCGGGCAAGAAAGTCGCCTTCACCGAGTACAACCGAATCGGGGGCCCGCTTCAGCCCGATCAAGCGCTCTGGGCCGTGAAACCCGCCCTGCAATTGGGGGCGTTGACGATGTCGGTTTTGAGTTCAGGCCAGGCCAAGGAACCGGGCTGCGAAATGGCGTTGCTGTATGAGTTCCAGGCCCCGGCCACCCACCGCAACTTCAAGAGCCTGGTCTATGGCGACATGAACATGATCGACTGGACCGGACGCGATCACGGATTGAATGGCTGGGGTTCCGAGTGGTATCCCAGCTTCGAGGAGCTCCAGATTCGCTTTGCCACCCCGGCTTATCATATTTTCAAAATGCTCTGCCGGTGTGCTCCCGGCGCCGCGGCTGGCGTGGAGTCGTATGAGGTTGTGGGAGTCGGGGAGAGCTCCAAGGGATTTGGTGAGGTTTGGGATAAGGAGATCAGCAACAACATCTACCGCATGACAGATGAGCGGAAGTATTACGCCCTCGGCGGAGCGGGTCCCGAAATCCGCGTGCTTGCTGTGCGCACGCCTGAGCGGCTGATCATCACCGTGCTCAACTCCGCCCCGACCCCGGTCAAGCGGGTGGGCTTTGATTTGGATTATGCCAAGGAGCCTTATGCGACGGCGCTCGTCCGAGAGACGTCTCTGAACCGGCGCGATCAAGTGATCGCCCAAATGGCAGTGACTGGCAAGCGGGTAGTTGTCGATCTCCCGGCGGAATCGATGACGCAGATCATCCTGATCAAGGAAGACCTGACCAAAGTCACGGAACTGAAGTTTGTTGAAAAAACCGTCACGCCGGGCACGATCAAAGATCTCGGGCTCTATCAGACCACGCGGCTGTGCGCACTTGGGAAGATCGGGGAGCGTTGGATGGATCTGAGCGAGCTGAATATCGTGTGGTCCAGTTCTGAGGAGCGCTTGGTGAATGTGTATCAAGGCGGGTTGGTGGAGCGGGTCCGCCAGACGGGTAAGCCAGTGGTGATCATTGCCAAGAGCCTGGAGGGTGGCTTGCAGATTTCAGAGACCGTGATGCCTGACAAAGAGGGGCAGAAGTTGGCGCCCCGCGAATCGCTGGTACCCAACGGAGGATTTGAGGAAGCCGTGGGGGACACCCAGGAAGCCGTGTCGGGTTGGGTAACCGGGTGGGAGCTGGGACTCTCGCCCGCAAAAGGCTGGGTCGCCAAAGGAGCTGTTCCGCTTTGGGAACGCTCGCAGGAGCGGAATCATACGCCCGGGGGCAAGGCCTGCCTGAAACTGGCGTTCGACCCGGCGAATAAGCGCGCCATCCCCAATCTCCTCGCGGTATCGGCAGCCAGTCGCGTTTTTGAGATCAGCTCCCGTGAATACAAAGTCTCGGCCTGGGTCTGGCGTCCGGCCCAAGGCGGGCTCTCCGAGGGAGCCCTGAGCTTGCTCGTGAAATTCAGCGCGGACAAAAATGCCAAGCCAGTCAGTGTGCTGGTCAAAAACATGGCCGAGGTGCCGGTGGATCAATGGGTCCAGATCGAGCAAACCCTTTCAGTTCCCGAGGATGCTTCTCGGATTCAGTTTGAACTCGCGTTCACCGGCGCACCCAAGCAGGCAGGGGCGCTCTACGTTGATGACGTGAACATCTATGGAAACTAGCGAATTTTAAATGAAACAAACTGGCGCATTATTACAAGGTCCGCTTATGAAAAAAATCCTCTGCATGCTCTTGTTTATTTTCGGCTTGGCTCACGTGTCGGCAGATGCCGCCGAAGGCTCCGTCCAGTCACCCTCGACGTGGTGGGTCATCGGGGCCATCCCGCGCTACACGCAGGGTGATTTCAAGGCCAATGAAAACATTGAAAATGCCGGGAATAATGACCCGAAGCATAATCAATGGAATGGGCAGATAGGCTTGGGTGGACGGGACATGCGGGGGCTATGGGTTCCGGCGCAGGCGGGGGCGGTGGATTTAGCCGCCGCGTGCGGTTCCTCGTATTCCAATGCCTGTGCCTACGTGGGCTTTCGTGTAGGTTGTGAAAAGGCAGCGCATGCCGTCATGACCCTCCGTGCGCCTGGGACGCTACGCTGCTTTGTGAACAATACACTGGTGGGGGAAGGTGAGGAGACAGTCAAAGTCAATGTTGCGTTCAAGTCCGGAATGAATGCAGTCCTGGTCAAGTCCTGGAATAACACGGGCAGCCTGAAGTGGACAATGAGCGCCTCGCTCGAATCCAAGGCCCAGTTAAGTTTCGAGTCTGGCGAGCCTGTTGCCATGAGCGAAAAACCAGCACCAGGGAAGCGGAACGTGGCGCTGTGGTCCGAGGGTGCCAAGATCGAAACCAGCAGTTTCCGGTGGGGGGGGATGATGACTGATCGAACCGGGCGTCATTGCATCAACGACGGTCAGAAAACAGCACCGGCCTGGAGTTCGCTGGCCCAGCAGAACCTGCCGCAGTGGGTGTGGGTGAAGTTCGCCGGCCCCCGCACGATTGATCGCGTAGTGCTCTATGCCGGAAAAAACACGCGGGATTTCACGGGTGAATATTCGCCGGATGGCGGCGCCACGTTCAAGCCTCTGTTCCAGCGGAAAGATGAAAAGCCAGGTCCGCAGTTGTCCTATACGCTCGATTTCAAGCCGGTGGTGACAGACAACGTCCGTATCCGGATTACGCGGGTGGAAAAATCAGAGACCTCGGGTTTTGATGTCGCGCAGGTGGCTGAGGTGGAGGTGTACGGAGAAGGTGCAGGGAGTGTCGTGGACACGCCTCCGGCAAAACCGTCTGGTAAGACAACGGCCTCGATAATGAAACCGGATCTCGGGTTTGTTCCGGAGATCAAGGAAGACGCGACGCAGTGGGTCCTTTCAACCCCCTGGTATCGTCTCAACCTGGATAAGGCCCGGCCACGGCTGACCTATCTTTCGCTGGATGCCACGGGGCAGGGGGCGTTCCTCTGTAACGTGCTGAAAAATGCAGGCGCCTTTCTGATCGCAGAGCCGATGTTCGCCCCGGTTCAGGCGGCAGGAGACGGGCAGTCTGTGCGGGATGGGAATGTGGTCACTTATCCCTTTGTCACGGTCGCGCCCGGAGTCTTCGTGCAGGTCGCGTTCCGGTTTAAGGAGAAGTCGATCGAACTCGAACTTTCCACCGCAGCCAAGCGGGCATTGCCTTTGCGAGCCGGCTTGTTCAGGTTTGATTTGGATTTCCGGCAGACGCCGACGTCGTTATTTCCGCGTGCCGAAGATCCTTCTGGGTTTGTGACGTTTCCCGCGTATATGCATGCGCCGGATTGCGGGACGTTCCGGATGACCCAAACGGGCGATAAGGCGGTGTTTCGTCAGGTTATCCCCACGGGTGGACACGATCTGGGGGGGCACTGCATGGTGGATATCGTGCCGGAGGCGACGGGGCTGAAGGAACGCTATGGGGTCATCCCGGAGGGGACCTGGCGCGGGGTGTTCACCTTTGCAGTCGATCCCCTGATCCCCTGGCCGGAAATAGTCGGACAGGAACCCCGGTTGAAAGGATTACCGAAATATGCGTTGAACATTGCGCAGTGGCGGGTCGATCAGAGTGTGCTGGCCAATAATATTATCAGCCAAGATTGCCCGCTATCGCTTCAATTCTATGCCGAAATGGCGGTGTATGCGCCGGTAATGAAGGACAACATATCGCCTATGGCACTGGTTGTGACCTCAGTCGACCGGTATCTGGATGGGCTGGGCGGTCACCTGATGTGGCACGGGTTGAAGGTCGAGGTGACCCCACCTGGCAAATGGTATGCTTCGTTGGAGAGCGGCGGATTCCTCCTGAACAGTGCCTGGACTGCCGTGAACACGGTCGGAGGGCAACCGTTGCTCAAACGGTGGCTGCCACGTCTGGAGGCCCTGGCCGGGCATCTGGAGGCGCACGATATCGATGGCGATGGCATTGTTGAGTCCGGTGACCGCGGCCACTGGTTTGATAATTACAAGTTGCCCGAGGGGGTCAAGGAGGCGCACTCCACAGCCGTCAACTACGAGGCCTTCGTCCACATGGCCCAGCTGGAAGAGCTGGCGGGACGTAAGGAGAAGGCGGCCCATTACCAGAAGCGCGCCCAGTTGATCAAAGACAACTATCTGAAGACATTCTATAATCCCGAGACTGGCGTCATCGGCGGTTGGCGCGATGTGGAGGGCAAGTTGCGTGACCGGATGTTCCCCTGGATCAACGGTTACGCGATCTGCGCTGGATTGGTGCCCGATGAGCTGGCCAACCAGATCCTGGACCGGCTCTTTGCGAAGATGAAAGAGATCGGATTCACCCAATTCCAATACGGTCTGCCGACCAATCTGTTGCCGATGGGAAAAGACGAGATGAGTCACGGCTACCGTGAATGGGAAGGCTATATGAACGGGAGCATCACTCCGCCGTACTCAGGCTATGTGATTCAGGCGCTCTATAAACTGGGCCGCCGCCAGCAGGCCGAGGAAGTGCTTTGGCCCCAGGTTGCCTCCTTCGACAAGGGTACCTTCAACGCCGGAATAGGTATCTGTGGGCCGCGGAGAAATCCGGTGGGCAGCGGATTTTATTATTGGGATGGCACCAAGTCAAACGGCATCGGCTATCTGCCCGAGAACTGGCATGCCTATGCCGAAATTTTTGCTGGACACTATGGCATCCGCTTTGATAAAAACGGTTACTGTCTTGAGCCGTGGTCGCCGCTCAAAGGAAAGACGCTCACGTGTAATATGCAGGTCATGGGGAAGATTCAAAAAACGATGGAGTGATCCGTGTCGTATTTATGAAAATATTAAAACAGGGGATAAGGGGTGGGGTCGGATTGATTATGGCCATGCTAGGGGCGGTCACTGTCATGGCGGCGGCGCCGAATGATTACCGGAAGGCGGGCAACTGGCTGGATACCATCACGGAATCCTGTGCCGCCAGGGGCAAGGCGGGCGCGGTGTCCAAGCCTGTCCCGAGACAGGTGGTCAGTCCGATCTTGTGCGCCACGAACGAAGCGTATTTGATCACCCTGGATGTCTCCGGGCAGGAGTACCTGTCGTTGCGTGTTTCCGATGCCAACAGAGGTATTGGAGCCGACTATGCAGTCTGGGCCAACGCCAAGCTGACGACGGCGGATGGCCAAGCGGTCTGGCTGGACGAGCTGAAGCCGGAAGCGGTCGAGCTCGGCTATTCGAGTTTTGTTGCAGCCGCGCAAGAGGTCATGATCGGGAAAAAGAAATTCCAGCACCAGCTCTACGTCAACGGCCCCAGCACGGTCCGCTACCGGCTGGATCCGGCGCGGAAGTTCAAGACCTTTGAGGCTTATGTCGGCATTGATAAATCCGCTACCGGCTCGGTCAAGTTTACGGTCAACAACGTGCACAAAGTTTCGCCGTTCTGGGACCAGTTGATGCAGGATTTTCCCGATCAGCGCGGGCTGGTCACTGCGGCGTTCGACTGGTGTCGACAGGACAAATTGGACATCTGGATGTCGGCGTCCGCCTTTGAGACGAAGGCGAAGGAATGCCTGGCGCAGAGCGGGAAGGTGCTGAAGACGGTGGCCGCGGCCGGGGGCGATGTCAAGAAGCTGGGGGAGGGTCTGAAAGCGCTGGAAGTCACGTTCGCCGGCACGGACGTTGATTGGAAGCGGCTCTATTTCGAGGTGCATGTCCTGCGCCGTAAAATCCTCCTCTCCCATCCCGCTTTGAATTTCGACAAGATTTTATTCAACTGCAATCCGCCGGCCACCTTCAGCCACAACGTCGACCAGTATCTTGGCAGCAACAGCCGGATGGGGCCGGGCCTCGCCCTGCTGAGCGACTGGAAGAGCGACAAGCCGCAGGTGAAAGCCATTCTCGCGGGCAAGCTGCCGGCTGGCGCTGTCCGAGGTCCGGATCTCAATTATGACGCGGACAAGGTGGTCTTCGGGTTCAGCGACCATTCGATGCCGCTCAAGAAGCGCTATTTCCTCTACGAGGCGGCTGTTGATGGTTCGTGGGTGCGCCAGCTCACCGGGACGACGCGTGACCCCTTCACCACGTGGGACAATCGCTCCACGGTGCTGATCGAGGATAACGAACCGACCTATCTGCCCGATGGCAGCCTTGTTTTCGTTTCCAGCCGTTCACAGTCCTTTGGCCGCTGCCATGGCCGCTATAATCCGTCGTTGGTGCTGTACGCATGCGACAACAACGGCGACAACATCCGGCAGTTGTCCTACAACAACGAGAACGAGTACGAGCCGGCCATCCTGAACGATGGCAAGATCATCTTCTGCCGGTGGGAATATACGAACCGGCACCAGATGCTTTTTCACAAGCTCTGGCAGTGCCGCCCGGACGGCAGCAACGTCAGCCACTACTTTGGAAACGATATGCTCGCGCCCATGATGATCACCGA
Source organism: bacterium (assembly GCA_037133395.1). Taxonomy (GTDB): domain Bacteria; phylum Verrucomicrobiota; class Kiritimatiellia; order RFP12; family UBA1067; genus CAIZQW01. The sequence goes on along the minus strand of JBAXOG010000030.1, from coordinate 26,898 downwards.
AGCAACGCCGATCCCCGGGTCGCGCAAGGTCGTCGCCACCGCCATGGGACACCACACCTTCAGTACCGGCACGATCGTCGTGCTTGATGTGGACAAGGGCGAGAATGGCGAGCAATCGATCACGCATATCACGCCGGAGACTCCTTATCCGGAGAGCCAGGGCTTGCCCAATCCGCACTACAGTCATCCGTATCCGATCACCGAGACGCTTTTCCTGGTGTCGCGGGCCAACCACCCTGTGCCGCCTCATGGGATAGTCCCGCCTGCGAACGACCGCGGCATCTACCTGATCGATGCCGAGGGCAGCCGCGAGCTGCTGTACGAGAACCCGGACGTGGCCTCAGTGTCGCCGATCGCCATCCGTAAACGCGAGCGTCCGCCGGTGTTGCCGAAGAACGAGCTGGCCAAAGGGGGCGACGAGATGGGCACCGTCTATGTGCAGAATGTCTATCTGACCCGCAACGATCCCCAGGGCCTGATCAAGCCGGGCTCGATCAAGGCGATCCGGGTCAATGCCCTGGGCGTGCAGCCGCGCGCTATCCGCACCGCGCTGAGTGCAACTGTTCCGGTGGAGATTCCCAAGAAGGTGCTCGGCACCGTGCCTGTCGACGCCAATGGCTCCGCCTTTTTCAAGGTGCCCTCGCGGGTGTCCTTGCAGTTGCAGATCATCGGCGAGGACGGCATGGCCATCCTGACGGAGAAGAGCTTTTTCTATCTCCAGCCGGGCGAGAAGCGAAGCTGTGTCGGCTGTCATGAGCCGGGAGGAGTAACCCCGCCTACGGGGGACTATGCCAGAGGGATGGAGCCCATGGCGTTGAAGCCGGGTGCCGGTCCGCAATACAAGGGTGGCCTCAGCTTTATGCGGACGGTCCAGCCGGTGCTCGACCGCTATTGCATTACCTGCCATGGTTTTGATGAACCGAAAAAAGCCTTCTCGTTGATCCATGATGGCAAGATGTCCTGGCCGCAGTCGTTAACGGAACTGGTCAAACGAGGCGACCACCAGCTCGGTGAATACGAATACATGGACAAGATGCGCGGTCGCGAACAGGTCGACAGCCGGAATTTCAGCCGCCCCTATGAGTTTTATGCCCACAGTAACAAGGTTTCGAAGATGCTGCTGGAAAATCACGGCAAGGTGAACATGGACCGCGACAGTTATATGCGGGTGATCGAGTTCTTAGATCTCAATGCCCAGTGTTATGGCGATCTGTTCCCCAATAAGCTGGAGCAGCGTAAAATCGACGCCAAGGCCCTGGTTGCGCTGCGGGCTTATATCAAGGAGGTATTCGGTGAGAAGCTGGCGGCGCAGCCGGAGCGTGCCCTGATTAACACGGTGCAAATCGACGAAAGTCGAATTCTTATGTCCCCGTTGGCCAGTGCGGCCGGAGGCTGGGGACAGATCAAAGGTTGGACGGATAAGAACGATCCCGGCTTCCTGAAGATGCAGCAACTCGTGGAGAAGTGCATCATCCACAGTCCGACAGAGAACACCAATGGCTGGGAACCGACGATCGAGCAGGGCGGCGGCGAGCAGTGGGTCGTTGAAGAGCAGCAGAAATACCTGAAGTGGATCAACGCCACGTCAAAATAGAGTTGAGGACAATAAAACAATGAAAAAAATAAACACGATACTGACAGCATGTGCAAGCGCCTATTGTATAACCCAGAGCGCGTATGCGGGAGGCAGTTTGCTGGTTGGTCCCGACCCGATTGCCAAGACGCCCCACCATCTCGGGTTTAATGCGGAACTGCTCAATTTCTTCAATGAATCGAACCTCGCGGATTGGATGGCGGATTCAAACGGGTCGATCTGCCGGATCTTCGTCTCAAAAGGTTTTATCAAAGGCGAATTTGACACCATCAAGACCGAGGACGATTTCAACCGTTATCGGGCGGCCGTGCGCGAGAATCCGGAGCAGAAAATCAAATGGATCGCAAACCAGCCTCCCGCCAACCAAGGGAAGCCCGACCGCACAGAGGACATCTGTCGCCTGCTGCTCAAGGCGGGTATCGAACCCCTCATTGATGTCGCCGTCGGAGGGAAGAGTAATTACAAGGAGCCGATCTTGATCGATGTACGGAAGACAGCCGAAGCCCCGCAGAACATCAACTGGGCAGCGGCAGCAGCGGCATACGAGAGTCATTTCGCTGCTTTCTACAGGCTCGGGAAGATCGGCGTGCGCTATTTCATGATGGCGAACGAGCCGGAGTATGGCTGGAGCGGCTTTTATTATCCTGCCGATGTAGCTCCTGACAAACTTGCCTGGAGTGAAAGAGGGGAATATGTTGGACGCCAGTTGGGAGCCGTTGCGAAAATGGGCCGCTTCGCGCTGGAGGATGTGCAGGAGCTTCTGAAAGCCAAAAACGATCCGAGGAAGTTCGTATTTTCAGGGCCGGGCGCCCACACGAGCTGGGAATATTTCTGGAAATATGTCAGTCCTTATGTGGATTGCCTTGATTCCCATTGTTATGAGGCCAACGGGAAAGTTTTCGAACGGGTTCAGGATCGGATGGCGATGCGCAGCGGAACCAAGCGTCTGGCATTCAGCGAGTTCAACTTGATTTCGGGACCCATGACTCCCTACAACTCGATGTTCACCGATGCCTCCGCACTGTTGCTGGGGGGCGTGTTGCAGTCGATCCTCCAAGCCTCTTCCCTGAATGAGCCGGAGCTGGAGTTTGCAGCGCTCTATCTGTTCAATTACCCGGCGACTCACCGGATGTTCAAGAGCCTGGTTTATGGCGAAATGGATGCCATGGACGCAACGGGATTTATTCAGCAATCCCCAGTGGCTCCCACGCTCGAAACCATGCAAACCCGCACTGCCACGCTCTCCTATTTTGTTTTCAAAATGCTGGCTCGTTGCATACCGGGCACACAATCTGCGCTCCGCTCGTATGAGGTGCTGCCGCTGGGCATGTCCACCCTCGGGCTCGCCCAGGCCGTTGACACCCGAAATTCTCGCTCCATTTACCTCAAGCTGGAACGTGATAAGTATTATGCCAACGGCGGTTCGGGCAACGAATATGAAATGAGTGCGATTCGCACCCCGGATCGTCTCTATGTCAACATCGTGAACCCCGGCCCCGGCATCAATAAGGATCTCGAAATCGATCTGGAACTGCAGCCGAAGAACTATCGCTTCGCCGTGGTCCGCGAGACCTCCGAATGCAAGCGGGACGAAGTCGTCGCGGTCACGCCCGTGAAAGACAAAAAGATCAAACTGGATATTCCCGGCAATTCACTGATGCAGGTGATTCTGGTTGATCTCGATTTGGACAAGATTCAAAACCTCACGTTGGAAGAAAAAACGCTCACCCCGGGGACCTTGGCGCAATTATCCAGATTCCAGACCACCCGCCTGAAAGCGTACGGCGACATCGAGGGGAAAAAGGTAGACCTGAGCGAGTTGAATATTGAATGGAAGAGCAGTGTGCCCGTGCTGGTGCGCGTCTATTCGGGAGGCTTGGTGCAGAATTATTATGAGACACCCAAGGAAGTCGTTGTCACCGCCTCGGTTTTCAACTCGAAAGTTTCTGCAGAGGCCAAAGTCGCCCCGTCCAAGCAGGCCTCCAAAGACACGGAGACCGACCTGAAAAAGGTTGACGTGAGGCAGGATAAAATGATACAGGAACAAGCAACGAAGCCGAAGTGAATGCACCGACCGGGGCGGCACAGTGGCAGTTGGCAGTAGTAGTTGGCAGTTGATGGTAGGGCGAGGTTCTCCGAACGCGCCGCGGCAGGGTTGGAGACCCATGCCCTACCGTTTTTCAGCGAGGCAATAACGCAGGAAATTTTTTAGCATCTCCTCCTAAACCCACACGAGAAAACAAAATGAAAACAAATAACCTCGCGATATTAACGTTTTTTTCTGCTACGCTCTGCGGTTTCTCCGAAGAGATTGCCCAGCACCCCGGAAAATTTTATGCTGATCAGACACAGGCACTGACGTACACCAATGCGGCGGGAGAATCGATGAACTACCGCTTGTTCCTGCCCAAAGACTATGATGCTGCGAAGAAATATCCGCTGGTGCTCGTGTTTCATGGGGCAGGGCAACGGGGGAACGATAATCGCAAACAGCTTGCTCCATACGCCGCCGGCTGGATAGACGACGCTGTTCAGAGCAAGCACCCGTGTATTTTGCTCATCCCCCAATGCCCGACAGGAAAAAAGTGGGTCGATGCCGACTGGGGGAAGGGTTCTTATTCTTTCTTAGCGGTGCCCATCACCGTGCCAATGAAGCTCGTCAAAGAAATTCTCGACCAGGTGCTGCGCGAGAAATCCGTCGATAAAAATCGGGTCTACGTCATGGGAGCTTCGATGGGCGGTTATGGTACCTGGAATTTCGTCATGCGTTATCCGAAAGTGGTCGCTGCTGCGGTCCCGGTTTGTGGTGGGGGTGATCCGGCGATGGCGGATGCCATCAAACAGATTCCTATCTGGGCATTCCATGGGGATGTGGACAGTATCGTGCCGCCCAGCGGTTCTCGGGATATGGTGAATGCTGTTAAGAAGGCCGGCGGCATCAAGATCAAACTAACGATGTATCCCGGCGTAGACCATGGATCCTATTTAAAAGCATGGCGAGAACCGGCTCTGGTCGAGTGGGTTTTTAGCCAGTCAAAAGGTACAGCCAGTGTGGCAGCTGCGGGGGAGGAAGGGGTCAAGTAAATCAATCAGGAGAAACGATGAATATAAGAAGAATAATCCTTATGACGATAACAGGCATGGCCATCTTGGCAACGCCTTTTGGCTGGGGGCAGCCAGTTGATAAAAATGGACCGAAGCTGATTGTCACGGCCTCGACGATCCACAGTGACACCTATCTGCCAGAGTATGCCGTTGATGGCAATCAGAAGACGCGCTGGGCCTCGGTTCCGAACCAGAAAAAGCCTGAATGGCTGAGGGTTGATCTGGGGAAACCGTGCCCGCAGAGTGGCCTGACGATTCATTGGGAAGCGGCGTTCGCCAAGAGTTATGAAATTCAGTTATCGGATGATGGTGTTACCTGGCGCACAGTATTTGCGCAGGCCAATGGCAAAGGTGGCCGGGAGGAATGCAAGTTTGCCGAACAGACGACTCAGTTTGTGCGGATTCTGTGTACCCGCTATGGACCCCATCCGCTGTACTCGATCTGGGAAATTGCATTTACGCATCCGGCAGCTCAGGCGGTTGTGGCAGAAATACCCAAGCGGCTTGTCGAGGCGGAAAATCTGGAGAATGCGGAGTTACCGACCGCCCTGGCCACCAACGGGATCAAGGAGATCGTGTTTGCGCTTCGCAAATTCATTTCAGAGCACTGGTATGCCAACATCGGCTATTTCTCTTATGATCCCAACCACAAGCTCTACCTCCCCTTCGGGCAGCTCTGCAAGCTCGATGTAGCGACCGGCAAGACCATGCTGCTGGTTGATGATCCGCAGGGCGGCGTGCGCGATCCGGTGATCGACTATGATGCACAAAAGATTGTCTTCTCCTACCGTAAGGGCGGCACCGAGTACTATCACCTCTACGAGATCAACCTCGACGGTACCGGGCTTAAGGAGCTGACCTCCGGCCCGCGCGACGACATCGAACCATGCTTCCTGCCAGATGGCGGACTCGCCTTCGTTTCCACCCGTGGCAATCGTTGGGTCAACTGCTGGACCACCCAGGTGGCGACCATCCACCGCTGCGACCGCGATGGCACCAACATCCGCCAGCTCTCCGCCAACCTCGAACAGGACAACACGCCGTGGGTGTTGCCGAACGGACAGATCCTCTATCAGCGCTGGGAATACATCGACCGCAGCCAGGTGGATTATCATCATTTGTGGACGATGAATCCAGACGGCACCGGCCAGATGGTCTATTATGGCAATATGCGCCCGAGCAGTGTCTTCATCGATGCCAAGCCGATACCTGGGTCCACCGATGTCCTGACCATCAATTCCCCCGGCCATGGCAGAACGGAGCATCAAGGTTATGTCGCACGGGTCACGGGTCGCTACGGTCCTGACGATCCCAATGCCCTTCGCAACGTCACGGCCAGCATTGACTACCGTGATCCCTTTCCGCTGGACAAACAGCATTATCTGGTGGCCTCGGGTTCCCGTATTCTTTGCCGTAACCTGAAGGACAAAGAAATCTTGCTTTACCAGGTGCCGGAAGCTCTGGCCAAGCAAGGGGTGATGGCCAACGAGCCGCGCCCGGTGATCAGTCGGCCTCGCGAGCCTGTGATTCCATCCAGGATCGATCTTTCTAAAACGAATGGCAAGCTGCTGCTGCTCAATGTCTACGAAGGGCGTAACATGGCCGGCATTCCGCCGGGCTCAATCAGGAGCCTGCTGGTGATGGAGTCCCTGCCGAAACCGATCAATTTCACCGGCGGCATGGATCCGCTCACGTATGGCGGCTCCTTCTCGCTCGAGCGCATTCTCGGCACCGTGCCGGTGGAAGCGGATGGCTCCGCCCATTTCGAGGCACCCGCCAACCGGAGCCTGTTCCTGATCGCCCTCGATGCTCAGGGCAACAGCGTCAAGCGGATGCAAAGTTTCTTGACGGTGATGCCGGGCGAGTCGGCCTCCTGCATCGGCTGTCACGAAACGCGAACCTCGCTGCCGCGGCTACCCAAGAACAATCTGGCTTTTAACCGGCCGCCCAGTCCGATTGTTCCGGTCGCCGACATCCCTGATCTCTTCGATTTCCCCCGTGATATCCAGCCGATCCTCGACCGCCACTGCGTCAGTTGCCACAACCCCGACAAGCATGAAGGCGGGATCGCCCTGGATGGCGACCATGGTCCATTCTTCAGCCACAGCTATGTCGCCCTGACCGTCCACAAGCAGTTCAAGGATGGCCGCGACCAGGCGGTGAGCAACTACGCACCCTATACGCTTGGCGCCTCCGCTAGCCCGATCATGAAGAAGCTCGATGGAGCTCACCACAAGGTCACGCTCTCCGCGCTGGAGAAGAAGATGATCCAGTACTGGATCGAATCGGCCGCCACCTATCCAGGCACCTATTCCGCGCTGGGCACCGGTTGCATCGGCGGTTATAGTCAGAACGTTCCGCGCCTCAACAGTGACGCCGACTGGCCCGAATCAAAAAAGGCGTCCGAGGCCATCAAACGCCGCTGTGCCGAATGCCATCAGGACGCCAAGCGATTGCCGCATAACCTTACTGACGAACGCGGAGTCAGCTTCTGGCGGCCCAACTGGAATGACCCGGCGCTGCCCTGGTCGCGGCATTTTCTCTTCAATCTCACCCGGCCGGAGAAATCGTTGATGCTGCTCGCGCCGCTGGCCAAGGCCGCCGGCGGCATCAGCATGGTCAAGAAAGGTCCGGACGGCAAGCCTACCGGCGAGGTCGTCGAGATCTTCAAGGACGTCAACGATCCCGACTACCAAGCGATCCTGGCGATGGCACAGGCCGGCAAGAAGCGGCTCGATGAAATCAAGCGCTTCGATATGCCTGGATTCCAGCCGCGCCCGGAATACCTGCGTGAGATGAAGCGCTATGGCCTGCTGCCGGCCGACTTCGATCCCTCCAAAGACAAGGTCGATCCTTATCAGCTTGAGCGCCGTTACTGGGCCTCGCTGGTGCCAAGCCCCGTGCCGACGGCACTCAAGTCGATGGTTAAATAGTCAACCCGCCAGTAAGAAAAAGGTCCTAAGATGAGAAATATCCAAATTCCACTATCCGTTTATTTGATGACCAGTGCAGTGTTCTTAGCCACACACTTCGCAACGGCTGCCGAGCCTGCCAATGTTCCCAAGCCGGGTGCTATCCCGGTAAAGGTTATCTCGAAGCAAATAGGGATGCAGGCGGTCCGCGCCGGTGAAGCGTTGAATCCCTGGCTGGGGCCTAATCCGCCCGGTGCCGCTTACCCTGAGCAGGAGGACAGTCGGCAATACGCCGTGTTGCAGTACGACCTGTTGCAACGGTCCAAAGTGAACCGGTACTCGAATGAAACCTATCGTGCGGAGGCGCTGATTGCCAACTCCGACCGCGATCCGCTGGATGTGGTGTTGCGGCGAACGACTGCGTTGCTGGAACACATCGCGCGGATGCCCAACGCGCGAAGTTTGTCCGCTGAAAAGACCGAACTCGAAGCGCTTCGCAACCAAGCGGGTAAGGTGGAAGTGGCAAATCAGGCGGGACGGCGCGAACTATTCGACCGCGCGGTACGGCTCCGCCGAAGGATCGCCTTTGCCAACCCGCTGTTGAATTTTTCGGAGATGGTCGTTCTGAAACGGCAAGTCGCCTCAGTTTGTAGCCACATGTGCGACCAGTTTTACGGCATGGCGCAGGAACCGGGGGGTGGGTTGTTTGTGCTGCGCGATCCGTTCGGTGCAAAACCCGAAATCCGCGATTTGCTCGGCGGTGCGAAGATCGAAAATGGACGCCTGAAAGGCGAGACGCCCACCGGCGGGCCGCGCCAGCGCTGGCCAAACGTTTACGACGGGAATGTGAAGAGGTCACCGACAGAGGCGCCTACCGAAGGCGGTTCATTTGCCACGCCCGCGCTTTCGTATGATGGGAGAACAGTTGCGTTCGCCTATGTTGAGTGCAAGGGGAGCGGTGAACATTTTTATCACCTCGACCATACCGCCAAGGGGCATTTTACCGAAACCCGCGTTTATCACATTTTCAAAATGGGAACGGATGGGACGGGTTTGACGATGCTAGCTGATGGGACGTGGAACGATTTCTCGCCGTGCTTCACGCCTGCCGGACGAATCGCATTCATTTCCGAACGGCGCGGCGGCTATTTGCGCTGCGGACGGAATTGTCCGACCTACACCCTGCATGACATGGCGGTGGACGGCTCGGGCATCCGGTGCCTGAGCTTTCACGACACCAACGAGTGGGCCCCCACCATTGGCAACGACGGCATGATCCTCTGGACCCGTTGGGATTATGTCGATCGCGACTCAATGGTCGCCCATCATCCTTGGACGACCACGCCCGACGGGCGTAATGCGCGCTCTGTTCATGGCAATTATTCGCCCCGAAGGCAGCGGGCTGATATGGAAACGGATTTTCAGCAAGTGCCGGGTTCGCATAAATTTATGGGAACCGGTGCGCCGCATCATGGCCAGTCGTTCGGGTCGTTGATTCTCATGGACCCAAGGGAACCCGACGACGACCTCATGGCGCCGGTTAAAAGGTTCACGCCGGAAGTCGGTTTTCCGGAAAGCCAGGGCGGTTCACTGAGTTACGGAACGCCGTGGCCCTTGAGTGAGGATTTCACCCTGGCCGCTTACGAGCCGGTGGAGGTGAAAGACGTGGGCCGCCCGTTCATGTTCGGTATCTATCTGGTGGACAGCTTCGGGAACAAGGAACTGATTTATCGTGATCCAGACATCGCCAGTCTGAATCCGATTCCGCTTCGTACGCGAAACGTTCCGCCGGTCGTTCCCGAGCAGGACGCAGGAAAAAAAACCTTGTTGACGTCCGCCCCGTCCGAACCCGCGAATCGTGGCGCGGAGGAGGCGACCGTGGCTGTGAATAACGTCTACGACAGCCTGCGGCCATTCCCTGAAAACACGAAGATCAAGACGCTCCGGATCTGGCAGATTATTCCGCTGCCGATCGGTTGCAATCGCATTTCGCACAACACGGGGATTCAGATTCCCGGGAGCATGTCGATCAACCTCGCTCGGGCGGTGATCGGCGAAGTGCCCGTCGAAGAGGATGGAAGCGCCTATTTTAAGGTGCCGACCCGCAAGCAGATGTTCTTTCAAGCGCTCGACGAGAAAGGCTTGGCGGTACAGTCCATGCGGGCAGGCGTCTATTTCCAGCCGGGCGAAGTCGTCAGTTGCATGGGATGTCACGAACCCAAGAACCGTGCGTACGCAAACGACAGCTCCGCCAAGCCGAAACTTGCGCTCCTGCGCGCACCGTCTGTGCCGAAACCTGACGTGGACGGTTCCAATCCGTGGAGTTATCCGCGCCTAGTCCAGCCGGTCCTCAACCGCAACTGCGTGAGTTGCCACGAAAAGAATAAGGACAAGGCGCCACCGCTCGACGCGGGGCTCGTGAGGCGCAAGGGGACGGCCTATATGGACTGTGCCACCACGTATTACGCCTCGTACCTCAGCCTCGCGCCCAAGTTCGCCTTTACCGACTATGGCGATCTTTTGCGTACTACCCCTGGAAAATTTGGCGCGCGCGCGTCGAAACTTTACGACATGCTTTCCAAAGGCCATCACGACGTGAAACTTTCGTCCGAAGACATGCACCGGATCGTGCTCTGGCTGGACTCGGTTTCACAATTCTATGGTGTCTATGAATGGGAAGGCGGTGAAGCTCAACTTCGGGGAGAGCTGGCAAAGCCGAGTTTGGAATGAGACAATGTCGCGACGCGCATCACCTAGGACGCTGGTTGCAAACATCTGGTGAACAAAATGAAAACAATTAACCTCGCGATACTCACTTTCTTTTCTACGATTCTCTGCGCGTTCAGCGGAGAGATTCCTCAAAACAAACCTGCATTCCATGGGGATACAGCCGGTGTGACGGCGGATGATTTGCGTGAGGGCTTTCAATCGCCCCCGTTGTCGGCACGTCCGGAACTGTTCTGGGACTGGATGCATGACCTCGTGTCCAAGGAAGGCATTACGCATAATCTGGAGGCCATGAAGCGGAACGGCTTTTCCGGTGCGATGATCATGTTGTGCGGCGACGTGGACGCCGGGTTTAATCCCACCCACAAGATGCCCAATCCGGTGAAATGCATGACCCCGGAGTTTTTTGAGCATTGGAAATTCGCCGCTGAGGAGGCGAACCGGTTGGGGCTGACATTGATTTCCCAATGCGGCCCCGGCTGGTGTCACAGCGGCGGACCGTGGATCACGCCGGAGCAGGCGGTGCAGCACCTGGACTACAGCGAAATCAGCGTTACTGGACCGGCGGCGAAATCCAAGTTCCTTCTGCAACAATCTTCATCCGAGTCCAGTTCACTCGGCTATCATGCGGCACTGACGACCCGCGATGAAACGAAATGGGTGCAAGTTGATCTTGGACAGGAATTCCCTATTGAACGGGTTGTTCTTAATCCCCTCGATCACGATAGCAAGAAAGGGTTTGGATTTCCGGTGCGATTCAAAGTGGAAGGTGCGTCCGATCCGTCCTTTTCAACTTCTACGCCGCTGTTGGACCGCACAACCGAGGACGTGCCAAACCCCGGTACGGATGCTGTCATCGCTTCTGGCAAAGGTTGCACGGCGCGATACGTTCGCGTCACGGCCACACGATTGTGGAAGCGACCGAGTGGCGGGCCGGGGCCATATTGTTTCGGACTGAACCAACTGCAGGTCTTCGCTGGCGGACAGAATGTGGCGCTCAATGGTAAAGTTTTGGCAAAGGATTCGGTGGAAGAATGGGGTTGGTCGGCGCGCGGACTGGTGGATGGACGGATCGCGATCGAACGCCGTGGACCTCAGGGCGAACTCATTTTGTTGCCCCCAGGTGGGATGGATTTCACGCATGACGTGGCCATTGTCGCCGTGCCGAAAGGGAAGAAAGAACTTCAGATCGGTGAGATTGTCGAGTTGACCCGCCACATCCAGGGCGAGGTGTTGACATGGGACGTGCCCCAAGGAGAGTGGACCATCCGCCGTTATGGGATGAAAAATGCCAAGGCCTACAATCGCGTGGCGCCGGCGGGCGGCAAGGGTCTCGAATGCGACAAGCTGAGTCGCGAGGCCAACCAGGCGATGTTCGACGGCATGGTCGGGCGTTTTATCAAGGATTCACCTCAACTCGCCGGAAAAACCATCCTGGGCGTGGAGGCGGACAGTTGGGAAGTCGGCCATCCCGAATGGTCGGCGAATTTTCGCAAGGAGTTCCAAGTGCGGCGCGGGTATGATCCTGTGCCGTGGCTGGTCGGCTATAAGGGTGGCCCCACGTTCACTGCGAAAGTTCTGAGTGCTCGTTTTGAATATGATCTGCACCTGACCCAGACGGATCTTTTTGCTGACAACTTTTTCAGTTACCTCACCGATGTCTGCGCCAAGAAAGGCATGGAGTTTATGACCGAGGGCTACTACGGCCCCTTTGATCCAGTGCGTTGCGACGGTCGGACGGCCCGCCCCATGGGCGAGGTCTGGGCCAGTGGCGACTGCATCGAGACCCTCCGCTGGGCCGCCAGTGCCGCCACAACCTACGGACGGAAAATGGTCGGCGCGGAAACGTTCACTGGGCGATGGAGCGACGGGGCGTGGTCCATCGATCCTTACGCGATCAAACGCATCGGCGACTTATCGTTCTGTCACGGGCTCAACAAGATGACGATGCATGGCTCGGCTCTGGAGCCGTGGGGCGACAAGGTGAAGCCAGGCATGGGCCTGGGATTCTGGGGCACGATGTTTAATCCTGGCCAGACCTGGTGGAATCAGGGACGGGCGTGGGTGGATTACATCTCGCGTTGCCAGTTCATGCTGCAACAAGGCCATGCGGTCGCGGACATCCTTATGGTTTTTCCCTCGCTGAATTGGAGAAACACCGTGCCCAGCGGACTGCACAAACTTCACAACTATGATTTCTGTTCGGAGGAGACCTTCTTGCTGGCCGAGTTCAAGGACGGTCGTTTCGTCCTGCCCCATTCCGATGCCGGCTACCGGGTGTTGGTCTTGCCGCGTATTTCTGCCGGGGTGAGTCCCGCGTTGTTGCGCAAAGCCTTGGCCTTGGTCAAGGCGGGTGGGACGGTGATCTGCTCTGATCGACCGACTCGCGCTGCCGGGTTGCAGAATTATCCGGCCAGTGACCGGCAGGTGGAAGCCCTGGCGGCAGAGCTCTGGGGCGCGTGTGACGGCAAGACGGTCAAGGAGAACCGCTGTGGTAAAGGACGGTTATGCTGGATACCCATGGGCAAAGATCAGCCTGATCCAGAGACCACCTGGGTGATGCAAAACCGGCCTGCGCCTCAGTTCTATGGTAATTCCCCCAAAACCATGGAATGGTCTGACGAACTGCTTGGGGTGATGCGCGATTTGCACGTGGTTCCCGATGTTGAGACCCGTACCGTCGGCGGCCCTGCCCAGCTCTGGGGTGGTCTTGAGAACACCCTCTGTGGGTCGCGCTCAAACGAAGCGGCCGTGGCCTGGATCCATCGCCGTGCGGGCGATCGCGAGATTTATTTCATCTCGAGTCAGGTGGCTGCACCGATGAGTGCGGAGCTGACGTTCCGTGTAGGTGATAAGATTCCCGAAATCTGGAATCCAGAGACGGGCAAGGTCACACCGGCATCGGTCTGGCGGAGGGAAGCGGGCCGCACAGTCATGCCGCTTCACTTCACACCGTTCGGTTCGATGTTTGTCGTCTTCTGTTCCGGCAAAGCTGATCCCGTCCAGTCGATCACCCGCGATGGAAAAGCCTGTTCAGCAGAAATGATTTGGCAGCGTGGCGATGCGATCGGAATTGAAACGGACAAGGCGGGCACTTACGAATTGAAGCTCGCTTCTGGCCGCACAGCCAAAGCAGAGGTGCGCGACGTGCCCTCACCGATAGCTTTCAATGGCCCGTGGCAGGTGAAGTTCCCTGCAGGTTGGGGCGCACCCGCCGAGGCTCAGATGGAAGCGGGCTCCTGGACAGCAAACACGGATGCAGGGATTCGCTACTTCTCCGGGACCGCTACGTATGGACGCGATTTCGACGTTGCGAAGGATCTATTAGACTCCAAACGAATCCACACCCTCGATCTCGGCAAGGTTAAGAATCTGGCTGAGGTGACGATCAACGGTAAGCAGGCAGGGATCCTGTGGAAGCCGCCGTTCCGCGTGGATGTCACCGACTTGCTCAAGCCAGGGCGCAATCAGCTGGAGATCAAAGTCACTAACCTCTGGGTGAACCGGATGGTGGGCGACGAGCAGCAGCCGGATGACTGCGAATGGATGGCACCGCGCCGCCAGTGCAACGATCCAGCAGGGCAGGGGATCAAATATATTCCGGACTGGGTGTGGACCGGCGAGCAGCGTCCGCAGAAGGGCCGCTACACCTTTACGACCTGGAAGTTTTACAACCGCGACACACCGCTTCTGGAATCGGGTCTGCTCGGTCCTGTGACCTTACAAACAACGGTATCGATTTCTGCCAAGTGAAATAAAAAATCAGGAGTAATCTATGTTGAAGATGCTAACCACGCTGGCTTTTGTCTTGATGGCTTTAGCCTTTAAGCCAAGCCAGTTGATGGCCGAATCCACGACGGATCCGACAAACTTGCGCTGTGAATTTCGCGTAACCCCGGTCGGCATTGATGTCGCCCAACCACGGTTTTCGTGGAAATTCAAGGACAGCAAGATTCGTGGGCAAAGTCAAAGCGCATATCAGATCTTGCTCGCGAGCTCGGAAGCGCTGCTGAATAAGGATAAAGGCGACCTGTGGGACAGCGGCAAGGTGGTATCGGATCAGAGCATTTCCGTGCGCTATGCCGGGGCGACGCTCGCTTCCGAAAGCTGCTATTGGTGGAAGGTCCGTGTTTATGACAATAGCGGACAACCATCGGCGTGGAGCGGCGCGGCGATGTTTATGACTGGCAAAATGCGGGCAGATGACTGGCGCGGAAAATGGATTGGAGCCGATCTGGCACCGCGGGAGACGAGGGTGTCGTTGGGCTTCGCGGTAGAGGGAAAGCGCGCGGACGAGGAGCAATGGGTTCAGGTGGATCTCGGGAAACCACAGCGCATCGACCGGATCGTGCTGCATCCTATGCGCCATAATGATCCTGCAGCGGGCGGATGGGTCAAAGGTTACGCGTTTCCCCTCCGGTTTCGCATCGAGGTTTCGGATGATGCGAAGTTCGCCAAGGCGGAGATGGTGGCGGATTGCACCGCGCAGGATTATGCGAACCCGGGCTGGGCTCAGGTGGTGTTCGAGGCACAGGGCCGGACTGCCCGTTATGTGCGGCTCACGGTTGCCAAAATGTGGGCGCGGGGTCCGGGCCGAGGGGTTGCATTTGCATTGGGGGAATTTCAGGTTTTCTCGGGAGCCAATAACATCGCCGCAGGCTCATCTGTGGATGCCAGCGCCAGCGTGGAGGGTTTTGGGTGGTCAAAGACACAACTCACGGATGGCCTCGCGCTCTGCCCTTCGGTTGGTGATTCAAATCAAGACAAGCCTGCACACAAACACGGAGCGATTTATCTTCGGAAGGATTTTGAACTCTCCAAGCCCGCGGTTCGCGCCGTAGTCTCCTTTTCCGGACTTGGGTTTTCCGAACTGGCCATCGACGGCCGCAAGGTCGGTGATTATGTCATCGGCCCCGGATTCACCGATTATGACCACCGGGTCCAGTATTTGACGTTTGATGTCTCCGACCGTCTCAAGACGGCGGGATCCAAGCGACTGGATGTGATCCTTACGGACGGCTGGTATGCTTTAAAGAAAGATCCATGGGTTCATAAGCTCGAAACAAAACCGTATGTCGATCTGCCGAAACTGATCCTTGATCTCAGGCTGATCCATGCCGACGGCACTGAGACGATCGTTCGCTCCGACGAGTCGTGGCGATGGTCCACCGGCGAAATCACCCGGAACTGGATCGCGGGCGAGGATGTCGATTTACGTTTGGCGGGCGAAAACAACAGGACGTGGAAACCGGTCGTCCCGGTCAGCGCCCCCCGGGGACAGTTGCAGCACCAGAAAGAGCCGTTTAACCGAATCGTCGAGAAGGTTAAGCCGGTTAACATAAAATATGATCCGGTGACCAAAGTCTGTGTCTGGGATCTTGGACGCACGATCAATGGCTGGGTCCGTTTCAAAGCGAAGGGCGAGACGGGGACGCAACTAAAGATCACGACCATTCCAGCCGTACCCGGGGGGGATGGCGCACCAAGACCCCAAAATTGGACGAGTTTCTTCACGCTCGCCGGCACGGGTGCACCAGAGTTGTATGAACCTAAATTCTTCCACGCTGGAATGCGCAAGGTGGAAGTCAGCGGCCTTAATTCGGAGCCGGCCCTTTCAGACCTACTGGGCTGCCAAGTCTCCTCGATGGAGACTCCGAGCAGTGGATTCAGTTGCTCAGACGAGACCACCACGGCTTTGCATGATATGGTGCGTCGGACCGTCGTGAGCTATACCACGTTCCTTCCAAACGACCCGATGCGGGAGTGGAAGGCGTGGACCCAGGACATCCAGTCGATGTTTGGCTCGGCGTTCTATCTCTTCGATGAGTCGCAGGTGATGTATGAACGTTGGGAGCATGACATGATCGACAGCCAACGAGCGGATGGAAATATCGCCAATGTCGCCCCCGGCCCCGTCTTCGATTTTTATAACAGCCCGTGGTGGGGCGGCTGCGGGGTCTGGTTGCCGCAGGAATGGTATCTGGCCTATGGCGACGCGACCTTGCTCAAAGAAAACTATGCGGCGATGAAACGCTACGTGGATTTCCTTGAGTCTGAAGCAGTCAAAAGCGGTGGTTTGCAGAAGTGGGGTTTGCCCGACTGGATTGCGGTCGAAGAGACGCCTATCGGCCTGATCAACACCCCTGCGCATTATCATTACGCTCAGGTTGTCAGTAAGACCGCCGGGATGCTTGGGCTGGCGACCGATGCGGAAAAATATGCAGCGAAGGCCAAGCAGATAAAAGAAACGATTAATCAACAATTCCTTGATCCAGCTACAGGTATCTATGGGCAAAAAGGCTGGAAGTTGCGCAAGGGGAACGGCGATGTTCCGGGCGGTCTCAACCGGCTGCATTCCTTATGGTGGACTGGGGATCGTCCCTGCACCCAGGCCGGACAAGTTTTGCCGTTGGCCTTGGGGATTGTGCCGGAATCGGCCCGTCCGGCAGTGGAGAATGCATTGCTCCGCGAGATCCATGCGCACAAAGACCGGCTCAGCACAGGTTTTGTCAGCACGCCCTATCTGCTGGATATACTCATGGATCTGGATGCGGAAACCTGCTGGCGGATGACTACCACGCACGAATTTCCCTCCTGGTATTCCATGACGATTGGCAGTGGCAACGATTTGATGAAAGAGACGTGGGCGGGCGGGGCCGCGATCATGCCGTCTCTCGGTGGTAATTTCGCCCGCTGGTGTTACCGCGGGCTTGGCGGAATACGTCCCGATGAATCTGCGCCCGGTTTCAAACGGATCATTATCAAACCCGCCGTCGTCACTGGGCTGACCTGGGTGGAGTCGCATTACGATTCACCCTATGGCCGCATCGTCAGCAACTGGAAACGGACGGGCGGTCAACTGACACTGGACATCACTATCCCGGTCAACACCACGGCCCTTGTCTACATCCCGACGAAGGATATTGGGTCCGTCACGGAATCAGGCAAATCCGCCGACAAATTCCAGTCGGTGAAATTCTTGCGGATAGAGGGCAAGGCGGCAGTATACGAGACTGGTTCCGGCCACTATGAATTTAAAACAACAAACACTTTGTGAATAAACTAGATATGGAGGTAGCATGAGATACATCATTTCTTTTACAGCCCTATTGCTTCCAGCGCTTACAATATCATCCTTGGTTTATGGGACTGAAGGAGCGAGGCCGGCAGAACTGCGTTGCGAGTCTAAAATCGATCCAGCGGGAATTGATGAGGCGACACCCCGCTTGAGCTGGCGCATGGAAGCAGCCAATCTTGGAGCGGCGCAAACCGCTTATCAAATCCAGGTTGGCTCGAACCGTGAGCGGCTGGCGCAAGGCCAAGCCGATCTATGGGATAGCGGGAAAGTCACGTCCGATGCCATGCATGTGGAGCTTCCCGGGAAAGTATCCTTGGCTTCCGAACATCGTTATTGGTGGCGGGTACGCCTTTGGGATGAGAAGGGGAATGAGTGGCCCGCGTCGGATGCGGCAACATTTCTGACCGGAAAAATGAAACCGGACGATTGGAAGGGCGGATGGATTGCGCCGGATCTTTTTGTGGAACCGCAACCAGGAATCGGCAAGGCGGAGGGATATTTATACAAGTGCAAAAATCAGAATGAATCCGGCTCGGTGACGATCGATTTGGGTCAGGCCCGTTCCGTCGAGACGATTGTGGTGCATCCGAAACGCTTCAAGACATGGAGCCTGACCGAGTGGAAGGATGGGTGGATGTTTCCGTTGCGTTATAAGATCGAGATTTCCGACACCGAGCGTTTTGAGTCGGCGGAAACGGTGTATGCGACCGGGGACAAGGATGCTCCGAACCCTGGGTGGCAGCAGTGTGTCTTTCCCGTGCAGCACAAGACCGCCCGTTTTGTGAGGTTTACTTTTGAGAAACTCCCGGCGCGCTGGTCCGGAGCGCCACTGTATGGTGCATTGGGCGAAATCGAGGTATTCTCCGGGCAAAAAAATGTGGCTCTGGGGGCTCCGGTGAAAGCGACTGGAGGCCTGCCCCTTTTAAGCAACAGCACGATCGAAGGCAAAGGATGGGCGGCGGGTCTGCTCACGGATGGTAAAGCGCTTGCGCCGAAAGCGGAAGAGAAAAGTCTTGTGGAGGCCCGTCGTCATGAGCATGGAGCCATTTACCTCCGAAAAGCATTTTCAGTCGAAAAACCGGTATCACGCGCGGTGCTTTCCTTTAGTGGGCTTGGCTATAGTGAGTGTTGGATCAACCAAGTCAAAGTGGGAGACTACCTGGTAGGCCCAGGATGGACCCAATACAATAAGCGGACTCCTTACCTGACCTTTGATGTCACGGAGCGGTTCAAGTCCATGGGCAAGCATTCACTTGATGTGATTCTCGCCGATGGATGGTATGCGCTGGATGGAGATCCTTATGGGGGCTTCGAGTATCTCACCCAGATTTACATGGATATTCCCAAGCTCCGTTTGAACCTGCGGCTGATTCATCCCGATCAAACGGAGACCTGGATCGTTTCGGATAAGAGCTGGAGCTGGTCTCGAGGGGAGATCGTTCGCAGTACAATTGTTTCCGAAGATATCGACCTTCGAAAGGTGACCCAACGCGAATGGAAACCGGTGGTGGATGTCGCCGCTCCGGCCGGACGTTTGGAACACCAAAAGGAAGAATTCAATCGCGTGATCGAACGCGTTAAACCGGTATCTGTCCAATACGACAAAAAAACCCAGAGGGCAGTTTATGATTTCGGGAGAGAGCTGAACGGTCTTCTTGAATTTAAAACCATCGGGAAACCAGGACAGCCGATCAGTATTACCTCACGCCCCAAAGATAAAACCAATTCAAGAGTCAGCAAGTTCTGGCTGGCAGGAACAGGGGAAAAGGAAGTTTATGCTCCGCGCTTTTTTTATACAGCGGCGTCTGACGTCGTCGTCAGTGGTGTAACCGCGCAACCCGAGCTGGATGATTTGGTCATGCGCAATCTGACCTCCCAGGCCACACCGGTTGGTGACTTTAAGTGCTCTGACGAGTATTTGATATGGTTGCACGATGCGGTCCGGCGAACGATGGTTAATTATACCACCTTTCTTCCGAACGATCCCACCCGGGAATACAAAGCCTGGGTCCAGGATTGCCAGTCCACGTTCCGATCCTTTGTTTATCAATTCCAGGAGTCCAAGCCGATGTTCGCTCGTTGGGTAGATGCGATGATGGACACCCAGAAGGAAGACGGGAATGTCGCCGAAGTTGCGCCCGGGGCTAAGTTTAACGACTACAACAGTCCTTGGTGGGGTGGGATGTCGATCTGGATGCCTTGGCAGTATCGACTCTATACGGGCGACGACCGTTTGATTCGGGCTCACTACCCGGCGATGAAGCGGTATCTGGAGTTTTTGCAAAAGATGGCGGAGCAAAGTGGTGGCCTCCAAGACTGGGGACTTCTGGATTGGTATCCAGTGGAAGAAACTCCACGCGAATTGATCAATACGCCAGCGCACTATGAATATGCGAATATCATGGCTTCCTGTGCGGAGTTGCTGGGAAAGCGTGAGGATGCGCAGCGCTTTCGTGAGATGGCTCGGGACGTGCGGAAAAAATTCAACGATCATTTTCTCGACTCCACGACAGGAATTTACGGCAAGCCTGACTGGAAAGTGAAGCACGGCAATTGGAGAGTTCCGGTAGCCTTTGACGTATTGCATCATGAATGGTGGAAGGGGAACCGGCCGTGTACGCAGGCTGGGCAGATCATGGCCCTTGCGCTGGGGTTGGTACCCGAGGATTCGACGGTGAAAGCCAAGGTCACGGAAGCGTTGTTCCAGGAAATTGCGGCCCACAAGGATCACCTCAGCACGGGATTTGTGAGCACCCCGTATCTATTGGATCAACTGACTGATCTCGATCCGGAACTTTGCCTCAAGGTGATAACGCAGAAAGATTTTCCATCCTGGTTCTCCATGACCAAGGGCGCCGGAAATGATCTGCTCATGGAAAACTGGTCGGGAGGACAGGCGATGATGCCCGTCTTGGGAGGCTCCCTTGGACACTGGTTTTATGCTGGGTTGGCGGGCATCCGACCGGATCCGAGTGGGCCTGGGTTTAAAAGGATCCTGATCAAACCCGCGATTGTCAGCGGACTCGAATGGGTCGAATGTTCCTATCAATCACCCTTCGGCAAGATCATCAGCAACTGGCGCAGACAAGAGGGGAAACTGGTCATGGATGTTACCATCCCGCCCAACACTTCCGCTCGCGTAGTGGTTCCCGCCAAATCAAAGCCGGTCATCATGGAAAGTGGACGTCCTTTGTCCATCGAATCTTCAGTGAAATGCGTCCAAGAATCTGAGAAATCAACCACGTGGAGTGTTCCATCAGGACATTTTGTTTTCACGGTTGATAGCAAAAAATGAAATACCTGAAGCAGATCAACGTCAATACAAAATAAATTTAGCATCCGAAAAACGCGAACCACGCGAATGGAATAATGGAATGGTGGAATTTTGGAAGAAGACCCTATCGGGAGGGCGGTCGGATCGACCGCCGGACGGCGATCCGCCGTCCCTCCCAATTTTCAATAAGGCAATTACGCAATAAGGACTCGTTACGTATCCGTAACCATTCGGCGAATGCCGAAAGCGAAGCGTTAATAAGGCAATAAAGAAATTCTTTGGTTGCACAAAATAGCAATAAAAATGCACGTTACTGCATTCCCAAAAGGGATGAAGTAGAATATCATGTCACCATTACATGAGGAATAGCCGTGTGAGCGTCGGGGCGCGTACACTGTGCATACAAAGGGGAACGAATGAAAAGAATCAGTGCTGTGATGAATGTTGTCGTCGGGGTCGGAATGTTCATGCTTGCCTCAGCCGGGTTAGTCCGCGCTGCGGAGCTCAAGGGCGTGGGGCTGAACACACCTCCGCAACTCAAGCTGCCGGGCATATTTTGTGATCATGTTGTGTTGCAACGCGACAAGCCCATTCGTATTTGGGGTTGGGCATCTGCTGGCGAAACGGTCATTGTCGAATTTTCCGGTCAGACAAAAAAAACAAAGACGGATACTCAGGGAAAGTGGCAGGTGCAACTGGCGCCCCTTTCAGCCTCTGCCGAGGGAAAGACACTGCTGGTTCGATCCGGCGGTGTTGAGAAAAAAATCACAGATGTAGTTGTGGGAGAGGTCTGGTTTTGCTCAGGACAATCCAATATGGAGTTGTCCCTTGGGCGATACACAGTCGAGGAACAAAAAGAGTTGGAAAATCAACAACTCAGGTTTTTTACATTTGGCAGACAAGAGGACCCAAAGCCCCGGGACGATATACAGAACGGCCGATGGCTCATTGTAGGTCCGCAAACCGTAGGACACGTCTATGCGACGGCGTATTACTTCGCGAAAATGGTGCAAAAGGAACTGGGTGTTCCCGTAGCGTTTATCCAAGGGGCTATTGGAGGAACGCCGATTCAGGCATGGATGGCCCGTGAAGCGTTTGCTTCCGAACCGGAGTTAGACCAGATCGCCGAGACCGGGCTGAAATTAAATAGCGAAGGTGAAATCAAGAATAAAGAATATCTGGCGCAAGGAGGAGATCCCAAAAAACTGCCTTGGCCGCTGTGGCGGGTTTACGCAACCCCCTCGAGACTTTACAACGGAATGGTTCATCCGTTTACCCCTTTCACTATTCGCGGGTTTTTGTGGTATCAAGCCGAAGACAATTTAGGTAACCCGCAAGCTTATGGAAAATTATTTCCGGCCCATATCAAAGGTTGGCGTTCTGCCTGGGGCCAGGAGGATCTTCCGTTTTATTATTGCCAGTTGCCAGGGGTGGTCGTCAAAGGGGGGCCAACCCCGGAAGGGAACGTGGCTCTGATGCGTCTCATTCAGGCTCAGGCTCAAGCATTGCCCAAGACTGGTATGGCCGTGATTTACGACACCGCTGAGGCAGACAATAATCATCCCGAAAATAAACGTCCCCATGGTGAGCGACTGGCTCGCCTTGCGCTGGCCAGGGAATACGGGAGAGTGATTGTTTGTTCCGGTCCGGTGTATAGTTCTTCGAAGGTTGAAGGGAACCATATTCGCGTCAGCTTCTCGAGTATAGGATCGGGGCTGGAAGCCAAGGAGCTCCCCAAGGAATACCGTCCGTCTACTAGAAAGCCCGAAATCAAGCCGGTGACTCGCACCAATCCCGGAAGCCAACTCGAAGGGTTTCAAATTCAAAATGAAAAGGGGGAATGGATCTGGAGCGAGGCGCACATTGATGGAAACGATGTCGTGGTTGCACTCAAAGAAGTTACCCAGGTGAAGGCCATCCGTTACGCCTGCATCGACTTTGGATTTTTTAATCTGTTCAACAAAGAAGGCTTGCCAGCAGCGCCATTTGAATCACCTGTAAAATATGGATACATTGCAGCCAGTCTAACGGCAGATCCTCCTGAACCCGCGCGCCTGCGCGCCATGCCACGACCGGCGGATCTGCCGCTGGAGCCCGGGCCGTTCAAGGGGAACTGGGATTCTATCGCCGCACAGTTTGTTTGTCCCGAGTGGTTTTTCGATGCCAAGTTCGGCATCTGGGCTCATTGGAGCGCCGACTCAGCGGGCGAAGCGGGGGATTGGTATCACCAACGACTCTACTGCGAAGGCACCGCAAATTATAAAAGTCATTTGGAAAAGTTTGGTCATCCCTCCAAAGTCGGGTATAAGGATGTCGTTCAAACGTGGAAGGCGGAGAAGTTTGATCCCGATGCCTTGATGGCGTTTTTCAAGGAGAACGGCGCCCGATTTTTCTTCACCATCGGGGTGCACATGAACAACTTTGACAACTGGAATAGCAAGTACCACCGCTGGAATGCCGTGAACATGGGGCCGCATAAGGACATCGTGGGGCTCTGGCAGGCTGCGGCCAAGAAAGCGGGAATGCCCTTCGGGATCACCGAGCATCTCGCCAGCAGCTACCGGACGACACAGAGCAACAAGGGATGCGACACGAATGGGCCGTATGCTGGCATTCCTTACGACGGCAACGACCCGGCAAATGTAGATTTGTATCATCCCAAGTATCGGGACGGGAAATGGCAGTTTACCTGCGACGATGTGCCGGATTGGTGGAAGCAATCGTGGTATCGCCGGATGCATGACCTCGTGACGACCTATCAGCCGGACATGATGGACACTGACGACTTCGGCTTGCCCTTCCCGGAATACTCCATTCCGCTGGTGGCGCATTACTACAACCTCAAGGCCAAGGACAAGAGCCGCCCACGGGATGGGCTGTGGACGTGCCGCAAGGCTTCCTCGGGCAAGGGCACCGTCTTGATGACCGAGTTCGGGTTCCCGTCCGTCATCCGTCGCTATGCATGGATCCGAGCTGAGTGTCTTTCCCAGTGGGCATATAACAAGTCGGATGATCGCGACCGGTCAGGAGACTGCCAGATTGCCACCTTGATTGAGATAGTGAGTAAAGGAGGCAACTTCCTGCTGTCCCCCGCGATCAAGCCCGACGGCACGATTGTTCCGCTCCATGTCAAGGCGGTTGAAGGACTGGGGGCATGGCTGCGCGTGAATGGCGAAGCGATTTATGGTACGCGGCCCTGGCAGATCTTCGGGGAAGGCCCGACGGATCTGAGCCGGAGGGAAATCGGCGAGACGTTGTGGAAACCTGGCTTTCGCATGAAGGACGACGATATTCGCTTCACATCCAAAGGGGAGACGCTCTATGTCCTTTGCATGGGTGGCCCGCAGCAGAGCGTACTCGTCAAATCATTGGGGACCGCCGCCCGTCTGGTAGACGGCAAGCCTTCCGAAATCCGCTTGCTCGGTTACGAGGGTAAGGTGGAGTGGAAGCAGGATAGCTCAGGTTTGAATATCACGATTCCCGCCGAATGGAGTGGGCGCACGATGATGGTCTTTGCGGTCAAGGGATTTGCTCCGTGGGACGGAGATGTCCGTCCTGATCCGAACGATGTCCTGGTGCTTGGAGCCAATGAGGCCAAGCAACACGGCATCCACTTGAATGATCGCGACAGTCGCGAGAACCGGATATGGATCGAAAATTGGAGAGATTCAACGGAATGGCTGTCATGGGATAAAGTGCGCTTCTTTACTCCAGGCGAATATGAAGTGAGCATCGACGGCGGCGGTATGCGCGCCGATGTTCCCTATCGGCTGCAAATCGGTGATAAGGAATTGATCGGCAAGGCACCCTCAGCCGGCGGCTGGGCCAACGGAGTGGTTTTCCCGGCGGGCAAAGTCACCATCCAAAAAGCGGGTGTCTATCCCGTGGCGCTGCGCGCAGGTGCGACGGAGAACTGGGGCGGGTTACAACTCTTTAATATTACGCTGAAACGCGTTAAATAATACCACTGCTGAAAAGTATTTAGACCATAAGAAGGGCACCTGACACAAGGGGCACGCGTCTGTCCGCCTACGCCTGTGTAATGGCGGTAAGCCTGGGCGCATAGGCGTCCTCGCCTGTGCAATGGTGGCAAACCTGGGCGCATAGGCGTCCTCGCCTGTGCAATGGCGGTCCGGCAGCTGCCGGACCTTAATTTGCGGCGTGTACAGGCGGGGACCCACCTGCGCTAAGGCTACGGCGCGGCAGGCGCCTATACGCCCAGAATATACAGGCGGTGACCCACCTGCGCTAAGGCTACGGCGCGGCAGGCGCCTATTCGCCCAGCAAGGCATTCAACTCCACCATTCCATCCATTCCGCGTTGCACAAAAAAGCAAACGAAATGCACGATAAAGCATGTCGTTTCATCACACGCTTTGGTAATATATTCAATAACGTTCAAGAGATGGAGTGTGTATCATGAATACAACAATACGAAAGTTAGTCGGGTGTGTGAGTTTGATTTTGAGTCTGGCACTGGCTTCGCAGGCCGGACAGTATTGGTGGTCGGGCAATGGGACGACGCTCGGCGGCAACGGAACGTGGAATACGACGTCGAACAACTGGAGCGCGACGGGTGCGGCTCCTTTTGGGGCTTGGCCCAATGGCGCCGATGAGGCGATCTTCACCAATGCGGCGGGAACGGTGACGCTGAGCGGACCAATCAATGTCAACAAACTGACGTTCGATGTCAATAGTTGCATAATCGCTGGCGGTACGCTGAACCTTACAGGTTCGAACCCCACCTTTACAAAGCGCTCGACAGGTGACAACACGTGGGAAGCTATCGACAGCCCCCTGAGCGGGAGCAGCGATCTCACGCTTGTCGGTATCGGCAACTGGCAAGGCATCATCCATCTGCGGGCCAACAACTCGAACTTCACAGGAAGAATCGTGGTGACGAATGGTCTGGATCTCGCTTTCACGAATGATGTCAACCTGGGTCTTGCGCCTGCAAGTTTCACGTCAGACGCCTTGATCTTTCGAGGTGCAAATTTGCGAAGCGGGACGGGTAGTTACAGGCCAAGCCTCAACGCAAATCGCGGAATCAATAACATCGGCGGCATCACAGTTTATGAAGGTATAAATTTAAGTAGCCCGATCACTGGGCCTGGCGGTATTACGTTCAGAAGCGATGGACTTGGATCGATGATGAGCAGTTCAGCGAATGACTATACCGGCGCCACCCAGCTCTATACTGATAGTGGATCGTCTACCTATTTAGTACTTGGCGTTGACAACGCCCTGCCTCATGGGGCGGGCAAGGGGAACCTGACTCTTACAGTGTGGAGTACTGGAATGGCGAGAGTTGACTTGAATGGTCATAATGCTGTTATCAACGGGTTGGTTACCGGTGGCAGTTCGACGTATTATTATATAAAATCGGTCATTGATAACGTGTCAGCGGGAGGGACCGTCACGCTGACGCTGGGAGACGGTAATGCCACAGGTAATAATTATTACGGCCAAATCAAGAACACCACCGGAACCATCAACCTCACCAAGATCGGCACGGGGTCGCAGACGCTGTCCGGTTCCTGTACCTACACGGGCGCGACAACGGTCAACGGCGGAACGCTGACGATTGCCGGGACGAACTCGGCCAGTTCCGGGATGGCGGTGAACAACGGCGCCACGCTGGTCATAAGCGGATTTCTAAGTAATGCGGTGCCGCTGACAGTGAACGCGGGCACGTTGCAGGCCGATCTCTCGGTGAACACCAACGGGGTCTTCAACTCCGCCTCTGCCGTGACGCTTGCAGGCGGAACGCTCAACATTAAGGGCAAGAACAGCGGAACGTCGGCGACCGCACTCGGTAATCTGGTAGTCAATGCCGGCGGCAGCACGGTCAGTCTCACGCCGAACGGTGGCAGCGGCACGACGCTCTCGCTGAGCAACACGTGGACGCGGCAGGTTGGCGGCACGTTAACTATGGATATTTCGGCTGCGGGCTCCACGGTGACCTCCAGTCCGACGCTAACGAACGGGATCATCGGCGGGTACGCCTTTGTGAAGGACGGGACAGGGACGGGCTTCGGGACGGTGTCCGGCGGCAATGTGGTACGGTATACAGGCGCGACGGTATTGGACGCAGCGGCGGCGTCCGGGAATTTGGATGGTACGGTCAATTATGTGGTTACGAATAGCGTGACGCTGAGCGGTTCCAATGCCACGCAGCCCGTGAATTCCTTACGGTTGGAGTCTCAAAT
>JBAXOG010000029.1:0-36418 GCA_037133395.1 bacterium | reverse complement strand
AGGCGCTGGGCTATCAGCGGATCGGCTTTTGCGTGCGGAGCGAAGATGATCTACGTACGCATCATCGCTGGATCGCCGCCTATCACGTCTGGCTTCAATTGCGGAAGGTAAAGATTAAACCGCTGATTGCACCTGAGTTAGAGGCGAACAAAGTGAAAGAGTGGATCGCGCTGAACAGGCTAGAAGCTGTGATCTCGCCGGGCACCCCTGATATTAAAAAATGGGGCATGACAACTCCTAAGAAGATTGGCTTTGCTTCTTTAGATCTCTGGGGTAAACGCGCCAGATCTGCAACAGGCATCGACCAAGAGATGAAGGAGACGTGCTTTGCTGCGATCGATCTTCTAACATCCCAGGTGGGCCGCAAACAGAAGGGACTGCCTGAGCATCCGATGCACTGGCTGATCCCTGGACATTGGGTCAAGGGAAAAACCGCTGTGCAAGTTCGAAAGCTCCCGCGTCCTATCGGCATCGAAAACGAGTTGCTGGGCGTTTAGTTCTTTTACCACGAAATACACGAAAACCACGAAAGATTGCTATTTTCCTCAGCGGCTCACCGAGACGCTTATTCGCGTGGTTCGTGCCATTCGGATGCTAAAAAGTTAGCAGTTTGGAGTTTCAAGATTCAGCACTCCTCTTTAGTTCCGACCATTATTTCGCTTGCGCAACTTTACGTAAAGCCAGAAACCCGTTGACTTTTTTCTGCTGATGTGATTAAGTGAGGCATGCGCAGGGATGGTATGTCTCTGGGAAAAGCGAAAGGGGTTTAGGGTTATGAAGACAATCAGAAGTCGGGTTTCTCAATTGGCGGTTTGGATGATGACTGTAGTCACGTTGACGCTCCATTCATTCGGTGCGGACGGGACGTGGACGAATGCCGCAGGCGGCTCCTGGGGCACGGCCGGCAACTGGGCCGGCGGCACCATCGCCGACGGCGTGGGAAGTCTCGCGGACTTCAGCACGGCTGACCTTACCGCCGCTCGTAACGTGAACATCGACTCCAGCCGCACCATCGGCCGGATCATCTTCGGCGACGCTGTGTGGACGAGTGCCGCCATCTACTCCTACACGCTCTACGGCACCAATACGCTCACGCTCGACAACACCGGCGGCACCGGCGGCAACCCGCCCACAATTACCACTTTCAACGGTCTTCACATCATCAGTGTTGTCGTGGCCGGCGCGAACGGCTTGAACTTTGTCAACCCGTGGCTCAACTACGACTCTGTGCGCGCTACGGGTGGGGCCGCCGGCGGCTTGACGATGTCCCAGACCGCCGGCTCTTCGTACTTCAGCACCAATAACACGCTGAGCGGAGCACTCACCGTGAACGGCGGTGCTATGCGCTTCTGGCCTTTAGGCAAGTTCGGCAATGCCACCGCGCTGACCATCACTGGTAACAGTCTCGTCCGCAATGGTGACCTTACTGCAGCCAACAACATCATCACCAACCGCGTTGGTGACGGCACCGCCGCGCTCACCCTCGGCGGCGCGAGCGGCGCGGGCGAGCTCCAAATGGGCTTTTCCACCGCAGGCAACCTCCACGCCCAGACCTTCGCGAGCCTCACGGTCGGAGCCGGCCAGAACCTGGTGAGCACGTTCAACACCGCCGCGGGCACGCTCAACCTCACCTTCACGGGCACGGCAGGCGGCGCGGGTTACGTTCGCAACACCAACGGCCTCGTCAATGTCGTCTCAGCATCCGGCTTCAACCCGCAGTTCGCCAACGCCCCCACCGCTGCGGGCGGGTCGAGCGTGGCGGGTACCAGCGGCTATGAAACCCTTGTCGGCGCAACCCTCAATGGCAACGACTTCATCAAGGCGGCCGCCGGAAACCTCGGCGCGGCGACCTATTACACGACCACCTTGGGCGGCAACACGGCGGCCAATTACAACGGTGTAAACATGGACGTCACCAGTTCGCCAACCCTGGGCGGCGCGATCACCGTGAACAACATTCGCTTCGCAAACAATGCGGCCTACACGGTGACCCTGACCGGGGTCAACACCATCACCAACGGCGGTATTCTCACCGGCAGCGCCGTGGCCACCACGGGCAACACGATCACCGGCGGTTCGATCACCAGCGCCCAGGGCGATCTCTGGATCTATGCCAACGGGTTCGGATTGAACAACCCGCGCAATGGCAATGCCGCCTTGACCATCGCCTCGAAGATCACGGGCAGCATCTCGCTCACCGTGGGCGGTGGCCAGCAAGTCATCCTCACTGGCGCCAACGACTACACCGGAGGGACGTTCCTTGTAGGTCCAGGTGGTTACGGGGGACTGATTGCCGTGAATGCCGATGGCGCGCTGGGCGCGGCAAACGGCACTGTCACCGCCGTGAGCGGCGTCAGCAACATCAAGCCGACTACCACCATGACCTTCAACTCCAGCCGCAATTTCGTCATCAACTCTGGGGCCCAACTGGGCATTTCCGGTGGCGCCTCCGCCACGATCTCCGGGCAGGTCAGCGGTGGCGGGCAGTTGCAGATCGGCTTCGTCGGAGCCGGCGGCCAGCTTCTGATCCTCACCAACAACAACAACGGCTTCACCGGCCAGTATCTCGTCAACAGTTATCTCCGAGCCGACGAAGGGACGGGGTTGTCCACGAACGCCAACCTGATGTTCACCGGCCGCGATCTGTCCAACTCGGGCGTCCTCGAAACGAGTGGCACCTTCACCCGTTCGCTCGGCAGCGGGGCCGGACAGGTGCAGTGGCAGAATCAAGGCGGCTACGCAGGCGGCGGTTTCGTCGCGGTGGGCGGGTCGCTCACGGTCAACATCGGTGGCAACGTCACGCCCGACACGCTGACCTGGGGCAGCGGCTACTTCCTTCCTTCAAACGGCGCTTTGAATTTGGGTGACGCCAATTCCACCGCCGATGTGACATTTCAGAACCCGATCGCCCTCAACGGCGCACAACGCCCCATCAATGTCACTGCCGTCGGCTCCACGAAGGCTACCATGAGTGGCGCTCTCTCTGGCAATGCCTCTTCGGGCATCATCAAATACGACACCGGTACGCTCGTGCTGACCGGTGCGAACACATATGCGGGGAAGACAACCATCCAGCAGGGCACGCTCAGCGTAGCCTCGCTTAACAGTGTCAGCGGCGGCAGTGTCTCTAGTAGTCTCGGCGCACCGACCACAGCGACCAACGGCACGATTGTCCTAGGTATGAATGGCGTAAGTGGGGGTAATGCTGCTGCGCTGACCTATACCGGTTCAGGAGAAACCACGGACCGGATTCTCGATATCGCCACCACGGTTGGCAAGATCACACTGGAACAGGCCGGAACCGGGTTGTGGAAGTTTACAAGTCCCATCGTCATGTCCGCTGTGGGTGATGCAAGTAAGACGTTGATCCTGCAGGGCTCGACCTCCGGCACAGGCGAGCTATCCGGTGGTGTGATCGATGGAACAAATCTCTCGACTGTTGCGGCGGCTGCGCTTGGTGCGGACCGGCTGGCCATAATCGCACCTGCCGATACGAATTACGGCCAGTTGCGCGTCGGCAACAGGGTCAGCGGCAAGGGGATCGCGACGGGAACCTATTTGACGTCCATTGTTGGTACAACCGGAGTACTGAGCAAAGTCACCACTGAGGCGCTGACCAATGGCCAGCAGGTGGTCTTCACGGGCTTTACGACGGTCACGAAGACCGGGACCAACCTCTGGAATGTTCTTGGCGCGAACACCTATTCAGGTATCACCACGATCAGCAACGGTGTGCTCGGTCTTTCGGGCAACCTCGGCAGTAACATCATTGTCAAAGGCGGTGCGAAACTTTCGGCGGGCGCTGCGGGCGGCGTGGGGACGCTCTCCACCGCCGGCCTGATGTCCTTCGAAACCAACAGCCGTCTCCTCGTGGATGTGGCATCGGCTACTGCGGATACGATCACCGCTGTCGGTAATGTCACACTCGCAGGAACAGTCACGCTTGAAGTCAGCGGAAATCAACTACGGGGCGGAAGCTGGAAAGTGCTGGAGTCCACGGGCGGCACCATCACGGGCAGCTTCGTCCTCTCCGGCGCCCGGAGCGGATCGTCGCTCACGAAGAGCGCCAACAGCAAGGAGATCTGGCT
Source organism: bacterium (assembly GCA_037133395.1). Classification (GTDB taxonomy): domain Bacteria; phylum Verrucomicrobiota; class Kiritimatiellia; order RFP12; family UBA1067; genus CAIZQW01. The sequence continues at coordinate 32,330 of JBAXOG010000029.1, read as the reverse complement.
GACTATTCCGCCTAAGGGCACGATGATTCGGTTTTTGTGAGGCAATGGAGGGGGGGAGGGGGAGTTTTTACCGCAGAGAACGCAAAGAACAGGGCGCACCTGAGATTCATTGGCCTGTTAACTGGGCAGATAAGCTGGGCGTATAGGCGTCCTCGCCTGTACACTGGCGGCTACCAAACCGCCAGTCATAGACACCACGCTTCCGCCTTCGCGAATACGCCTGCGGCGGACAGGTCGCTGTACAGGCGAGGACGCCTATACGCCCAGGGGTTGCAACGAATCTCAGATGCGCCCCCAAGAACTCATAGAAAGAAGTTGATCTTTGTGATCCTTGTGTTCTTTGTGGTGAATAGTGATTGGTAATTGGATAGGGGAAATAGGATGAGAATTGCAGCTGTTTTGGCTTTAATGGGAATTTGTTCTTTCGGCTTTGCTGAGAATGTGCCACGAGTGACGCATGTTGCGCCGATGGACCGCTGGATGGATCTGACGTGGGTATGTGAGGGGAACCCGGTCGGCGGCTTTGTTGTGGCGATGTCGAAGAATGGTCGTGACTTTGAAACGACTGAGCATGTTGGACCGGACGTGCGTTCGGCCTCTGTGTTTGTTAAAGACCGGCCCTTCTCTTTTCTGGGCATGGGCGGCAACTTGCATTTGCGTGTCGCGGCGCTGGATGCCGCTGGCAAACCGGGGCAATGGTCGGAGGCGGTTTCAGTGAAGCCTGCAAAGCCCCGTGACATCGAAGCCGAGGTGCGTCAGCGGTTTGACTACTGGGAGAAAGCTTCCACGTATAATCCCAATGATCCGGCCTCTACCGTGATTTATACGGACGCGCAGAAGAACGAACAGCGTGAAGCCGCGAAAGCGATGAGCGCGAAACTCCTGAAAGCAGCTACAAATAGTGCTGTCCCCCGGACCTTCGTGATTCCGCCGCGCGTCTATCGGGTCGAACCTGGACAGATCAGGATATGTGGTTCGGCCAACCTGACGATCCAGGTGGCAGGTGTAGAGATCATGGTCGATTCGGAGAAGAGCGGTGCGGCCTTTTCCTTCTCGCAATGCACGAACATCGTGCTGACCGGAAAAGGAAATCCGTTGATTGTCGATTCGGAACAGTGCCCCATGTCCGTGGCCAAGATCGTGGCGGTGGATGTTAAGAAGCTGACGCTGGATATCGAGGTGCTGCCCGGCTACGCGACAGACCTTCCCGATGCCGAGCGGATGATGGCGTATGATATCAAAGGCCGTTTGCTCAACATCGAACAGATGGGATGGCGTGGCATCACGAACATCGGGCCGTCTCGCTTCCGCCTGACGACGGCCTCGATGCGCCGGCCCGAGTGCAACAAGACGGTCCTGATTCCAGGATCGCTGCTGGCGCTACACAATAACGAGGGACATCAGCGGCGGACGCACGGGGTCGTTTCGGCCACGGCGTGTAAAGACATGACCTACGAAGCCATCCGTGTCTATAACGGCGGCGGGGCTCCGGCGGATCACGGGACGGCTGGAACCACCGTGTTCCGGGACTGGCGACTCTTCCCGCGTCCTGGAACCAGCCGGCTGCCCATCGCCACGGGACTGGGCCAGTTTTCAAAGAACGGCGGGATGTTTGTTTTTGAAGATTGCGCGTTCGGTCCGCACCTGGACGACGGAATCAACCTGCTGTCAGGCATGTCCATTGTTGGCAAACGCACTAGCGAAACGGAAGTGGTCATCACAGGCTGGCAGCAACCGACCGCCGGTTCGGTGCTGACCTTCTACGATTACACCAACTGGGTGACGCTCGCCGAGGTCAAGGTCGTGGCTTCCGAGCGCCTATCCGACACGAACGTATTGACGGAGGTCAACGCGTTCGCCAAGATGAATCGCACCGTGCAGAACGCGCGCCACGCCTTTCGGACGGTGCTGGACCGGCCCGTGAAGCTGACGCCCTTTACCATGGTGGTCCATTCCAATTATCGCGCCGACAGGATTGTGGTACGGGGCTGTCTCTTCCGTGATCAGCTCGCCCAGATCATGCTGCTGCAGGGTGCGACGAGCGGCTTGATCGAAAACAATCTGCTCCTGCGCAGCACGGGGGGAGGGGTCAGCGCCCAGTTCGCCCAGTACTGGTGGGAGGGGCCGATGCCCTCCAACTTCATGATCAGGAATAATGTGATCCGCGACAATCCGGTGGCTGCGGCGGTCAACGGCTTCGCGGGCAATGCCTCGATCGCCATATTCGCCGGCACGAGATATCCGACGAACGCGCGGTTGCTGCACGGTTTCCGGATCGAAGGTAACACCATCATCAATCCGTCGGTCTACGGGATCTGCATACGGAATGCGGAGAATGTTTCGATCCGTTACAACCGCATTGTCAATCCAGGTGCACAAGTCTTGGAGGGAATGTATAATGGTCGTCCGATAGCTGATCTCTACGCCGCCATCTGTCTGGATGCGGTGAGCCATGCCGTCGTGAGCGACAACGAGATCATCTTTGGCAATCCGAGATGTCGGCGGGCGGTTTTGGTCGAACCCAACTGCGATGTTAACACGGTGAGGGTGGAGAAAACACATGCCCCATATTAACCTGGATCTGATCGGTTGCGTGGTGGCCTTGTATGTACGGTTCTTCTGAGGAGGTCAACGATGATGAGCAAACGTGACGTGATGCGGCAGGTTTTCGCGGGCAAGCGACCAGACTATGTCCCGTGGCACTACCAGTTCACGCAGGAACCGTGGGCGATGCTCGTCGAGCATTTTGGCGGCGAAGATGCGGCGGCGACAGCGGTCGACAACCATATCCTCGAACTTGGCTCGGCCATTGGGTTCTTCGAGGATATCGGCAACGATCGGTTGCGCGACGTATTCGGCGTTGTTTGGGACCGATCGGTTGACAAGGACATCGGTATCGTCGAGGGCTGTGTGTTGCCGGAGCCGACGCTGAAGGGGTACGCGTTCCCGAATCCGCTCGATAGGCGGTTTTTCGCCGACATCCCGGCGAAGATCGCGAAGTATCCCGATCGGTTTCGTGTGTTCTACGTCGGGTTCTCGCTGTTCGAGCGGGCATGGACGTTGCGCGGGATGGAGAACCTGATGATGGACTTCATCGATCATCCTGGCTTTGTCCACGAGTTGTTCGGCGCCATTGCCGACTACAATCTCGCGCAGGTCCGAGAGGCACTCAAGTACGATATTGACGCCGTCTATTTTGGCGACGATTGGGGCCAGCAACACGGCCTGATCATGGGCAAGCCCTTCTGGGACGAATACATCAAGCCGCAGCTTCAGCGCATGTATGGCCTCGTCCGGGACGCCGGAAAGTTCCAGATGATCCACTCCTGCGGCGATGTGGATGAGTTGTTCGACGATTTGGTCGGCCTCGGCTTGAACTGCTTTAACCCGTTCCAGCCAGAGGTCATGGACACCACCGCGTTGCTGGAAAAGTATCGAGGCCGGCTCGCCTTTCATGGCGGACTTTCAACCCAGCGCGTCCTGCCCTACGGCACCGAGGCTCAGGTCCGCGAGGAATCTCGGAGGTTGCTGGCACTGGGTCGGGAGGGCGGTTATGTCTTCGCCCCCTCGCACGCGGTCGAGAGCGACGTGCCGCTGGCCAACATCCTCGCCTTTCTTGATGAAGCCAAACAATCGAAATTGGAGGTCACACGATGAGACATATCTTCTCTATTCTTGCCGCCCTGCTGCTGGCACCGCTGGTATCGCTATACGCCGCTGAACTGAAACTTGCCTCTGTGTTCACCGACCACATGGTCTTACAACGCGAGCAACCTGTTCCCATCTGGGGCTGGGCCGATGCGGGCGAAAAGGTCACGGTCGAATTTGGTAACCAAACGAAGACCGCTATCGCCGATGCCACGGGCAAATGGCTCGCCAAGCTGGATGCAATGTCTGCGAGCGCGGCACCTAGAAAATTAAAAATCTCCAGATCCCTGAACGCTGAACCCTTAATCCTCTCCGACATCCTCGTCGGTGACGTCTGGCTCTGCTCCGGCCAGTCGAATATGGGAATGGATGTCGCGGGCTCGCTCAACTCGGAACAGGAAATTGCAAGCGCGAATTACCCATCCATCCGACTATTTGCGGTGAAACACAATCCAGCGCTTGCTCCCACAAATGCGGTCACTGGCGAATGGGTCCAGTGTTCAACTCAGACGGTCGGCAGATTCTCCGCGGCAGCTTATTTCTTCGGACGAGAACTCCACAAGGAACTCAAAATTCCCATCGGGCTTCTGCACAGTTCTGTTGGCGGCACGCCAGCCGAAGCCTGGACGCGGCTCGAGGCGTTGCAGACCATGCCCGCTCTCGCGGAGCGGGCGAACAAGGAAATCGCGCAGATCAACGCACAGGAGGGTGACAACAAGCGGTTCGGCACTGACCGCGCCGCCTGGGAGAAGAAGTACAGCGTGGAGCCTCCGCCCGTTGCCGAGGCAGCTCGCAACTGGGCCGATCCTGCATTGGATACAGGCGACTGGAAACCCATCACCCTGCCTAACCAGTGGGCCCAGCTTGGCGCAAAATCGGGTGGCGTGTTCTGGTTGCGCAGGGATATCACCCTTCCCGAGTCGGCGGCCGGAAAGCCGTTCGGTCTGTCGCTCAACTGGGTGAGCGAACAGTATGATACCGCGTTCTTCAACGGGGTCGAGGTCGGCCACGCCAGTGACAAGGCGCCCGATTTCTACAATCTGCAACGCCGTTATAACGTCTCAGGAAAGCTTGTGAAAGCCGGACGAAACGTCATTGCCGTGAGAATCGTCTCCGCCACCGAGCGGGCGGGGATGTGGCAGTGGGGCCACATGCTGGGCGTGCCGGTCGTCAACCGGACGGCGCTGGATAATCAGTGGCTGATGAAAACCGAGAGCACCTTCGCTCCATTGCCGCCCGAGGCGCTCAAGTCCAGGCCCAAGCCCAATAACATCGCCTTCCGCAGTGTCTCCTCGGCGCTTTACAATGGCATGATCGCGCCGCTCATTCCTTTCGGAATCAAGGGCGCTATTTGGTATCAGGGAGAGAGCAATGCGGGGCGTGCGGGCGAGTATCGCGAACTGCTGTCACTGATGATCCGCGACTGGCGCGCGCAGTGGGGCATGGGTGAATTTCCGTTCATGATCCAACAGCTTGTCAACAATGGGCCTGCTTCGGACGATGCGAATGCGCGGAGCAGCTGGTCGTTACTGCGCGAGGCGCAGGTGCAGGTCTCGGACACGCTTCCGAATTGCGGCATTGCTGTTGGCATCGAGTTGGGCAGTGCATTCACGATCCATCCGCCGAATAAGCAGGACGTCGGCAAGCGGCTTGCGCTCGTGGCGCTTGAGAAGACCTACGGCCAAAAAATCGAATCCAGCGGTCCACGCTACTCCTCTATGAAAATTGAAGGCAACTCCATTCGTATCACGTTTACACACGCCAAAGGCCTGAATGCGAAAGGCGGAACGCTGAAACGGTTTGCCATTTCGGGTTCGGACCCGGCTTCGCCTGCTGGCTCCGCCGTGGCAGGTCCGGCTTCGCCTGCTGGCTCCGCCGTGACAAGTAAGAAATTCGTCTGGGCGGACGCGAAGATCGAAGGCGAGACAATTGTTGTCAGCAGTCCGTATGTGCCTCAACCCGTCGCGGTGCGTTACGCCTGGCTGGACAATCCCGATGGTTGCAATCTGTATAACGCCGCAGGCCTGTCTGCCGCTCCTTTCCGTACGGATGACTGGCAATAAGAAAAGATAATCATGACACACACACTCTCTCTCTCATTCCTCGCCGTCCTTCTCGTGACGCGCTCTGTTCTCTCGGTCGCCGGCGCGCCGAGCGAGAAGACGCCAGGCTACATGACGGCGGATGAAACCGAGCGCTATCTCACCGAAAAGTTCCAGCTCGATTCACCCTCCCGGCGTTATAACAAAAACGCGCCTGTCTTTCTCAAGACCTGGACCGAGGAGGAAAAGGCCGCCCAGCGCAAGGCCTACCTAGAAGCCAAGGCGGGGCTTGACCGCGCCATTGCGGAGAAGGCTGCGGAATTCACCTTTCCACCCGGCGTATACCGGTATCCGGGCACGGGGGTCACCGTGCAAGGCGCGACGAACCTGACGATCCACGCCGCCGGGTGCGAATTTGTTATCGAGCCAGTTAACGAGCACTTTGATGGCTTTCTTTTCAGCCGCTGCGATAACGTGACCTTGAAAGGGCCTCTGGTTCTCGACAGCGCGGAGATGCCCTTTTTTCAAGGCACGGTGTTGAGTTACTCCAAGCCGGGAGATGGGGCTGTGGAGATCAGGCTCCAGCCCATGCCAGGCTATTCGCTCCAACACCGGCACATGGCTGGCTATAATAGTCCGGCTGGCGTCTATGACCCGGAGACCGGCTCCCAGATTCATCGAGGACAGTGGCGTGAGTTCAAGGCGGAATACAACCCGGATGGCACCGTCACGGTACGCGGCACCAAATGGGGGCCCAATAGCGAGTCCATTGCCGTTGGGCGCATCTTCGCGCTATCAGGGCTTGGAAGTAGCTGCGGGGCTGCGTTCGCTTTCCGCGAATGCACGAATATGACGATCGACGGCATGGACTCTTTTGCCGCGGCAAACTTCTTTGGATTCGGCATCGAAGGCCGGTTTGTAGTGCGCAACTTCCGTCTGATTCCACGTCCTGGTACCAGTCGGCTGGTCACAACTGGGGTTGGGCAGTTCAACTATGCCTGTGACATGACAGTCGAGGACAGCGAGTTCGGCATCGCCTGGGACGATGGCATCAACTACATGGGCAAGATGGGGATGATGTATCGCCAAGCATCACCCAACCAGGCTTATGCCGGAAAGGATTTCACGCCCGGTTCCACCCTGCGGTTTTTCAACTTCGATGACTGTACCCCCTTGGGAAGCGTGGATGTGGCGGATTGTAAACCGCTCAAGGACGCCAAGGTCAAAGCCGACATGGCAGAGAATTTCAAAGCGTTCCTTGAGGCCAGAAACAAGAAGGGGTTTTGGAACAGATTCCCCTCGCTGATCACCTTCACCAAGGACTTCGCGGTTCCCAACAACGCCATTGTGGATGAAATCCGCCATGACGCGCCGTGCGCGATCACGGTGCGGCGCACGGTGTGGTATGATCAGGGTGCCGATGCAATTTGTATCAAGGGTGTGAAGCACGGAATCATCGAGAACAACCTCTTCATCCGCAGCGCGGGACCCGCCGTATGGATTGGCTTCGATTCTTCCTGGGGCGAGGGGCCGATCCCCAACCATGTGGCCATCCGAGGCAATATGATCAGGGCCAATCCCCGCCACGGCGACGGAAGGCAGGGCGCGTGCATCGGCATTGCTGCCGGGATGGCCGACCCGAGCAAGAATAATTCAATAATGCGCGACATGGTGATTGAGGATAACAAGATCGTCGAACCAACCGCCGGGGGCATCCACCTCGGCAACGTTGATGGCGGAATCATTCGCAACAACGTGATTGACTTCTCCGGCTCCAAGCCACCGACTTTGCCCCAGCACTACAACACAGGGGCGATTGTGGTGAATACCTGCCGCAATGTTATCGTCGAGAATAACCGCATCACCTGCACGCGGGCGTTCCCCAACGAAATTCTGCTGCAGGGCAACTACGATAAAGAGTCCGTGGTTTTGAAAAACAACACGATCATCTCCGCGCCCCGGCCTGAACTGCCGGACAAGGAGAAGGCACAGTCCTTCAACCCGGTGTGGGCCTTCTATCAGCCGCAGGGATCGATGGGCTGGCGTTTCCAATTTGCGCCGGTTGGTTCGCAGGAGATTCAAGACATGCCGACCCCGTATTGGTGGGTTGGAAAGGAGCGGGATCTCGGCAAAGGTTATTTCTCTCCCAATGGCCACTGGGGCGGCGTGCTCCAGGCCCGGACGGGTTCGCATGTCGACCCGATCCTCACCTTCGTGGCTCCAAGAAATGGAAAGCTGCGCGTGGATTGCAATCGGATCGTGAACAACGGCCAGGCCCCTTCCCGGCTGGCGATCTTGAAAAACAAAGAGAACCTCTGGCCCAGGGAAGGCTTTGAAACCCTTGCACCGAACGCCTCCTCCTCAGCGCATCTGGAGGTCGAACTTGCCAAGGGAGACCGCCTCCATTTCCGGGTGAGCGGTGGCACACTCTTCCTGAGACCGACCCTGACCTACGTTGCCGGCAAATGAATCAAACAATCAGCAAACGAAAAGCAGCAACAATGAAACACATAACACACACCATCCTTGCCACCCTACTGGTTGCCACAGCGGCCCACGCTGCCGACACAAAACTTTGGTATGACAAGCCCGCCTCCAACTGGATGACCGAGGCGTTGCCGATCGGCAACGGCGATCTCGGGGCGATGATCTTCGGTAAGACCGACATCGAGCGCATCCAGTTCAATGAGAAATCGCTCTGGACCGGCAACGAACAGGACACCGGCTCCTATCAAGCTTTCGGCGATCTGTTCGTCAAACTGGGACACGACAAGGTGACGGATTACCGGCGCGAACTGGACCTTGAGCGCGGGGCGCAGAGCGTGAGCTACACGTTCAACGGCGTGCGCTACAAGCGCGAGATCATCGCCAGCCATCCCGCAGGCGTGATTGCTATCCGTCTCACCGCCGACAAGCCCGGAGCGTATTCGGGCAAGCTCTGGCTGACCGACATGCACGGAGCCGACGTGCTGGCCGATGGCAAGCGCCTGACTGCCACGGGCGTCCTCAACAACGGCATGGACTATGAATCGCAAGCATTCGTCCTCAACGAGGGTGGGACAGTTGCGCCGGTCTTAGAGAATGGCTTCGACAACAAGCCGGTGAAACGTGTGCGCCCCGAGGTGCCTGTGCTCGACGGGACGAAGGACGTTTACCTGAGCCTGCGCAATTCGGACAAGCCGGTTTTCGGGTTTTTCAGCAAGCGCAGCAACGACGACGCGACCCCCTTCGGCATGCCGTTGGTCATCAACGGAGAATGGTTTGATCGCGGCGTCAGCTTACATTCCCCCAATGATTTCAGCTTCAAGCTTGACGGCAAATACCAGTGGTTGACGTTCCACGCCCAAGTCGCTGAAGGTGGAGCCTTGCAAATCATCCTTGACGGAAAGACAGCGAAGGAATTTTCGGCGGGCAAAGAAACCCAATACGTGTCGATTCCCGTGGCGGGCGTCAAGACGCTCAAACTCAACGGTATCTCGCTCCTCGATCCGAAGCTGAAAAGATCGCCGGGTGTTTTGCTGGGCCACGTGCGGCTCTCGCCGGCCAAGACCGAGCCGGTAAAAGATCCTGGCATTGCGCGTGGCTGGAAAACGATACCCGGCTTCGACGCCATGATTCCTCCGGTGGCGCTGGCGTTCGACAAAAGCGACAGCGTGACGATTCTTCTCGGAGCGAAGACTTCGTATCTTGCCGACCACACGAAGGGCTGGCGCGGGGCGCCTCCGCATGAAGCGTTGACCGCGCTGATGGACAAGGCCGCGAAGTTGCCGTTCGGCGAATTGCTGGCCTCACATGAAAAGGATTACCGGAACCTGTTCGGGCGCGTGACATTGGAATTTGGCAAGACGCCAGAGGAGGTTTCAAAACTGCCGACTGACCAGCGCTTCCTGCGCTACGACAAAGGTGAATCCGATCCGGGATTTGAACCGCTCGTTTTCCAACTCGGTCGCTACCTGTTGATCGCCTCTTCTCGCCCCGGTGGCTTGCCTGCCAATCTTCAGGGCGTCTGGAATGTCTCCACGGCACCCGCGTGGCGGGGCGACTATCACTCGAACATCGACTTTCAGATGTGTTACTGGCCCGCAGAACTGACTGGCCTCTCGGAATGCCACATTCCCTTCTTCGATTTCGTCGCCGCCCAAGCACCGGGTTATCGGAAAAATATGCAGACGGATCGCGAGATGGTGAAGAGCTTCCCCAACCACCGCGGCTGGACCATCCGGACTGAAACGGGTGTGTTCGGCGCCTCTTCATGGATGCTGAACACCCCCGCCAATGCCTGGTATTGCCAGCATTTCTGGCAGCATTTCGAGTTCGGGCAGGACCGCCAGTTCTTGCGCGACACGGCCTACCCGATGATGAAACAAGTCTGCGAGTTTTGGATCGACCATCTGGTCACCCTGCCCGACGGACGGCTCGCTACGCCCGACGGCTGGTCGGCTGAGTGGGGTCCGCGTGAGCCGGCCGTGACCTACGACCAGGAACTCATCTGGGATCTCTTCAACAACACCGTAGCCGCCGCAGATGTCCTCGGCACGGACAAAGAGTTCCGCGACAAGACCGCCGGGATGCGCGACAAACTCGTCACGCCCTCCATCGGCAAGCATGGACAGTTGAAGGAATGGTTTGAGGATAAGGACGATATGACCGCCACCTACCGACACGTCTCGCACCTTTGGGGGTTATATCCCGGCAAGCAGATCATCCTGCAAGGGACACCGGAATGGGCTGCGGCCACCCAGGTGACGCTGAATGCCCGCAGCGACGATGCCCCAGATGCAGCGGTCGGTTGGAGCGCGGCTTGGAAAATTAACTGGTGGGCGCGACTCCGGGACGCTGAACGGGCGTGCAAGCTCGTACGAACCTTTGTGCGCCCACACCAGAAATCGGGCAATGGCCTCGGTGCAAACTTGATCAACCGCACGTTCCAACTCGAGGGCCAACTCGGCTTCACAGCCGGCATCGTCGAGATGCTGTTGCAAAGCCATGAGAAAAATGATGAATTCGGAATTCGGAATGATGAATTGAAACAGGGAAAAGAGCCGGGGAATTCCTCATTCATAACTCATCCTTCATCCTTCATCATTTCTTTACTGCCTGCGCTGCCCAAAGCCTGGCCCGTGGGTAAGGTCACCGGCCTGCGCGCTCGCGGCAACTTCACCGTGGACATGGAATGGAAAGACGGCAAGGTCGTCAACTACCGCATCGCCTCGCCCGAACCGCGCGAAGTCAAAGTCCGCGTCAACGGCGAGACGAAGACTATTCAATCTGAGAAAATCGAAGAACATGAAAACAAAAAAAATTCCACATAAAATTCTGGCTGCACTGCTAACGGCGATTCTTTCCACTGCGGCGGCCCAGGCTGCCGAGTCAAAGCTCTGGTATGATGTCCCCGCGCATCAATGGGCGCTGGAGACCCTGCCAATCGGCAACGGCCGCATGGGCGCGATGATCTTCGGCGGCGTTGAACACGAACGCCTCCAGTTCAACGAGGACACCCTCTGGACTGGAGACGAGAATGACACCGGGTATTACCAGGCATTCGGTGATCTTTTCATCAACTTCGACGGCGCTCCTGACGCGACCCAATACCGGCGCGAGCTGAACATCGAACGGGCGGTTCACACGATCTCCTACGAACGGGGTGGGGTGAAATATCGGCGTGAATATTTCGCAAGCCATCCGGCGGGGGTGATTGTATTCCGATTCATGGCCGACAAGCCGGGAGCGTTCACCGGCTCGGTCTGGATGACGGACATGCACGAGGGGGAGGTGCGCGCGAGCGGGAACACCTTGAGCATCAAAGGCAACGTCGGCGATTATCTCAACAAGGTCGCGAAGGCCAAGAAGCAATACCCCCTTGCCCTCAACTACGAAGCCCAGGCGCTCATTCGCAACGAGGGGGGAACTCTTGAGGTTGCCGACGGCAAGCTGGTCTTCAAGAACGCCGATGCCCTTACCATTTACCTTGATGCAGGCACGGATTACCTCAACAAACGGGAGAAAAAATGGCGCGGCGAGCATCCGCATCAGGCCCTCTCGCAACGGCTGGCCAAGGCCTCTTCAACGGCTTACTCCGATCTGCTGGCCGACCATGTGCGCGATTACCAGTCGCTCTACAGCCGGGTTTCCCTCGATACTGGCAAGAGCACGGATATCCAGCGCGCCCTGCCCACCGACCGCCGCCTGGTTGCCTACCGGGGCGGTGAGCAGCTGAAAGGGGACTATTACAAACAGACCGTCGATGGTTTCCGAGACAATCCGGCCTACAAAGGCACCGCGGATCCCGAGCTGGAAGTGCTGGTCTTCCAGTTTGCCCGTTACCTGATGATCTCCTCCTCCCGGCCCGGCGACCTCCCGGCCAACCTCCAGGGGGTCTGGAACGATAGCAACCGCCCCCCATGGCGTGGCGATTACCACAGCGATGTCGATGTGGAGATGAACTACTGGTTTGTCGATCCCGCCAATCTCAGCGAATGTTTCCTGCCTTACTCCGAGTGGCTTAACGCCCACATCCCGGTCCGCCGCGATGCGACCAAAGCCTATTACGGTGTACGCGGCTGGGCGACCCGTTCTGAAAACGGGATCTTCGGTGGCGCGACCTATTTTTGGGTGCCCGGCGACGCTGCATGGTTGCTCCAAAACATCTGGGATCACTACGCCTTCACCCGCGACCAAGAATTTCTCAAGACACGGGCTTATCCGATGATCAAGGAGCTGTGCGAATTCTGGGAGGACTTCCTCAAGGAAAGGGCCGATGGGAAACTGGTCAGCCCGATGAGCATCTCGCCCGAGCACGGCAAACCCGCCGAGGGTAACTCCTACGAGCAGCAATTGGTCTATGACCTTTTCACCAACTACATCGAGGTCTCCAATGACCTTGGCGTGGACGCCGATTACCGGGCCAAGGTCGAGTCGATGCGCTCGCGTCTGCTCGGTCCCAAGATCGGCAGATGGGGGCAGCTCCAGGAATGGGCCGAAGACATCGACGATCCCAAGGAACTGCAGCGGCATCTTTCCAATACGCTCGCTCTTTTCCCCGGCCGCCAGATCACGCCCCTGAAGACTCCCGAGTTGGCGGAGGCCCTCAAGGTTACCATGAATGCTCGTGGCGACATGGGCGTTGGCTGGTGCCGCGCCCAGCGGGGCTGCATATGGGCCCGCCTTCACGACGGCGACCGTGCCCTGAAGATTCTCCAAGGGCAGGTGAAATATCAGATGACGGCAACTCTGCTGAACCTCTGCCCGCCGTTCCAGATCGACGGCAACTTCGGTTACGCCGCCGCGGTGTGCGAGATGCTTCTGCAAAGCCATGAGGTAAATGATGAATGCGGAATGATGAATGATGAATTGAAGCGGGAGAAAGAACAGGTGGAATCTTCATTCATAACTCATCCTTCATCCTTCATCATTTCCTTGTTGCCCGCCCTGCCCAGGAATTGGGCTACCGGTTCGGTCACCGGCCTGCGGGCGAGGGGAGGCTTCACCGTGGACATCGACTGGAAGGACGGCAAGGTCACCAGCTACCACATCGCCTCGCCTGAACCGCGCGAGGTCAAAGTCCGCGTCAACGGCGAAACCAAAACCATTCGTTCCGAAAAATTTTAACGCCCGCAAATAACCATGAAACAAAAAGGAATAGCGATGAAACACGCCCCCTCACTTCTCATCTCCTTGTTGCTGCGCGGCCTGTTCCTTGCCGGAGCTGTGAATGTAACCCTTGCCGACAACGTACCCGATCAGCCCAAAGTCTGGCCTCGGTCCACCGCGCCGGCCAACCCCCAGGAACTCGATGCACGCCTCGGTGAACTGCGCCAACAGTACGCGCCGTATCTGAGGTCGCTGCCCGTGCCGTTGCCCAAGCCCGCTCGGACGATCCTGCAGGTCGAATGGAAATTCACTTACGAAGCGAAGGCGATGCCGAAGGCCGAGGGGATTCCCCCCGCGCCGGACTGGCATGGCGTCGGATTTGATGACTCGAAGTGGGAGAGCACGACGGTGCCGGAGTGGCGTTATCGGACAGCCGAAAGCGACGACTCGGCAGTCGATCCGGACAAAGTGGACCAATGGCAGGGACATGGGAGAAATGCGGAGACGATTTGTTGGTACCGCACGCCTTTCCGCGCGGAACCAACGCCGGCGGGCAAGCGGACCTGGCTCTGCTTCGACGGCGTCGAGTGGGAGGCCCAGGTTTATCTCAACGGGGAGTTGCTCGGCATGCACGGCATCTATTACGAGCCGTTTCGTTTCGATGTGACCGGCAAGCTCAAGAAGGAGAACACCCTCGCCGTGCGCGTCATTTCGGGGAATATGTATGGAGAGCCGATGAGCCACTGGGGAATTTTCCCGGACGTGCGTGCCGCCAAACAGCGCTACACGCCGGATCGTGCGCAGTCCATCCCCGGCAATCTGCCCATCGGCTATCACATGGGAGGCGGATTCGGCATCTTCGGCAAGGTCTACCTTGAGCAGACAGGTCGGGTCCACATCTCGGCCATCTTTGCCCGGAATGACCTGAGTGACGGTAAGGCCCGCATCAAGGTCGAGCTGGACGGCAAACCTGCGACGGACCTTAAAGTGGAGATCATGCCGGAGAATTTCGCGGGCCGCTCCTACACCAAGACAGGCAAGGAAAACGTGGTGGATATTCCGATGCCCGAGGCCAAGGTGTGGTCGCCGGAGTCGCCGTATTTATACCGGTGCCGGGTGACGGCGGGGGATTCGGATGCGCGGGATGTGTTGTTTGGTTGTCGTAGCTTTGGGCTACTTCACCGCAAGGGAGAGCCGGAGAAAACCCCGCTCACCATGCCGATTTACACCTTCAAGCCTGTCAAAGCGAACTGGCTGCGCATTGTGGCGCGCGGGAGCAATTTTAGCAGCGTGAACTCGATCAGGGAAGTGGACTGCCCGGCCATCGTGCCCGACAAGACCCGCATTACGACGGATAAGCCAACCAAGCAACATCCGCCAGCCCAGGCGCTCGATGGCAAGAAGGAGCCCATCTGGGTCTCATTACCCCCCGATTCCGGAGACAACCCCCAGTTGGCGCTCGATGGCAAGATGGAGAGCTGCTGGGTCGCCGTGGGACGCGGCCGCTGGATTCAGTTTCCACTCGACGGGAAAGGCGAGTTTGACCACATCGCCATTGGCTGGTTGGATGTGCAGAACAGGAAGTGGAATTTTGATCTGCTGGTCTCCGATGACGGCGTGAAATGGACCAAGTTGGCCTACGCACAGCCGAGTCCGAAACCGGAGGCACCCGCTAAGGACGGGCTTGCCTCAGGGACATTTCTGCTCAATGGGAAGCCGTGTTATCTGCGCGGGACCAACACCCACGGTCTGAACTGTTATTCCTACTGGGGCCAGACCGAAGAACTGCTCAACGCCTTGCTGCTCTTGAAAGCCGCGAACTTCAATTGCACGCGCGTGAACCAGCATGTCGATTTCCCCGACGTGCGGGAACTGATGGATCGCCTCGGCATCATGAGCCAGCAGGAGCAGGGCGCTGGCATCTCCCGCTCCGGCCTTCGCAGCGAGCAATTCCCCCACACCGGTGCCGTGCTCGCGAGCCAGACCTACAATAATCCCGGCGTCGTGTTGCTCTGCTTTGGCAACGAGTGCGATTACCAGGTCGAGCCGGTCCTGCGTGCAGCGCTAGCCGTTGACCCGCAGCGCATCTTCAAACCCATCAGCGGCCGCTCCTCCTCCAGCCGGGTTCCGTGGAACCTGCCTGAAGATTTGCGGGCCAACGCCGTTGACGACAGCCATTCCTACTCCGGCTGGTATGGAAACAATGTCCCGCAAACATGGTATAATCTGGGCTTTTTCTCCCCGCGCCGCCTGGTGACGGTGGGCGAGTATGGAGCCGAGGCTCTCGACGCCTACGAGACGATGCGCGACCATTATCCGCCGCAGATCAAGCCGCCTGCACCCGAAACCGACACGCTCTGGGCCGCGGCGCAGGTCAAAAAGCACGACGTGAAACAGATCGCCGGCCTCGGTCGCGATCCGCAAAACCTCGGGGAATACATCGAGGCGAGCCAGAATTACCAGGCGTCATTGATGGCCGACAGAACCATCGGGATGCGTCTCTCGCCGGATGCCGTGGGCGGCTACTTCCAGTTTCACTTCATCGATGTGGTGCCGGCTCACTGGCCAAAATCCATCGTCAGCCACGACCAACGCCCCAAGCAGGCCTACTACGCCATGGCGCAGGTCAACCAACCGGTGGTCGCGCTTCCCCAACTCACAGGGGCCAAGCCAGACGCGATGAAACTCTGGGTCGCCAATGATCTCTCGGAATCATTCCCTGGCGCAGCGATTCATTGGACGGTGAGTCATGCCGGCAAGGTTTTGCTCAGCGGCGAACAAAAACGCGACGTGCCGGCAGTTGGCGTTGCTGTCGGCGGCGAGGAGATCGATCTCTTGCCGGTTACTCGGCAGGTGCCATCGTTTGATTTGGAGCTGACACTCAAGGATTCCGGGGGCAAAGAGCTCTCGCGCTACCGGCGCACCGTCCGTGTCGTTCCACCGGAGTTACTGAAGCTGAAGGCGGGTTCCAACTTAGAAGATCCGTTCAACAAATAAAACACAAAGCACTACACGAATCATGAAACCAATAAAATCGACCCTTCTGATCTTCCTCCTCCTGGCTTCGGCTTGTCCTCCAAGTACTCGCGCCGGCGAGGATCTGTCCAGTGCCGGTAATGTTCCCAAGAACGCGGAGAACATTGTTTCCCGTTATGAGGGCGTCTGGACTGTTCCGCCAAAAAAAGTTCCTACCAACGGGAACACGGACGCGCCGATGCTTGGCAATGGGGATATAGGCGTGCTCGTGGGCGGCGCTCCGGAGAAGCAGACGTTCTACATCTCCACGTGCGATTTCTGGCGGCCTCAGCCGTATTTCCCATGGTTCACCCCGGCCTTGGTGGGCGCGCTCGATCTGGAAATCCCTGCGCTGAAAGGGGCCAGCTACAAGGCCGTGCAGGACATCGCCAAGGCCGAGGTGCGTCAGACCTTCACCCAGCCTGAAGGCACGGTGGAAATGCGTTCCTGGACCCCGGCCACTGGCCATGAACTGATTGTGGACATATCCTGCACCGGCAAGCCCGTGGAACTCAAGGCGAGTCCGTGGACCTATTTCGGCAACGGGGCGACGGTGGAAACGGGACGGGAGGGCGATGTGAGTTGGCTTTCGCGTTCTTTCACCGGGGCGGGCTACGACTGGGAGAGTCAAGCCACCTTGGCGGTGAGCATGGAAGGAAGTGCCGCTGGCACGGTGGCCCCCGCTGAGCGTGTTGCCGACCAAGTGCCGGCGGAGAAATCACCCGTTTTTATCGGCGGCCGTCAACTGGTCAATAAAGAGAAGCAGCAATACTCCAAGTCATTCCAAGGCCAGATTCACGCGCTCGACCTCTATGATCGCGCCCTGAGCGAGGAAGAAATCGCCAAATTTCAAAAAGGCGGGGGAATCGACGGGAAGTCGATTTTCAGTACGCGCCAAAGCAACCCGGGCAGCATGGACATTTCAAAGGAAAAAATCGACGGCGTTTCTCTCGGGGAGGTCGCGCTTGCCCCGAAGTCCTTCACAATGGTTCTGGATATGACGCCTGCGGCTGCCAATGGACGGATTTTGCAGATCGGCGAACCGGACAAGGGTGTGGTAATCGCACAAAATCAGCGGCGTTCGGGATACCACCTGCAAGTCCGAGCGGGAGGCCGTACGGTGGGTTCAATGGAAAATTTAGCTCCCACGAATAGAATCGTAGCTGTCATTACCTCCGACGCACAAGCTCTCCTGCTTCGCCTCAGGGGCAATACCACGGGAACGCGCCGGATCGACGGGACGCCAAGGACTCTGACCCTCCAGCCGGGCAAGCCCGTGCGCCTGGTGGCCGCAGTCCGCACCAATCAGGAACAACCCGATTTCCATGCCGCCGCGATCAAGGGAGCCAAATCTCTCGACGATGGCGCGGTGGCCAAGCGGCGGGAGGAGCATCGCCAGTGGTGGCGGAACTTCTGGAACGAATCATCCGTGGAGATCAGCGATCCGGTGCTGGAAGGCTATTACTACGGCTCCTTCTACATCATGGCCTGCTGCAGCCGGAACAAGGAGTTTGCACCGCCGCTCTTTGGTAACTGGGCTTCGAGTGATCGTCCCGGGATGGGGGGCGACTACCACATGAACTACAATCATCAGGGGCCGTGGTGGGGTTGTTACGCGGCCAACCACATCGGCATCACCGAGCCTTACGATGCGCCGGTTCTGCAATTCATGGAGCGCGGCAAATATATGGCGGAGAAATATCTGGGCCGCAAAGGGGTTTATTACTGCGTGGGCATCGCTCCAAAGGGATCCTGTGCCTGCTGGGATAATTCCCACGATGGTTGGAAGAACGATTTGCCGGCCAACCATTTCTTCGCCGGCCAGAAGTGCGATGCCCTCTTTGGCGGGATTAACATGGCCATGCGCTGGAACGCCACGCTCGACCCGGCTTATGCCCGCAAAGTCTATCCTTACATGCGCGAAGTGGCGGCGTTCTGGGAGGACGACCTGGTCTGGGAAAACGGCCGCTACAGCATCGTTCGCGACAATATTTTCGAAGGAGGGGATCCCGGTAGAGACAAAAACAACCCGATGAGCCTGAGTTTTCTCCGCTCATGCCTGAAAGCGACACTGGAGATGAGCCAGGAACTGGGCGTCGATGCTGACAAGCGGGAGAAATGGCAACACATCCTCGAGCACCTCAGCAATTACACCGTCTTCGAGCGCAACGGCAAGAAGGTCTTCCGTTACTCAGAAGAGGGCCTGGATTTCGATGTCCGTGGTGTCACGTGCGGCCTCATGCATCTCTACCCCGGCGACGCCATCGGCCTGGAGAGCAGTCCGGAGATGATCGAAATCAGCCGTAACAGCATCGAGCAGCATCCGAAGGCTTGGAAAGGTGCCAACACCACCATGAGCTTCTACCCCGGGATGGCCCGGGCCGGGTATGATCCCAACGCGATCCTAAACGGATTGCACACGTTGATCGACGAATTCGGTTATCGCAACTTTGTCATCGACCGCTGGGGCGGCGGTATCGAGACCTGCAGCACTGTCACAGCGACAATCAATGAGATGCTTCTGCAGAGCCACCAGTGCGTGATCCGGCTCTTCCCCAACTGGCCCGCAGGCAAGGATGCCCGCTTCGACAAACTTCGCGCCTACGGCGCCTTCCTCGTCTCAGCCGAACAAAAAGGTGGAGCCGTGCAAAATGTCCGCATCGTCAGCGAGCGTGGCCAGCCCTGTACGCTGCGTAATCCGTGGCCGGGCAAGAAGATCCAGTTGGTCCGCAATGGAAAGCCTGCGGAAGCGCTTGCCGGCGACCTCGTGAAGTTCACAACCGGCCCCGGCGAGAGGTTTGAACTGAGGCAGGAGTAACTGCTGGAATATTCACTTAAAGAAACTCAAAAGGAACAACAATGAATCGCACGCTTATCTTCGCTACGATGCTTTCCGCCCTGGCGATCCCGTCCACGACCAACGCCGCCTCACCCGGAGTTGCGAGCCCTATTCTCAACTCACTTTCTGAGGAGTATTTCCGAGAGGGCAGCATCAAGGCGCAACATGGCGCAACCAGCATTCTCAACACGGAATTTGACGAGTATTTTCCCGTGGGCGACCCTTCCAAGCCGGCATACGGGGAATCGAAAGCGCAGCCCGTCTTGGGGATGTTCACGCAGGCGGCGCCCAAACATAAGTATTGCAATGATTCAGTGTACGGGGCCGGGTATGCCGGGTCGGGTCTGATTGTCTATCCACGTGCGGGATGGACTGTTCTTCAGGGGCTATATATCAGATCCGCCTTCGATGCGCCGCCAGCGTGTGATCCCGCACGTGTGACGGTTGAGGGGACCAAGGACGGAGGCAGAACCTTCGAGCTGATCGCAAAAAACCTGCCCCTTGCACCATTCACCAAACGCAGGGAGGAGCAGCCGGTGTGCCTCTCCGGCACCACCGCTTACCAAGGTTACCGGGTGACTTTCCCTGCGGTCGTTGGCCATTCCGGCCTCCAGGTCGGACTGGTTCACCTCGTCGGCATCATCTCCGACCGCTCGAAGCCTTCCCCTTTTGCAGAACTTCCACGCGACACGGCTTGGTATCACCGGCCCGGTAGCCGTCCGGAGAAGGAGGGAATGCCCGTCGGCAACGGGCGCATCGGGGCACTGCTGTTGGGTGGTTATCCGACGGACCGAATCGTATTCAACGAAAGCAGTTTGTGGACTGGAGACGAGAATCCGAGCAACAGCTTCGACACCATGGGCGCGTACGAGCGCTTCGGCGAGGTGAATCTCGTTTTCGACAAACCGGGTCAAATCACCCGCTACCGCCGGGCGTTGGACCTGAACACCGCCACGGCCACGGTGGATTACTTGCTGGACGGAGTTCATTTTCACCGGGAAACAATCGCAAGCAACCCCGACCAGATCATCGCCATGCGGATGACTGCTGACCGGAAAGGTTCCTACAGTGGAACCCTTTCCGTCAAGGACGGCCACAGCGGCACGATCATGCTTGAAGATCATACCCTGGTGATCCGGGGCACCCTGCCCAATGGCGAGATTTATGAATCGCGCCTGGCCGTTGAAGCCACGGGAGGAACGCTTGAGGTCGAGGGCGATTCGATCCGGTTCCGCAATTGCGACAGTCTGACTCTCTTTCTTGCGGCGCGGACCAACTACGTCATGGACCCCTCGAAAAAGTTCCTCGGAGCTGATCCCCGCGCTGCCGTAGCGGCCGATGTCCGGCGTGCCGCCTCCAAGGGCTTTGATGCACTGCGTACCGCTCACGTGGCCGATTACTCCAGTCTCTATGGCCGGGTGACCCTCGACTTGGGCAAGTCGCCACTGGCTCGCCGTCAGATGCCCTCTGACCTCCGCCGCCTCGAAGACACGGACGGCTTGGATCCGGAATTCGAGGCACTGATATTCCAGTATTGCCGCTACCTGCTCATCGCGAGTACCCGGCCCGGAGCGCTTCCGGCCAATCTCAACGGGCTCTGGTGCGACAACGGTATTGTTTGCCACTGTGATTACCACTCCAACATCGACATTCAGGAGTGCCACTGGCCTGCCGAGGTCACCGGAATTCCCGAATGCCACATGGCCTTCTTCGATCTGACCGATAGCCAGTTGCCCTTCTGGAGAAAACTGGCTTTGGCCGATACGGAGTACAATGCCGGGCTCCCGAAGGATAAGGTCCGCGGGTTCGACATCCGCACCTCGCATAACATCCGGGGCGGGCAGGGATGGCTGCCGGATCGGGCCGCGAACGCCTGGTATTGCATGCATTACTGGGAGCACTATGCATATACTCAGGACAAGGCATTCCTCAAGGACCGCGCCTTCCCGATCATGAAGGAAGTCTGCCACTACTGGGCCGACCATCTTAAGGCGCTTCCCGACGGCCGGTTGGTGGTTCCGTATGGGTGGTCGCCGGAAAACTTCGTGGGCCCGTGCGACGGGACCACGTATCAGCAGGAGCTGGTCTATAACGTCCTCGACCACACGGTTCAGGCCGCGCAAATCCTCGGCATCAACGATGAGGAAATCCGCACGTTCGGGGAACTGCGCGACAAACTGCTGTTGCCGGCCATCGGGTCCCGCGGTCAACTTCAGGAATGGATGGTGGACATTGACTCCCACCAGATTCATCACCGGCACACCTCCCAACTCATCGGTCTCCACCCTGGCGAACGGATCAGTCTGGAGGACACACCCGAACAGGCTCAGGCTGCCATCGTCTCCCTGATCGAGCGCGGCATCCAAGGCAACGTCGAGTGGAGTCTGCCCGTGCGGGCCGCTCTTTGGGCGCGTCTCTACAGGGGCAACGCCGGGCACGACCTGCTGGTGCGGTTCATTTCCGATCGGTTCCTCTGTCCCAACCTGTTCGCCGATGTCGGGTCGGCGGAGACCGACGGCAATGGCGGCTACCCCGCTGCGG
The DNA here is from genome assembly GCA_037133395.1 of bacterium. Lineage (GTDB taxonomy): Bacteria > Verrucomicrobiota > Kiritimatiellia > RFP12 > UBA1067 > CAIZQW01. The sequence goes on along the minus strand of JBAXOG010000029.1, from coordinate 10,655 downwards.
TTGTTGAAATGCTCCTCCAGAGCCACCGGAAAGTAAAGGAATCCAAGCCTGGTGTGGCCCCCTATGAGATCAGTCTGCTTCCTGCCTTGCCCGAAGCCTGGTCCACCGGCAAAGTCACCGGCCTGCGCGCCCGCGGAAACTTCACCGTGGACATGGAATGGAAGGACGGCAAGGTGACCCATTATCGCATCGCCTCGCCCGAACCGCGCGAGGTCAAAGTGCGCGTCAATGGTGAGACGAACCCAATTCGTTCTGAGAAACTTTAAATAATCAAGTAACCGATAAAACAAGGCATCAACAATGAAACACATAACACACACTCTCCTCACGGCTCTGCTGGTGGCTACAGCGGCCACTGCCGCCGATACGAAACTCTGGTACGACAAACCGGCGGAGCGCTGGGAGCAGGAGGCGTTGCCCATCGGCAACGGGCGACTCGGCGCGATGGTCTTCGGCGGCATCAAACGTGAACGCATCCAGTTCAACGAGGACAGCCTCTGGATTGGTGACGAAAACGATACCGGTGCATATCAGGCGTTTGGCGACGTGATAGTGACTTTCGAGGGCGGAGAGCGGACGGTCACCAATCCGAGCAACCATGCCACGCCGCGAACGGAAACCATCCTGGAGAGCGTTGATGGCAAGCCGGAGACCAAATGGTGCATGGAGCACGGTGGCCGGTTCCCCATCATGTGGCAGATGGCGATGCCGCCCCAATGGCCGGCGGTCACCTCCTACACCATCACATCAGCCAGCGAGATGCCGGAGCGTGATCCCAAGGCATGGCGCTTCCTCGGTTCGCCGGATGGCGTCGCCTGGACCGTGCTTGACGAGCAGAAGGATGTTCCGGCGTGGCCAGTCCGGCGGTCGCCCAAGACTTTTCAGGTCAATAACCAGACCGCATACGCGCACTACCGTTTTGAGTTCCTCGAAACCCACAATGCGCCGCATTTCCAAGTGGCCGAAATCGCCTTAAATCCAAACCCGCCGGGCACGGCCACGGACACGTCGTATCGCCGGGAGCTGGACATCAGCCGTTCGCTCCATACGATGACTTACTCCAGCGGTGGCGTCCAGTATAAGCGCGAGTATTTCGCCAGCCGCCCGGCGAATGTGATGGTGTTCCGCTTCACCGCCGACAAACCCGGCGCGCTCACCGGCACCCTCGCGCTGACCGATGCGCACAAGGCTAGCGTCACCGCCGACGGCAACCGCCTGACCGCCAAAGGCAATCTGGCCGGTTACACGTACGGTTTGTCCAGAAAGAATGCGAAGTACACCATTGCTCTTGATTACGAGGCGCAGGTGGTCGCGCAGAACGACGGCGGCACAGTGGAAGCCAACGACGGCAAGCTCGTCTTCAGCGGCGTCAACACGCTGACCGTGTTTCTCGATGCCGGCACCGATTTCGTCCAGGACCGGAGCAAGGGCTGGCGCGGGGCGCATCCGCATGTGGCCATCATGGAACGCTTGGAAAAGGCGGTCGGCACGGCCTATTCCGATTTGTTGGACCGGCATGTCAAAGATTACCAAGGGCTTTTCGGGCGATTGAGTCTGGACTTGGGTGCCAGCCCGGAGTCAGCGCATAACTTACCTACGGATCAACGATTGAAGACATATCAACTGGCGGACACCTATTCTAAGCATCCAGCCGTTTCTCCGGATCCAGACCTTGAAGCCTTGCTTTTCCAGTATGGCCGCTACTTGATGATCAGCTCATCTCGCCCAGGTGATCTGCCGGCGACATTGCAGGGTGTCTGGAACAACAGCATTAATCCGGCGTGGCGCTGCGACTACCATTCCGACATCAATGTGCAGATGAACTACTGGTTTGTGGACATGGCGAATTTGCCCGGCTGCTTCGAACCGTTTTCCGAGTGGTTGTGGTCGGTGATCCCTGTCCGTCGCGATGCCACGAAGAAAGAGTTTTGCACGCGCGGCTGGGCGACCCGCTCCGAGAACGGCATCTTCGGCGGTGCTACGTACCACTGGGTTCCCGGCGACGCGGCGTGGCTTGCACAGAACATCTGGGATCACTATGCCTTCACGCGCGACACGAACTATTTGGAGACCCGCGCCTATCCGATCATGAAGGAGTTGTGCGAATTCTGGGAAGACTTCCTGAAGGAGCGTGCTGACGGCAAACTCGTCAGTCCCCCCAGCATCTCGCCAGAGCACGGCCCCAAGGTGGAAGGGAACTCCTACGAACAACAGTTAATTTACGATCTGTTTAGCAACTACATTGAAGGTGCCAAGGTGTTGGGCAAGGATGAGGAGTTCCGCAAAAAAATCGAAACGATGCGCAGCCGTTTACTGGGGCCGAAGATCGGTAAATGGGGCCAGTTGCAGGAATGGGCTGAAGATCGCGACGACCCGAAAGATCAGCACCGCCACACCTCGCATCTGCTCGCGGTCTTTCCCGGCCGGCAGATCACACCGACCGCCACTCCCGAACTGGCCAAGGCGGCGGCAATCTCCCTGGCCGCCCGTGGCGAGACCGGCGACTCCCGCCGTGAATGGGCGTGGGTCTTCCGCGGTACGGTTTGGGCACGCTTAGCCGAGCCGGAGAAGGCCTACCACTGCATTGCTGGGCTGCTGACATACAACATGCTACCCAACCTATTCCAGAACCATCCACCTTTTCAGATGGACGGCAGTTTCGGATATGCCGCCATGCTGGGCGAGATGCTGCTTCAGAGCCATGAACAAGATGCCGAGGGACTGCAGATCATCCGTCTCTTGCCTGCCTTGCCCAAAGCTTGGTCCGCTGGCTCGGTCAAGGGGATCTGTGCCCGCGGGGGCTTCACCGTGGACATGACGTGGAAGGATGGCAAGGTGACCAACTACCGCATCGCCTCGCCCGAACCACGCGAAGTCAAGGTCCGCGTCAACGGCGAAATCAAAACCATCCAATCGGAAAAAATTAAGGAGATGGGGCAATGACCACAGGAATAACTAATATGGATTGGGGCATCACCGCCATCGGGTTCCACGCGGTGGGCGGCTGGGATGCGCTCACGAACCTGCCGGCCACTCAGCCCCACCCGCTGGCTGGCAAAGAAGGGCCCGCTACGCTCTCTACCCGGTCATTTCTATAACGCTGTATTTCATCTTTCGCTAACTCACCTGGAAAGGAACTTGATCATGAACCAATACGGTTGCCTCCATCGCTGCGATCACGCAGGGGTGCCATGTCGAGTGCATCATGAAAGACAACCACACCCTTGGTCACCGTCCGGAAAATGTCGTGGAGTGGTGCCGGGTGGTACAGGAAGAAGCCCGTAAATACGAGTAGAAAAGGAACACCATGGAAAATACATTGATCACCCTCCTGTTGGCGGTCGTGACAGCAACACCTCCCCAAGCCGCCACGCTAGATCCCATTCCGGGATTTCTCTCGCTGCTCAAGGGGGCGCCCACCCATTTGGAGGACACTGCCGGCAAGGTGCTGGGGCCGGAGCAGGTGAAGGTCGAGCGCGTCTGGAACGGCGACCTCTGCACGGCGTCGATCCGCAATGTCGGCAAGGAACCGGTGCGCTTGCGCAATATCATCCTCTTCAACCTTCCTGCGCACGGGCTCGACCCGAAGACTCCGGTGTATGGCGAGGGCTTTCAGAAACTCGCCCAGAATGCCGGGACGCTGGAGAGGTTGACTTGGCGCGGGCCGTATTCGGACGTGGGGCATTACAAAATCCCTGAGCCGGATGGTTTGCCAACCGCCTACGGGATGATGACGCTCGATTTTCCGGTGGGCGGGCATCTGTTGCTGGCCTTCACCTCGTGCCACCGTTTCATCGGCCGGTTTTCCTTCGATGCGAAGCAACTGCGCGTCTCGGTTGATTCCGAGGGGCTGGAACTCGCACCGGGCGAAACCTGGAAGCTCGAAGAGTTTCTGGCGCTCGCCGGGCCGGATCGCAATGTGCTGCTCGACCGACTGGCCGCCGACCTCAACCGCAACCACCCTCCGCTCCCGCAGCCTCCGCTGGATAAGCGCGCGGGCTGGTGCACCTGGTATGGAGTCGGGAATGCCGGAAACCAGAAGATAGTCACCCAGGCCGCGGAATTCTTCTCCAACAACCTGCCGCAGATGAAATTCATCCAGATCGACGAGGGCTATAATCTTGAAGGCGATCTGGAACTCGTCGATCCGAAATGGGGGGACATGAAGGCTGCGGCGGACGCCATCAAAGCCCAGGGCATGCTGCCGGCGATCTGGGTCGGGCCGTTTGTTGCGGATTACCGCAGCAAAACACTTGCCGCCCATCCTGACTGGTATGTGCAGGGCGACGATGGCACGCCGATGGACTCCGCAAAGATCAGCTTTGGAGGATGGAGGGGCGGTTTCTGGCGCCCGTTGGACGGCTCGAACCCGGCCGCGTGCGCCTACTTGGAGAAAACCTTCAAGATGATGCGGGAAGATTACGGCATTACCTACTTCAAGCTGGATGCGAACTTCTGGGGAACGATCCACGGCGGCAAACATTTCAACCCCAAGTCCACCCGCGTGGAGGCCTACCGCCGGGGGATGGAAGCCGTGCTGCGGGGAGCGGGACCGGGTGCCGTCATCCTCGGGTGCAACGCCCCGATGTGGCCCTCGCTGGGGCTTGTCAATGCCATGCGCACCGGAAACGATTTGGCGCGCAACATCGGAAGCTTCCGGGCAGCTGCCAGGGAGAACCTTATGAGGGGATGGCAGAACGGACGCCTCTGGGTTCTTGATCCCGACTGCGTCCTCTTGGCGGGAGATTGGCAGAAAAAAAAGGGCGAACCCATGCCCGACAACATCCGCCTCCTCCACGCCTCGGTGGTCCATGCCGCCGGCGGACTGGTCCTCTCGGGAGACAAAATCCCGGATCTCGGTTCCGAGCAAAAGGCCATCCTCCAGAAGTTGGTCCCGCCGACGGGCAAGACGGCACGGTTCGAGAACAACAAGTTCGAGGCTGGCGTCACCGACATCGGCGATCGCCAGTATCTCTATGCGTTCAATTGGGAAAACACCCCCGCCGACCGCACCTTCAAGCTCAAGCAGCGCTCGCGTCTCAAGGACTTCTGGACGGATGAGGATCTCGGAGTCCACGAGGGCGAGTATGCGGTGAAATCCCTCCCGGGCCAGTCCGCCCGCCTGCTGGTCGCTGTGCCCGAGGCGGTGAAATAACCATCCGGTCGGAGGAACTCTACTGACAGCAACAATAACGAAAATGAATGGTCCCATAATGCAACTTGTGAAATACACTCTCCTGTCTCTTCTTCTGGCAGCCATGACCGCCCTGTCGGCTAGGGCTGCAGACACCAAACTCTGGTACGACAAGCCCGCCTCCGATAACTGGATGACCGAGGCGCTGCCGATCGGCAATGGCGATCTCGGTTCGATGATCTACGGCAAGACCGACCTTGAGCGGATCATGTTTAACGAAAAATCGCTCTGGACAGGCAACGAGGCTGACACGGGATCGCACCAGGCTTTTGGCGATCTCTTACTTCAGCTCGGCCATGAAAAGCCGCAGGACTACCGGCGTGAACTTGACCTCGAGCGAGGGATCCACACGGTGAGCTATACCTTCAACGGCGTGCGTTATCGCCGCGAGATTATTGCGAGCCATCCCGCGGGCGTGATCGCTATCCGACTGACGGCCGACAAGCCGGGGGCGTATTCGGGCAAGCTCTGGTTGACTGACATGCACGGAGCCGACGTGCTGGCCGACGGCAAGCGCCTGACTGCCACCGGCGTCCTCAACAATGGCATGGATTACGAATCGCAAGCTCTTCTCCTCAACGAGGGCGGGACAATCGCGCCGGTCTTCGAGAATGGCTTCGACAACAAGCCGGTTCCGCGTGTGCGCCCGGAGGTCGCGGTGCTCGATGGAAGCAAGGAGGTGTACCTGAGCTTGTGCGGTTCCGACAAACCCATCCTGGGCCTCTTCCATAAAATCAGCAATGATGATGGGATGCCCAATGGAACGCCGTTGATTATCAACGGCGAGTGGTTCGATCGCGGGGTGAGTTTCAAGGCCCCTAACGATTTCAGCTTCAAGCTGGGTGGTCAATACCAGTGGCTGAGCTTCCACGCGCAGGTCGCCGAGAAAGCCAGCCTGCAAATCGTGCTGGATGGAAAAGTCGTCAAGGAGATCCCGGCCGGCAAGGAGACCCAATACGTGGCCATTCCGGTTGCAGGAGCCCAAAGCCTCAAACTCCTAGGCCTCTCGCTGTTGGATCCGAAGGTTAAAAGGTGGCCCGAGCAGTTTCCCGACATCCTTCTGGGGCACCTCCGGGTGTCTCCTTCAAAGGGCGAGCCGGCCAAGGACCCCGGCATCGTCCGTGGCTGGAAGGGCCTGCCGGCCAAGGCGTTTGCAGCAAATCTGACCGCCATGTGGAGGAATGGTACTGCGCCCGCGGCAACGATTCCGCCCGTGGCCCTGACTTTTGAAAAATGCGACAGCCTCACGATCCTTCTCGGCGCCAGGACCTCCTACCTTGCCGACCGCTCCAAAGGCTGGCGCGGACCGCATCCGCATGAGGCGTTGACGGCGCTGATGCAAAAGGCGGCGAAACGGTCTTTCGGAGAGTTGATTGCCGAGCATGAAAAGGATTATCGCACACTGTTCGGACGTGTGAGCTTGGATTTGGGCAAACCTTCCGCGGAACTTGCCCGTCTTCCCTCCAATGAACGCCTGGAACGTTATGCCAATGGCGGCAGCGACCCGGGATTCAATGCGCTCTCCTTCCAATTCGGCCGTTATCTGTTGATCGCCACCTCACGTGCCGGCGGATTGCCCAGCAATCTGCAGGGTGCCTGGAATGACTCCACCAATCCCTTCTGCCGTTGCGATTACCACACCGACGTCAATGTGCAGATGAACTACTGGCTCGCGGGTCCGGCCAACCTCTCGGAATGCGCTACCCCGCTTTTTGACTGGATCATGGCCAGTCGCGAGGTGTGGCGCGAGCAAACCGCCAAAACTTTCCGCGCCCGCGGATGGACGACGAAGGGGGAGACCGGCCTCTTTGGTGGAATGAGCTGGATGTGGGTCCCCCCGAGTGGCGCATGGCTTTGCCAGAACCTCTTTGACCACTACGAATTCACCGGGGACCGGGAATACTTGAAGCGGCTCTATCCCGTCCTCAAGGACGTCTGCGAATTCTGGGAGGACCGCCTCAAGGCATTGCCCGACGGTACGCTGGTTGCCCCGGACGATTTCTCGCCGGAGCACGGGCCGCATGAGGATGGCGTCACCTTTGCGCAGTCTCTGGTCTGGGAGGTGTTCAACGACTGTGTGATGGCAGCAAAAGAGCTGGGGGTTGACGATGCCTACCGGGCGAAGGTGGCCGGGATGCAGAGCAAGCTCCTGGTGCCGAAGATCGGCAGTTGGGGGCAGCTTCAGGAGTGGATGGTGGACCGCGATGAAAAGACCAACAGTTACCGGCACACTTCGCACATGGTGGGCTTGTATCCGGGCCGTCAATTCGTCCAGCCCACCACTCCGGAGCTGACCAAAGCATCAAGCGTCACGATGGCTTCGTTGACCACCACTGGCAACATGCGCCAGAGTTGGACATGGCCGTGGCGCTGCGCCCTCTGGGCACGTCTGGGCAACGGAGAGAAAGCCCACGAAATGCTCAGCGGATGCGCTCTCTACAACCAAAGCGCCAATCTTTTCACCCATGTCTACAAGCCCACAGGCGTTTTCCAGGTCGATGGCAACCTCGGTCTCGTCGCCGGCATCGCCGAGATGCTGCTGCAAAGCCACGAGAAAAATGATGAATTCGGAATGATGAATGATGAATTGAAACAGGGAAAAGAGCCGGGGAATTCCTTATTCATAACTCATCCTTCATCCTTCATCATTTCTTTACTGCCCGCGCTGCCCAAAGCCTGGCCCAATGGCAAGGTCACCGGCCTCCGCGCCCGAGGAAACTTCACCGTCGATATCGAGTGGAAAGACGGCAAGGTGACGAACTACCGCATCGCCTCGCCCGAACCGCGCGAGGTCAAGGTTCGCGTCAATGGCGAAACGAAGACGGTCCACTCTGAAAAAATCTAGAGCATTTTCATTAAATGTGTAGTCCCTCACAGAGGCACAGAGGGCACAGAGTAAAATGTATCCTGAATGAATGATAAAAGACCTTCTATGTTGTCCTGTCACACAAAGGATTGTGACTTCAGGATATTGAACAGGCTTGTCCATTTTTCAGAACAACCGACTGGAATTGTTTTCCTCCGTGAGCTCTGTGGGCTCTGTGAGAAAAAAAACGGCTACACTTTTTAAGAAAATGCTCTAATTCCAATTCGTTCTATTCGTTTAATTTGTTGATTTTTTCATTGAATGGTTGACGTTATACTATAGAGTGTTATACTTATTAGCATAACAAAAAGGAGGCATCATGAATCCATTCAAATATGGTCGCGTCGTCAGTAATAATGATTTTTGCCCAAGGCTCACACTCGTGAAACAATTGACGGGCTTTATTCGGTCGGGGCAGAACGTCGTGCTCCAAGGCGAGCGCCGCATGGGAAAAACATCTCTCTTGTGCGAGACGGTACGGCAACTCAAGCGATATCGCATGCTTTATGTGGATCTATTGGAGATTAAGACCGTGGATGACTTGTGCAAGCGGATGGTCAAGGCTCTCATCAGCATGGAGCAACAAGATGGTCTTCTGGAGCGGATCCTGAAATCTCTGGCCCAACTCAGACCGGTTGTATCGCTTGACCCCTTAACTGGGCAGCCTTCCGTGTCATTGGATGCTGGCGTTCGTTTACGCCCTGATTCACTGGATGGCATTTTGGACCTGGTTAGCGAAAGCCACAAACGGACACGGTTAGTTGTCGCGTTTGACGAGTTCCAGGACATTCTTAACTTGCCGGACTCCAAGGTTACACTTGCGGCGCTTCGCAGCAAAATACAGTTTCACACGGATATTCCGTATGTTTTTTCCGGGAGTGTCCGTAACCAAATGAGCGATATTTTTACTGATCCTGGAAGCGCCTTCTTCAAGTCGGCTATTGGAATCGACGTGGGTCCTCTGGAACGGGATGCGTTTGCCACGTTCTTGTCGGCCAAATTTGCTTCAGGCAAGCGAGTGGTAGACGTAAGCGTCATGGCACACATTATTGCTCTTGCTGAAAATGTGCCGGGTGATGTGCAGGAATTGTGTGAAGCTCTTTGGGAAACGACCTCTTATGGCGACAAGATTCATGAGGCGTGTGTGGGACCGGCTCTTGAGTTGATCTATGCGCGCGAATCAAAAGGCTATGAAGCCGCGCTCGTCCAAGTGACGGGGCTCCAGCTAAAGTGCCTTATTGGCCTAGCTCAAATGGGAGGGAAAACTCCCCTTGCATCTGCATTTATTCAAGGGGTCGGGATGAACGGACCCGCCTCTGTCAAAAAAGCCCTTAATCGATTGATTCAACTGAAGGTTATCTTTCGGAACGAAGGTGAGTACAAGTTTGTGAATCCCTTTTTCAAGACGTGGCTGTTATGGAAGAATTATTAAAGACAAAGCTTTGCATATTACCCCTTAGCTTAACACCGTTGATTCGGTAGGTCCTCCAGCGAGGCAGAGTCCAGTTGCCGCTTATAACCGTTTTCTGATCTTCTCGCGGTAGGCCTCGGGTGAGGTGTCGACGATCTTTTTAAAAATTCTGCTGAAATAGAGCGGATCGGTGTACCCGAGGCGCATGGCGACCTCCTTGATCCGGATTCCGGGTGTTGTCAACAATTCTCGGGCGCGATGCATTTTTTGCTTTAAAAACCAATCACTCGGTGTCATGCCGGTCACACGATGAAACTGCCGGAAAAACTGACGACGGCTGTATCCGGCTTCCTGGGAAAACAAGTCCAGATTAAAGGGTTGATGGAGAGAGGATCTCATCAGCGTGATTGCTTTTTGGACAGGGCCGTAGGCAGCGGAGATCTCGGCGATGTTTTGCGGCAGTGTCGTAAGGGCACAGAGGATGGCAATCGCCCTGGCCTGGATCTGGAAACAGCAGGCTGCATCGACCCCTGAAAGGGGAGGATGCAGGATCAGCGTTGTGAAGGCCTCAATGATTTCGTCGTGGATCCCAATATGACGGGGGGCGCTGAACTTTTTGAAGCCGAGAAGCTCTTCGTAATAAGGCAGCAAGTCGCCGGACAGATGGGCCCAGCAAATAGACCAAGGGGTTCTCTTATCTGCCCAGTAGCCATGATGACTAAAAGGGGGGCAGTAGAGCACGTCACCTGGATTGACTTCGTATTCGATACCGTCTATTCGATGCCAGCCTTTGCCTGCGGTACAATAGAGTAGGATGCCTTCGTCCAATCCCTCGCGTTCCATCTGGTGACCATGAGCTTCCACAAAGGTGCCGCAACTGAAGACGCGCAACGCGTTGAGTAACGGCGAGCCGAAACCGACCCATTCGAGGCGTTCCTTGTCGGTTAATGCCCAGCGATAGACATCGCCGTAGGAACGCACCATCCTTGAAAAATTAGGCTCAAGGGCATTCTCGGTGGGAAACGCAGTCGGCTTGTTCCGATTTGACGACTCACGCTTACAAGAGGTTTTATTATCCATATCTTTACAACGATAATACCACTGTCGAAAAGTATTTATTTTAAAAGGGCTATTCCACACACAGGGAGGGACGAGCGTCTGCTCGTCCTAGGCACGCAGACCCG
>JBAXOG010000028.1:0-37402 GCA_037133395.1 bacterium | reverse complement strand
GGTTTCTTGGGTGCTTCTTTTCAGGAAGTTTTTTCGACAAACCGTGAAGAGCCCTTTTTTCTGAATGGCACCGATCCAGGGATGGGTACGGCGCAGTATCTGGTTGGTGGCGTGACGAACGATGCGGCGTGTATTATATTTACGTCAGCAACATCCGTTACTAACACGTTCACGCTGAAGGGGTTTGCCGGTACGGTAAGTGGTCGTCTGCGGTTTAATGGTAATACGACAATGACGGGCGCGATTTTGTTGGAAGGGGACTCGAGGTTGTCTATGGCTGGGGCCTATACGGTCAACCTGAACGGTCCGATCAGCAAGGCGCCGGGCACCTCAGTCTCCGAGTTGCGATTAAACGGGTTTGGTAATTCGATTGGTCTCTATGTACTTGGCGCGACCAACGGGTTTGACGCGCTCAGGATTGACAGGCTCACGCGGGTCCGGCTGAACAGCGGTGGAGCCATGAATCCGGTCTTGGGGTCGGAAAGCACGCTCATCTTTAATGCTTTCTACAACGCGACGTCAACGGGTGGTATTTTCCGTGTGAATGGCAACAGCGTGACGCTCGGCACGTTGACGAATGATTTGAGTACGCTGGCCATTCCCGACGTTGTCGAGAACGCTAGCAGCACGAATGTGACCTTGACAATCGGAAACGCGCAGAACCGGTCCGGCGCGTTCAGCGGCATCATTCAGGACGGTGCGGGCGGTGGTAAACTTAATCTGGTCAAGGCCGGTACGGGCACGTTGACGCTGTTGAACACGAACACCTATAGCGGGACGACGACCGTCAACATGGGCACGCTAGTGATGACGAACGTGATTGCCAGCACGAACTGGTCGGTGGCCTCGGCGGGGGCGGTCACAGTGAATGGCAGCCTCGATCTGTCCGGGAAAGTGCTGACGCTCGGTGCGGACACGAACAGCGCGGGATCGGTGTCCGTCACGGGCAATCTGACCCTGGGCGGCGTGTTGACCGTAGTCAGCGCGGTGCCCGTCACGATGCCGGTCCGGCTTTTCAGTTGCACGGGGACGCTCAGCGGGGATGTTACATCACTGAACGCCACGCTGCCCGCAGGTGTCACGTTGGTGAAAATGCTCGGTTCGATTTGGTTGCGGCCTGCCGACAAGAGCCTGTTGGTCTATGAAGGTTTCGATGTGCCAGACCGTGCGGACGGCGCCTATTTCGATCAGTCGGCCGGCGGCGTCACGAGCTGGGGACTGCAAGGAAAATGGGCGGTGTTCGCGACTAACCGATGTCTATATGTCACGAACGGACTAGCGTGGCGGTACAGCCTGCCGGGGATTCAGACGGTGGGCGGTGCGATTCTGACGACCGGTCAAGTTTATGTTTCGCGTTCTCTCGCGGTCGCACCTGCCGTGACGAACATCTATGGCAGTTTTTTGCTCCGGCCGCTGGTGGACGCGTCGATCGAAGCAAACTTGGAATACGGGTTATACCTGAACGACACTGTTATCAACAACGGGTATATCATGGTTGAGCCCAATGCCTTTCAGCAAGGTGGCGCGGCCATGGGGTTCAAGACGAACAGTACGAGTATTGTGCGTATCGCCCGTGAGGCTGGATCCTCCTATATCACGACGAACAAGACTTTCCTGGCGGTCTTCAAGGTGACGAATGTCAATCAGACGAATGCGCTGGTCACGACACGGCTGTGGATCATGACCCAAGAGCAGTATGACCATCTGGTCCACGCGGGATATCCAGAGCAGATCGAGGCCCGGCTGGACTCGGTCGCACTCGGGACGACGAGCGACACGCTGTGGGCGCGCGTGAAAGGGACGGTGCAGCAGCAGGGCGGCTACACAACGCAATGGCTGAACAATCAGTTTCTGTTCTTCTACAATAATTACAGCGGAGGGAGTATGAGAGACTGTTATTTCGACGAAATCCGCATGGGGGAAGTGCTGAACGATGTGGCGGGATTCTTGCCCCGCCCGCTGGGAACACTGATCAGGATTTTTTAGGGGGATGTCCGGTTCATTTTGTGCGTTTCGGATGCGCTTAGGGACAGATCTTAAGCGTGTTTAAGGTTTCGCAATAAAACGTCATAAGAAAATCACATGAAGCATACAAGCAGATATCTTTTTCTCTTAGCACACATTGTAGCCGCCGGAGCGGCTCTGGCTTTCGAATACCCTTACGCGCCTTATAACGAAGGCAAGATGGATCCGCAGCTCACAGGCTGGCCGCTGAACGACGCGGAAAAGTCCTACATACTCAAGGCGGAGTACGAGCGTCGGCCCGGAAGTGAGGCGAACCAGCACAAGCCAGCCCTCTGGCCGGCGGTACCTTCCGCTGGAAACTGGGGCGGGACGAGCTGGCTGGATACCCACGCCAATCTGGTCAAGGTCGCTGAGTCCAGCAAAGGCCCAATTGATGTCTTGCTGGTCGGCGACAGCATCACGATGCAGTGGGGCGCGGCGTGGCCCAAACATTTCCCCGGGCTCAAGACCGTCAACATCGGCATCGGCGGCGACAAGACGCAGAACGTGCTGTGGCGCCTCGACCATGGCGGTGTGGATGGCCTGGAACCGCGCTTGTGCGTCCTGCTCATTGGCAACAACAACATGTTCTTCACGCCCGAGACGGGCATTGGGCCGGCCGCGCAAGGCATCCAGGTCTGCGTGCAGAACCTGCGCGAGAAGTTTCCGAAAGCGCCTGTGGTGGTCGTGAAAATTTTCCCTGCCCACGTGCCGGGCAATCCGTTCTACGAGGACATCAAGAAGACCAACCTCGCGCTCGACGCGCTGAAGCTCGATGTGGACCCGAAGGTGACCGTGCTCGATCTGTGGAACGACATGGTCAACACGGATGGCACCTTGAAGAACGGCCTGTTCACGCCTGACAACATCCATCTGACCCAGGACGGCGGCTACGCGCTCTACGCCAGCCGGCTTCAGCCAGTGCTCGATGCACTGCTGAGCAATAAGCCGGTCCCCGCACGGCCGACGGTACGCTGAAGAACGAGCTATAGTCGGACGGACACCTGCACCTCGGTCCGGCCGGTTACGAAGTGTTTGCCGTCCGATTGAAGGCGGTTTTGTCAATCATCAAGAGAGAAAGAGGAATATGACTATGACTCACGCGTGTAAATGGAGTGGCTTGTTGGGTGTAGCAACCGTATTGCTTGGGACATGCCATGGCGCGGAATGGATCCGCATCGACGATTTTCAGACCTATCAGCCCGATACGCTGCCGTCGTCCGCGAATGGCTGGACGGTTGCGCATAAGGAAGTCTCGCAAGCCGTCATTGCCGCAGACCGGATCGCACAGAGCAATCAGGCGCTAAAACTCCAGCGGGTCCAAAACGTAAAGTCGGATCAGCACGACACCTTTTACCAGACCGGCGCGGTGAATATCCCTCCCAGCAGTAAGGGCACTGTCTTCCTGCGGTTCCTCATCGAGAGCGGACTCGACACCACGCTCGGTTCCACGACGGGCGAAAAGCACCAGAGCATCAGCTTGAAGATCGGAGTGGCGGAGAACGCGCTGAACGCCGGCAACTGTCAGGCGGGCATCTGGGTCAATGGCGGTTCAGCGTACGGCTTGCCGAATAAGCCGAGTAAAGATTTCTTGCGGCCTGTGAGGAGAAATCATTGGTATCGGCTATGGCTGGTGGTGGATAACGCACAAGGCGACAGCGATCATTCGGCGGCCTATCTGCAGGAGGAAGGCGCTTCCGGGAACCCGACGCGGATTCCCGGACCGATCCTCGTGCCGGCCAAGAGCGCGCGCGGCATCCTCACGGCGGTCGGAGTCGTCAAGGCGCGCGAGTGTGGGCTGACCGACATCTGGCTCGACGACGTGTTCGTGGATAACACCGGCGAGAACCTCACGGACCCGACGGTCAGCAAGGCGGCGCTGGGCTGGAAGGAGAAACTCGAGCGTGAGGCCAGCCAGTACAAGCACCTGATCAAGAAGGCGGCAACTCCACAAGAGGCCGAGAAGCAGGCTCGCCAGTTGCTCGCCGCAATGACCCACGAGGAGCGTTTCGCGCTGGTGTGTGGTGACGGTGCGATCGGTATTTCCGGTTTTTCGCGTTTGGGTATTCCACCAGTCGTCTTCAGCGATGCCAGCGCTGGTATCAACAACGGACCGGCTCCCATCCAGAAGCGCCATCCGCAGAGCGTCTCCTATCCCTGTCTGTTGCTGCTGGCTGCCACGTGGGATCCGGAACTGGCCGAAGCGTATGCCCATTCTATCGGCGAGGAGTGCCGTTCGGGTGGCACACATGCGCTGTTGGCACCCTCGGTGAACTTTTACCGCACTGCTGTCTGCGGTCGGAACTGGGAGTACCCCGGCGAAGACCCGCATCTGGCGGGTCGTATGACCGCCGCCTACGTGCGCGGGCTTCAGAAGACGGGCACGGCCGCCACGCTGAAAGTCTTGGTCGGCAATGAAATTGAATTCCATCGGCGCGGCAGCAATTCACAAATCGACGAGCGCACGCTTCAGGAGGTCTATCTCGAACCCTTCCGTGCCGGTATTGACGCGGGCGCACTGGCCGTCATGACTGCTTACAATCAGCTCAACGGCGAGTGGGCCGGCCAGAGCAAGTATGTCAATACGACCCTGCTTCGTGAACAGCTCGGCTTCCGGTGGATCAGCATGACCGACTGGATCGGTACTTACGACGGCGTACAGTTGGCGCAGTCAGGCACTGACTTGGAGATGCCCGGTGGCTGGGCTCTGAAGAAAGACCGGGCCCACGTCATCGGAACGCCCGGAATCGATCGGATGGCGCTCACGGTGCTCAAGACGTGCATCTATGGCGGATACTACGAAGCGAACTACACGCGACCGGAACTGCTCGGCCATCGTCCGCAGTGGGAGCGGACCGCGTTGCGCGTCAACCAGGCCGGCATCACCCTGCTGCGGAATGACGGCCTCCTGCCGCTCACCGCCTCCATGGCGGGGAAGACCATTCTGGTGGCAGGCAACAACGCTGCCCGGGAGGAACTCGCGGGCGGCGGCTCCGGGCATGTCGGAGGCTACAACCTGAAAACCTACGTGCAGGGTATCACGGAAACCTTCAGCGGTGCGAAGGTCATCCACGCGGAACAGCCGACAGACGACCAGCTTCGTTCCGCGGATCTGGTCCTCCTCTTTCCGGGGTTCTCGTTAAAGCATCTTCGTCCGACACCGCCCACGGGTCATGAGGGCGAAGGGTCGGATCGCACGTTCCCGCTGCTCGACGATGCGCTCGTCGCGCGTTGCTGCGAGATGAATCCCAAGACGCTCGTCTGCATCACCGCAGGCGGCGGGGTGCAGATGGATTGGGCAGACAAGGCCGCCGCGATCATCCATTGTCTCTACGGCGGCCAGACCGGTTCCGACGCGCTGATGGACATTCTCACCGGCAAGGAAAACCCGTCGGGCAGGCTTCCTTTCACCATCGAGCGGCGGCTGGAGGATTCGCCGGGTTTCGATGTGACGAACCCCAAACCCAACAAGGATCGTCCGTATCCGGCCAAAGATTTTCCGGACTGGGTCAAAGGCGATTTCTACACGAATGAAGACAAGTCACTGCTCTACACCTATGACGTCAACTATCGCGAAGGGGTGTTTGTCGGCCACCGCTGGTACGAGTCGAAGAAGATTCCAGTGCGTTACCCGTTCGGGTTCGGTCTGAGTTACACGACCTTCGCGTACGAGAATCTTAAGGTGGACGTGAAGGGACAGAAGGCGACGGTGAGCTTCACGCTGAAAAACATTGGGAAGCGGCCCGGGGCCGAAGTGGTTCAAGTCTATGTCAGCGACAAGGTGTGTAGCGTGCCGCGTCCGTTGCAAGAATTGAAAGCATTCCAGAAGGTTCAACTCGATGCCGGCAAGTCCAAGCGGGTGGAGATCGAACTGGGGTCCGAGGCATTCCGGTTCTGGAATCCCGCCACGAAGAAGTGGACAATCGAGCCCGGCGAATTCGAAATCCGCGTCGGTGCGAACTCCGGGGATATCCTGCTGAAGAAAATCGTCCAGATTTCAGCATCCGCATTGTAGGATCAGGGGTTGGTGTACCGGCTTCAACCGGGGCGAAGTAAAAGAAAGTTGGCAAAATGAATGGAAATGTATTGAGGGCGGCGGTTGTTGTCGGGTTGTTTGGGGCGGTTGTTGCTCGTGCGGTGCCGGAGGCGTCGGTTGATGCCATCAAGGCCTATTGCATTGATTTCAACTGGGGCACTGGCGAGGCTGAGGGGGAAAAGAGGATCAACAATTGGGCGCTGCCAGGGGAGTGGGCGGAGGCTGATCCCGCGCAGCACGTCGCCTGGTACAAGGCGCTCGGCGCGAATGTGGTCCAGACCTTCGTGGTCTCCTGCAATGGGTATGCCTGGTATAAGAACGGCGTCGTGCCAGAGCAGCCGGGTCTGAAGTATGATTTTCTGCCGGAGGTGGTTCGCCTCGGACACAAGGAGGGGATGCGCGTGTTCGGCTATTTCTGCGCAGGCGCCAATTCACGCTGGGCCAAGGAGAATCCGGAACTCAGTTACGGGCGTTCCAGTACGCAGCACATTCCCTACACCGACGCATATCTTTCGTACCTCGATAAGGCGATTCGAGATGCCGTACGCAAGACAAAGATGGATGGTTTCATGGTCGACTGGCTATTCCAACCCAACCGGGGTGCGATGAAGGGCAAGTGGCTGGATTGCGAGAAGAAGTTGTACGTGCAACTCATGTCACAGGAGTTCCCCGGCGAGGACAAGTTGACGAAGGAGCAGGATGTCGAATACGGCCGCAAGGCGATCGCCCGTGCGTGGCGAACCATCCATACGGCAGCCAAGGAGACGAATCCGAACTGCCTGATCTGGCTGACGACCCATCAGCCGCTGAACCCACATACGGTCGGCTCGCAGATGTACAGGGAGGTCGACTGGATGATGAACGAGGCGGGTGACATCGAACGTGTTAAGGCCATGATGCCCATGGTCGGCAAGCACACACGCATGCTGACCTGTCTTGCGGCGTGGAATCTGAAGAATCCGACCGTGGTCGTGCCTGTCGCGATTAAAGAGGGGATCGGCCTGTACGGTTTTGGCAAGCCCGGGACGAATTCCCTTTTGGCGCTGCCCAACATGACCAACTCGGTGCGGACGCTTAAGGGGAACGAGAAGAACGTGGCGGCCCTGTCACGCGCCTACCTCGGTTTGCCCATCGACTCTGTCCGGAACGAGAAGGGCGAGTTCGTCATCCCGCCTTTAGACATTCCTGCGCGGGCTCAGGAGCTGAAGGATCTCAAGTGGGGGATGTTCGTCTGCTGGTCGTTCAGCACGTTCGCGGAAAAGGAGTGGACGCCGGGAGTCAAGGACGTCTCCTTCTTCCGCGCGACGAGCGTGGATACGGACCAGTGGGCCAAGACCGCCCGCGAGGCGGGGATGAACTATATCCTCTTTCTCGCGAAGCATCACGACGGCTTCTGCCTGTGGGACACGCAGACGACCGACCGCAAGGTGACGAAGGCGCCCCTCGGTCGCGACGTGCTGGCCGAACTGAAGGAGAGCTGCAGCAAATATGGTCTCAGCTTGGCGATCTATTATTCGGAGGGCGACTGGACTTGGCCAGGGGCAAAGGACGGCAAGGGCGGTGGCTCGGGCCAGAACGCAGAAATGGAACGCGCCCAGTTGACCGAGTTGCTCACGAAGTACGGACCGATCGAATATATGTGGGTAGACCATGCCGCGGGGACAGGCGGCCTTTCTCATCAGGAGTTTTTGGCGCACTGCAAGAAGTTGCAGCCCTCCTGTTTTGTGGGATTCAATCATGGTGATCAGCAGAACACCTGCATCCGCATCGGCGAGCTCGGCAAACCCGGACCCTTAAGCGATCTCTCGTCGGCGGGGCCGTACGCGAACAAGGAAGGCAGCACGAACTATCTGGTCGCCGAGTTCACCTATCCGATTCAGCCACGGCGTCCCAAGGGCGCGATGTGGTTCTACTCGCACCCGGACAACGAGGGTGCCTGTCTCATGCCCGAGAAGCTCTACGCGGACTATCTGGGCGCGGTGAAGTATGGAAACCTCTTCTCTATCAATGTGGGCCCCGACTACCAAGGCAAATTACGGGAGATCGATGTCAAAACCCTGCAACGCGTCGGCACGATGATCGGCCATCCGACGTGGTTCAAGCAGTTGCCGCTCAAAGAGCCTGCGCT
The DNA here is from genome assembly GCA_037133395.1 of bacterium. GTDB lineage: Bacteria > Verrucomicrobiota > Kiritimatiellia > RFP12 > UBA1067 > CAIZQW01. The sequence continues at coordinate 29,234 of JBAXOG010000028.1, read as the reverse complement.
TTCCACGGGGAAGCCCGCCAAAGCGTCGGGTGTCTGGAGTGCTGAATACGACGCGTCCAAAGCGTTCGACGATGCACCTTACACCACGCGCTGGGGGGCGAAGGGCGTGCAGACCAGCGCTTGGCTAGAAGTCGATCTTGAAAAGGAGCAGCTCATCGGGCGGTTCGAGATTTACGAAATCACGGCCGCGAGAACGGAACAGTTCGTCATTGAAGGCCATTCCGGCGACGGCGTGTGGAAGGAGCTTGCGAAAGGTACGACGATCGGCGAGAAGAAGGTGATCGAACTTGTTGTGCCGGTTACTGCTCGTCACATCCGATTGAATATACTCAAAGCTTCTTCCACGCCAACGATCGACGAGTTCCGCGTGTTGGCACCGGTGCAGAAATAGGAGAATTGAGGACGGGTTGACTGATTGATCGAGTGACGGATTGATCGCTGAGGACGTATTGACAGGGTTGACCCGCCTTGGCCAATAGGTCTCCGGCGGGCAGGCCAAATGAATCAGTCAATCAGTCAATTTGTCATGTCATCTTCGAAGGACTCTGCGACAGGACGCCATTTAGGACGATGACCAAAGAGGACGGTGCCCAGGCGTAGCCAGGTTGCACCTTCTTCAACCGCAATCCGATAATCATTGCTCATGCCCATGGAAAGTCTGGGCAGGCCGATACCGTACGTCTGTTCCCATTTATCTCGTAGCTCACGAAGTTTTGCAAATACCGGGCGGGTCATTTCAGGGTCTGGACAGAAGGGCGCCATGGTCATCAGACCTGTCCACGTGATGTTCCGACAGTTCATCAAATATTCAATGACCTCGGGTGCTGCATCTGGACGCAGTCCATCTTTGCTCGCCTCACCCGCCACGTTGATCTCAAGAAGGATCTGCGGACGTTGCCCTGACTCCTCTGCGATGCGTTCAATCTGTTCAGCAAGACGGAGCGAATCAACCGAATGAATTACCGAAAAAAGTTCCAGCGCCGGACGAACCTTATTACGCTGCAAATGGCCCAGGAGGTGCCATTCAGCTTGACTGATGCTTTCAGGAATCTTTGCGGCAGCTTCCTGAATTTTGTTTTCACCAAAAATGCGAATACCCGCATCCCACGCTTCACGCACCACATCAGGTCCATGCGTCTTTGTCACGCCAATCACCTCAACCTCGTCAATTTGCCGACCCGCTTTTGCGCAGGCCTCGGCAATCACGCGTTGCACATGTGCATACGTTTCAACAACAGGCATTGGGTCATCCATACAGAAATCCTTTCGTCTCAAAAATCAATTACCCTGTACAATACCGTTTTCAGGCGAGCGCCTCAATTTAAATTTTAAATTGTCTCCCAGCAAAAAACAACTTATACTGCGTCCCATGATTTTACAAAGACTTCATTATTTAGGTGTGCTGGTTAGTCTGCTTATGCTGGGTTCTGGATGCGGACCGAAGCCTGGGATTGCGCGTTGTCAGTGGGTAACCATGGGGACCATTGCCGCTATTCAGGCATCCACACTTGAAGATGCTCAACGCGCTCGAGATCTTGTGCAACCTATATTCACTCAGATTAACAATCGGTTCTCAACATGGCAGGACGACACGGAGTTGACCGCGCTCAATCGTGCTGCGGGGACAGCAACTCCCATTGAACTCTCGCCAGAAATGAAAACCGTTATAGCCTCTGCGCTTACGATCACTCGGGAAAGCGAGGGCGCATTTAATCCGCTGGTAGGGGCCCTTATGGTAGCTTGGGGCTTTGGCAATGGCGGCATACCTTCAGAGCCACCCTCCCCAGAAGTGCTCCAAAGGGCGACTCTCTTGGCGGATTGGCGTGCCATTCGGTTTCATCTGGAAACGTCGCCCGCCACACTCTACTTGCCCATAAATGGGATGAAACTTGACCTTGGAGCCATTGCCAAGGGATATGCCGTTGATGTCGCCTACGAAAAATTAACACAAGCTGGGTACACCAACGTCCTTATTGATCTAGGAGGCAATCTGCGTGCCCTTGGAGAGGCCATGTTCGGACGAGGCGGATGGCGTACAGGCATCAGAAACCCCTTCGCTGAAGAGATCTGCGTAGCCCAGTTTCTGCTGACCAACGGAGAGGCCGTCGCCACATCTGGCAACTATGAGCGGTTTGTTGAAATTCAAGGCGTTCGCTATGCACACATCATGGATGCCCGGACAGGCAGACCGGTAAGGGGTATTGCTGGGGTTACGGTGGTTGCGCCCACGGCCATGATGGCAGATGCACTATCGACAACACTCTTTGTCTTAGGTCCAGAAAAGGGACGAGAACTTCTCAAGCACCATCCGGATTGCGAAGCGGTCTGGATACCGGACACACCCGCGCAATTAACGCTTCTCTGCACGCCTTCCATCGCCAAACGTTTAACGCCGACCGGTTCTGATCCGTTGAACATCAAAGTGCTCTAATACTAGAAACGCAAACACAAGAGCCACCCGTCACAGGGTGGCTCTTGTATTTTACTTGCCGGTCTTTACGGGGACTGTCGGGGTTAGTCCTTTCATATCCGTCCAGAGCGTTCCGGGTCCGGAATGAAGAATGCGAATAGTAAGTTTTTCGTTCAGTTTGTCGACAAAGGTTAAGTCCGCAAGTGTTGAAGATTCCTTGAAGACTGCAACGCGTAGCTTGTCGCCCAAGGCCCGTTCATTGTCAACGACAAAGCCGGCTTGTACCTTCGCCTCGCCTTGCACTTGAGTAATTTGCGCCTGCGTTGCGGCTTTGAGGAGATTCAATTCGGCAGCCTTCAACGTTGCAGAAGCGTTAATGGACGCCACTTCGTTTTTAGTCTTAGCCGCTGTTGTTGCAACCAACATCTCCGTCTCTTGGTCAACCTGTTTCTTGAGCTGTTCGACCATGGCTGTTTCCGTATTCAATTCGGCCTGCTTACGTGCAGTGTCCTGCCGCGCCTTGTTGGTGAGATCCTGTTCCTTGGCCACACTTGCAGACTGAATCGGCATCAAGATATCGTTCGGCACTTCAACATGACGGATAATCGCATTGTGAATCAGGATGTGTTTTTCCTTCAGCACGCGAATCAATTCGGTCGTCAATTCATTCTGGAACAACTGACGGCCTTCGCCATCAATAAAGTCCCGCGCTTTGTAACTGGAGCCTTTGATGCGCGAAATGGAGAGGATCTGTGGCAACAGAATCTTTTCCACAACGGCCGGCAAGTCACCATAGAGCATATAGATGCGCGAAATATTCTCCGGGAGCAGTTCAAACTCGACGGTCATATCCAGCAAGATCTGGAAGCCGTCCCGCGACGGGAATTCCACAAAGCGTGTAATGCCAAAGGCAGCCGATTCTGGAATCTTTGTCTGCTGTCCCTGCGGCTCCGCTAAAGGATCCACGGCTTGTGTCACCAGTTGATTAGCCTTTGCTGCGGGTGCGGCCTGACGACCACGGGAGCCTGCCATGGAAGACTTCATTTTTGAATCTGACGCTTGATTCGGGACATCGGTTTGCAAGGCCTGGTTCACCATAAAGCCGCTGTCCTTATTCTTTTCCAGGTATTCATTACGTTTGGCCTGTTGCGCCCGCATGGCGTTCATCTGCAAGGATTGCAATTCGCTTCCATTTTCAGAACCGATCTGGCTCTTGGTAATCACCACACTCCCCGAACGACCGAGGATCGAAACCTGGTTCATACCAATTTCGAGAATGTCCACTTGATAAGCGCGCGGATTGATATAATAGAGCCCGGGATGCAACACGTTCTGCATGACACCCTGCTGACCAGGTCCGGCGAATTGACCGAGCGGCACAGGCAGGCCTGTCTGCGAGGTCACAACGCCCACGTAGCCAATCGGGATGTTCATGGCATCGAGTTGCGTGACTTCATAGCCCTGCGTGTTTAGACGATAGGTTCCTGGACCCAGAACATCCTTCCAGATACCTTTGCCCTTTTCATCGGCCGAAAGAATTTCACCGGGAGCCAGCTCTTTACCCACTTTAGCCGTGACGACACCTACTTTACCGACAGGAATCGTAATCACGGGCACGATCACCCATGCATAATTGATCGGATTCAAGAAATGACGCCCTTCCGGCAGCGGATCACGCTGAACACCTTTTTCGCCTGGCGCGGCCAAAATCTCGTTGGGAGGCAAGTCCTTACCTACCTTCGCTGTGACAATCGCCATATACCCGGGTTCCACCTGAATACGGCAGAAAAACCACATAAACCAAAAAATTATCACAAACATTCCAGTCATCAGTGCGATAATTGTACCTATAGCATTCTTCATGGCGTCACCTCTTTCTTGACAGCGTCCTTTTTCACATCGGGTATGGATTGAAGTGGCAAACCGAACAACCCGCCGCCTTCATCCGTTGTCAGGATGCTCTCCAAATGTGGAGCTGTTTTTTCGTAAAGTTTTGCGCGAATATAATCGGCCTCATTTTTATAAACTGTCACCTGCTGACGAAGTACGTCGGCAGACGCCTTGTTCTGTGTTTCAACAACCTTACGTTCGGCTTCTGCCATCTTTAAGAGAGACTCCGCATCCGCCTTCGCGGTTTCGAGTCCGATCTTTGCAACTTCCAATTCTGTTTGTGCGGCGACCGTCTTTTCCATCTTCTGCTGTTCCGCAGTAATGGTCTGACGGATACGATCCGTGTCCGCGGAGACCACCATGCGATTCTGATCCGCAAGTGCTTTCTGTTTTCCGAGTTGCCCTAATGACTTTGCCTGTACAATCTGCTGTTCAATCATTTTCGCCTCTTGTGCAGCGAGTTCGCGGTCACGAACAACAGAAGCGATCTGCTGGGGAACAAGAATATCGCGCACCAAAACTGAATTGATGGATATTCCCCATGTCTGGCAAACCGACTGCAAATACTTTTCCAAATTATTCTGGAAAGCTTGGCGCGACTCACCAACAATAAAGTCCGTCGCATTCTTTTTGCTGCCTTCCAGACGGGAGAAGCCACGTGCACTCGGCAATATGAGCTTCTGCATAATGTCGTCCATGTCACCAACCTCGTGGGTCAACTGAGCCACTTTCTCGACATTTAGATTAAACTCCAATGTACCCTCAACCGTAATCGGAAAACCATCCAAGGTCAGAAACGAAATAGCATCAGCACCGCTTAACTCAAAACGTTGACTTTGAATGTTCACGATAGAGACCGCATACACGTAGGGATTCAAACGATGCGTACCCTCTTTCAGTACATCGTGCTGAACGCCTTTCTCGCCTGAAGCGACCAGAAAACTCTGAGCGTTCGTGCTCGTCTTGGAGGTACTCGACAGGATATCAATACCACACAACGCCGTGACAACACCCACATGTCCAGGCGCAATTTTAATATCATTAAACTGCTTTAATTCATACGCATAAGGATTGATACGGTGCTTGCCGGTACCGAGAACCTCACGCACAATACCCTTGTAGTCTTCATCGGTCGCAATGATCTTTCCGCCCGGCAAATTTTTGCCGTATTTGCGTGTTAACACGCCGAATTTACCAGCAGGAATATCGGTGGCAGAAACAATAAACCAATCCCACACATACGGGTTATAAAAAAAGCGCCCTTCTGGCAGCACAGTTAATTGGACACCCTTGTAATCTAACGAGGGTGCTATCACCTGATCCACAGACAGATTCTTCCCTGTTTTCTTCACGAGAATGGCCATCTTGCCATTATCAGGTTCAATGCGCCACCCATACCACACCCACAACGAACCCCCTAACAGCAGAAAAACAAGTATGAACGGCAGCATGGCGGCCAGTGCAAACAGATTATTGGGTTGTCCACCGTTTGGCTGCTCCGCAGGCGTTCGTACGGATGGATTAAAACTCTTTTTTTCAAACATAATAAATCTCCTTATTGGGGGGTAGCATATAGAAGAAAATAGCTATAGCGCAAGCTTAAAAAAGAAAGGCGAAAATAGTTGTGCTCTTTTATAAACAAATGCATGACAACCGTTCATGTTTATGGTTTAATTTTACGGCTCGTTTGAAAAAGTTTTTAAGAACGTGATACATAAACTGGGGTAACGTATGCATGTAATTGTTTGCGTAAAGCAGGTTCCGGATACGACGAATGTTCGTATCAATCCGGAAACCAATACGCTGATGCGAGAAGGGGTCGAAAGCATCATCAATCCGTATGATGAATACGCATTGGAAGAGGCTCTAAAGTTGAAAGACAAACACGGTGCGCGTGTTAGTGTTATTACGATGGGACCGCCACAAGCCGACATTGTTTTGCGTGAAGCCATGGCGCGTGGCGCAGATGACGGTGTTTTGTTGACCGATCGCGCTTTTGCAGGTGCAGACACGCTGGCTACCTCTTACGCAATCACACAGGCGATTAAAAAGATTAATCCCCATCCCGATATCGTATTTTTTGGCAAACAGGCTATTGACGGCGATACGGCTCAGGTCGGACCTGGAGTATCCGAGTTTTTGAATTGTACATTGGTGACGTATGTGCAGGCTCTCGAAGTCAACGGGGACACCTTTACAGTTGAGATGCACATGGATGAAGGCACCGTCATTATCGAAGGAAAACTGCCAGCAGTAATGACAGTCGTGAAAGAAGCCTCAACGCCTCGTTTTTCAAGTCTGAGTGGCTGGATGAACGCAAAGCGGACCGCGATCCCCAAATGGGGTGCAAAGGATGTCGATGCTGAGCCAGCCCTGTGCGGTCTGAACGGATCGCCTACGAAAGTGGTAAAAATATTTGCTCCGCCTGTAAAAACCGGCGGCATTCGTATGGATGGGCGCGAAGAACCTGCGGCGGCCGTTGAAGCGATTATTAAGTTGCTACAGGACAAGGGGGTTGCCTAAGTCATGAATGACGCACCCATCATCATCGACCCTCTCCTCTGTAAAGGTTGTAAGAAGTGCATAACGGCTTGTCCCTTTGATGCATTGGAAATGCAGGGTAAACTGGCTGTCTTAAAGGTGGCGGAATGTCGTGCATGTAACGCCTGCATCAAGGTCTGTCCGTTCAAGGCTATCTCAACACCCCCGGAGGAGGTAGAAACATCAAACGTGGGTCTTGCCGCATTTAAGGATATCTGGGTCTTCGCCGAACAACACGAAGGAAAGGTTCAGGAAGTCGCTTACGAACTGCTGTCAACGGGTCGGCGTCTCGCTCAGGAACGCGGATGCCAACTGGCTGCGGTCGTGCTCGGATACAATATTAAAGACGCTGCATCCCTTCTGATTGCCTCTGGCGCGGACACGGTTTATATTGTTGACCAGCCTGAGCTCGCACAGTACGAAGCAGATGTTTATTCGGATGCCCTCCATCAGTTGGTTGCGAAATATAAGCCCGAAGTGATTCTGGCTGGCGCGACCGCGATTGGACGTGCCTTCTTCGCCAAGGTTGCGGTCCGGGCACGCACCGGTTTGACCGCAGATTGCACAGCACTCTCTATTGACAAGGAAACTTACTTGTTGCATCAGACGCGTCCGGCTTTTGGAGGCAACATCATGGCCACCATTATGACGCCCAATCATCGTCCCCAGATGGCGACTGTGCGTCCGAAGGTTTTCAAGATGGCTGTTCCCGATTCGAAGCGTACCGGCAAAACGCTGATTGAGACCTTGAACCTTATTTCAGCTCGCACAAAAATTATCAAAGCTGAACACAATGCCTCCACCTTGAATATCGCTGAAGCAGAAATTATCGTGGGCGGCGGTCGCGGGCTCAAAAAAGCAGAGAACATGGAGATGCTTGCCAAGCTTGCAAATCTTCTCGGCGGCGTGGTCGGCGTATCTCGCGCTTGCGTTGATGCAGGGTGGGCAACTGCCGCCCGCCAGGTGGGGCAGACCGGGAAGACGGTCTGTCCGAAAATTTATATCGCCATCGGCATCTCGGGTGCCATTCAGCACTTGGAAGGCATGCGCGCTTCCGATACGATTATCGCGATTAACTCCGATCCCAACGCGCCGATTTTTGGCGTGGCGGATTTCGGTGTTGTCGGCGATTTGTTTGAGATCGTTCCCAGATTGATCGAGGAGCTTGAAGCGAAGCGCGAGAGAACCTGATAAGGATTTTACGTTATGGCAAAAAAAGTTCAGACTGACATTCTTTGTGTGGGAGCTGGCATCGCGTCACTGTCGACCGCTCTTTCGCTCTTGCGTACCTTGAAGGCGCAAGGCAAGAAGCTGCCTCGCGTGACCCTTGTTGAAAAGAGCAGAAGTGTCGGTAATCACATCTTGTCAGGCGCAGTCATTGACCCTGAAGGATTTAAGGGATTGCTGACCGACGAAGAAATTGCAAAGATGCCGATTGAAGCGCGCGTGTCGAAGGAATCTTTTCACATGCTCTTCAATAAGACGGCTGCAATGAAAATCCCATGGGTGCCTCCGATGATGCAGGCGCATGGATTTCCAGTTGGTTCCTTGACGAAGCTGACTCAATACTTCGCACAGCTTTGCGAAAAGGAGGGCGCTGAAGTCTATACCAGTTTTGCAATCACTGAATTGATTGAAGACTCAAAAGGTCGAATCATTGGCGCACGTACCGGCGAAAAGGGCATTGACCGGGATGGCCAGCCTAAAGGTAATCACCAGGACTATGAAGAAATCTACGCCAAGGTCGTCGTCTTAGGGGAAGGCGCTTGTGGCGTGTTGACCGAGAAACTGATTAAACACAAGAGGCTGTACAGCCTCCGGGGAGACCAATCTTATGCGCTGGGAATCAAAGAGGTCATCGACGTGCCCGCCAACGAAGAACGCGTCGGAGAAATTGATCATACCTTTGGTTATCCAGCCGACTGGTCAACGTATGGGGGTGGCTTCGTCTATCACGTTTCTGCGACTCAGGTGATGATCTGCTTTGCGTATGCGTTGGATTATGCCTCTCCGGAAAAAGATCCGCATACCCTGTTCCGCCTTTTCAAGGCTCATCCGTCCGTCGCCGAGCATATTGCAGGTGGTAAATCTGTGGCGTATGGGGCAAAAGTAATTCCGGAAGGCGGCTATTATTCTGTACCGGAAGTGGTCGCTGACGGCGTCCTCATCGTGGGCGACGGGGCTGGACTCGTGGACACACTTCGTATCAAAGGGGTGCACATTGCTATGCAGTCTGGCGTGGCGGCTGCTCAGACATTGGCCGATTGCTGGACTGCAAATGATTTTTCGTATGAGGCCCTCAAACCTTACAGTAAACGTCTGAAAGCCACCTCGGGCTGGAAGCAGTTGAAGCGCGTTAAAAACGTACGAGCACCGTTCTCCGTTTTTATCGGTTTAGGTGTGATGAGTGCTGGATGTGCATGGGCGACTCAGGGACTCTTCCCCTTCTGGATGGTCGGCATGTTGCCTGACCATAAGGAGATGAAGCCCCTGAAAGGCGGCAAGCTCTCCCCCTCGAAGCCACTGGTGGCAAGCCCGACTTCACCTGACCGTCTGACGGATGTTTTTATGTCGGGTACGATTCATGACGAAGATCAGCCGTGTCACTTGAAGATCAAGGACCGAGATGCGTGTCGTGAGTGTATCATAAAGTATGGAGCACCCTGTCAGCGGTTCTGCCCAGCTGAAGTTTATCGCTTGGAAGATGGTTATATTCATGTAGACTTTTCAAACTGTCTGCATTGTAAGACCTGCCAAGTTAAAGACCCGTATCAGAATATCGAATGGACCTTCCCGCAGGGCGGTGACGGGCCACGTTACACAAGGATGTAAAAATAGAACCCCAACACACTGTAAGGATAATCCCAAGTGGTTATCCGCTAGGAGAAAAAATCATGGACACATCATTCAACCGTAGAACATTCCTCAAAGGTACAGCAGCGGCAGCAACTTTCCTGCCGACCTTCAATATCCTCAGTCAACAGGACAAAACGATTGGTCCCAAAGATGACGACATCAAAGTCGCTGTCATCGGGTACGGTGCGGAAGGCCAGATCCTAACAGACGCGGCTATGAAAATTCCGGGCGTACGCTTTACAGCCGTCTGCGATATATGGCCCTATCACCAAAAGAAAGCCAAGGGTATCCTAAAGGCTATGGGCCACACGGTGAACGTTTATGAAGACTATCGTGAAATGTTAGATAAGGATGGCAAGAACTTTGACGCTGTCATTATTGCAACACCGGATTGGATGCATGCGGAACATACGTGTGCCTGTTTGCGCGCAGGCAAGCATGTCTATTGCGAAAAGGAAATGTCCAACCAGCTTGCCAAAGCTAAGGACATGGTGCTCTGCCAGCGTGAGACCGGCAAGCTTCTCCAGATCGGGCATCAGCGCCGTTCTAATCCACGTTATATGCATGCCTTCAATCGCGTGATCCGTGAATCAAATATGTTAGGACGTGTCACCCATGCTTATGCCCAGTGGAACCGCTCGGTTGCACCGTTTATCAAAAACAGTGTGAAGCTCGATATCCCGACAGAGACACTTCAGAAATACGGGTATGAAAACATGGAGCAGTACTATAACTGGCGTTGGTTCTCCAAATACGGAGGCGGTCCGATGGTCGATCTTGGCTCGCACCAGATTGACTTGTTCTTCTGGGTCTGGGATTGCCAGCCGATCTCCGTGACGGCCATTGGCGGCAACGATTACTACAATCGCCAGATGAATGACAACGTCATGGCGATGTACGAGTTTAAGACAAAGGAAGGTAAAATCAACCGCGCCTATTATCAGGTGCTCACCACCTCCAGCCGTGGCGGCTTCTATGAGCAGTTCATGGGTGAGAACGGTTCATTGACCATCTCTGAAATCGCCGCACGCGGGAACGCTGTTCAGCGCGAAGTGCGCGCAGGAGGACCTTTAGAGTCCGACTGGGCTGTGTTTGCAAAACAAGGACTTGTCATTCAACCCAAAAAAGGTGTTTCATTGGAAGTGACATCCAATGTGGCCGTTGATGCGCGTGTTTCTGTGCAAGCAGATGGCTGGCCCATGCCAGTCGACCTGCTCAAACCCGCACACATGCCACACTTGGAGAATTTCTTCTTCGCCGTCCGCAAGAACAAACCCGAAGCCCTCAACTGCCCGGCAGCCCTCGCCTATGAGTCAGCCGTGGCGGTTCTGGCAGCGAATGCGTCCGTTGCACAACGCAAGACTATCACCTTCAAGCCAGAAGACTTCGCAGTTTAAGATGATCCGTCCGATTTGTCGGATCCAACCGATCTGACTGAGCATAATAAGGAATTTACAATGAAAAAGTTACTCTTAACAGCACTTGCCCTTGTAGCGGGATCGACCTTCGCAGCGGTCGAATCACACTACGATGGCGGGCGCGTTATTCCTGTACATCGCCTGGCTTTGAATGATGAGTTCGGCGACTTGATTGTGCCTGGAACGCAAAACGTGCTTCCCATCAGCACGCGAAAGACCTGTGGACAGTGTCACGACTATGACACCATCGCAGGAGGCTGGCACTTTAACATGTCTAACCCGAGCGCGATTCCTGGCCGCCCAGCGCAACCTTGGTTTCTGATTGATGCGGTCAGTGGCTCGCAGATCCCGATGGGGTTGCGTGACTGGCCCAATCTTTTCAAGCCAGACCAGATCGGTATGTCAAACTGGGAGTGGACGCATACCTTCGGACGCAACATGCCCGGCGGTGATATCTCGGATCCCCTTGATATTTATGCCGAAGGCGGACCCCGTGCGCGCTGGGAAGTCTCAGGATCGCTTGAAATTAATTGTTTCGCTTGTCACAGTACAGACAAAGGGTATGACTCCAGCGAATGGGCGCGTCTGATCACACGCCAGAACTTCCGCTGGGCTGCTACGGGCGCGCTTGGCCTCGGTGAAGTACTCGGCATGGGTGAGCGCGTCAAAGACTACTGGGGTGTCCTGCGCGGCCTCAATCGCGATGACGCTACTTATGCTGTTCCGCCGAATATTGTCTATGATCAAAGTCGCTTTGACGCTAAGAACCGGACGGTATTGGAACTTGGCAAGCCTCGAAAGGAAAACTGTTTAAGCTGTCACTCCACCACACAAGCGGGCATGGATGGGAAGAGCATCGACGGCGATGTACATCTGCGCGCAGGAATGACCTGTACGGACTGCCATGCAAACAGTCTTAATCATTCTATAGCCCGTGGCTATTTGGGAGATAACACCGGCAAGATGGACATGACACGCGCAACTGCAAGCTGTGCAGGTTGCCATCTCGGTGGTAAGGGTGCAAAAACTGGACGCTTCGGAGCACCCATGCCCAAGCATGTGGGTATTCCCGTCACGCACTTTGATAAACTCAGTTGTACAGCTTGCCATTCGGGTGTCACGGACAACGGTGACCTCGCTCAAGTGCGTACGTCACGTGCGAATCGCATGGGCATCTATGGCCGTGCACGCTGGGTCACCGCACAGCCTTTCATTATGGAGCCTGTGTTTGTTCGCAACGCTGCGGGCAAGATTGAGCCTCGTCGCATGGTATGGCCTGCTTATTGGGGAACACGTGCGGAACAAAAAATAAATCCCATTGCTCCCGAAAAAGTGATGGAAGTTGGAAAAAATCTACTCACGGTCCGCGAGCAAGTAGGAGCAATCCTTGCCATATTGGCAACAGACCCCAACATACCTGGGATACCGGTACTTGTCTCTAAGAAGCAAGCGTACAAGAAAAACGTCGACGGTCTGGCTGTCCCTGCCGGCAAGGTGGATGTAGCGGATGGATTCTGGTATCAAACCACGAATAAGATCGTTGCGACGCTGTCCAGCTTTGATCCAGATGCCGATACGTCAAAAATGAAGGAAGAAGAGGGTAAAATATTTGAAGCAAACAAGATCTTGCTGAAAAATTTACTTCAGACGCTCGATGCTTCTCCGCTTGCCACCAGTAAGGGGTTTGGAGTAGTGACGTTGAAAGGAAAATTTTACTATCGGGGAGGGGAAGGCGATTCCATTATCTCCACAAATTCCACACTCGCCGCAGACAAAGTACACATCGGCTGGTATAAGGATGGTGTATTTGAGACGCTCCTCAGCGATTATGTTATTCGAAATGCGACAGCACTTGCAGGTACCGACTATTCGGTGACGGAAGAGATGGTCACGGCTGGACTGAAGAGTTTGGCACAAGCAGGAACGAAGGATGCGGTCTATGTCGCTCATGGACAAGTGTGGTCGCTCACAAAAGAAGGCAAACTCGACGCCAAGGAAGAAAAGATTGCGGAAGCCGTCTCCTGGTCCTTCGGTCATGATGTACGTGGAGCCCGCATGGCGCGTGGCGCAAAGCCCGCCAAGTGTGCAGATTGCCATACGCTCGACTCTAAGTTTTTCTTCGCGAATGTCGAGTCCACGGGACCCTTGATGACTACGCATAAGCTCGTGAAGGCGCAAATCGCCTACATGGGCTTGTCCAGTAGCTACAACAAGCTATTTGGCTCAACCTTCCTCATGCGTCCCTTCTTCAAGATCTTCCTCTGGATCGTTTTCGCCTTTGTTATGATGGTCGCCATTGCCTTTATCGCAGCAGCCATCCCTGCCATACTGAAGTGTGAGGAACACGATAAGGCGCGGCACACCAAGATACAGGACCTGCTGGAATGGACAGAGAAAGGAGCCGTACTCGGCATCTGCTTGGCAAGTGCCTATCTCACGCTATCGGGAATACTCGGATGGTTCTTCCATCTGATGACGGGTTACGTCCTCATCTTCCACATGGTCGGAGGCGGTCTCTTTGCAGCTTGTTTACTCGCGCTTATCTGGTTCCGAGGTGCTAAACGCATCTCGAATGCAAAGCGTAATGCGATTTGGATGATCATGCTCAACTTGGGCGTGATGGTCGTGTTTACCGCAGTCGCTCCGATGATGACCTGGTTCGGAACAGAATGGCAATGGGTTCTGCTCAAAGCTCACCGCTGTGCCACGATGTGCTTTATCCTCGTCGCAACCTGGATGCTCATCACGGGTGGACGCAAGGAATAATGTTCAAGTATGAACACAAGGCGATGTCGACCCTCTTTGAGCTGATGGTTGCCGAAGAGGATGAAAAGCTCGCCTACAGTGCATCATACAAGATATTCGAGATGATCGACCGGCTGGAGGTTCTCTTCAGCCGGTTTCTTGATGTCAGTGAAGTGGCACTCATCAGTCGGCTCAAACCCGGCGAAACATTCCGTGTAGCGTCGGAGATGTTGGATCTCCTTCTCATCTCCACACAAGTTTGCGCAGCAACAAACGGCGTCTTTGATGTCACCGTCGGCACGCTCATGGACAAACTCCGCGAGGTCAATCACCGTTGGAAGGGATTGACGAAGAATGAACTCCGCGCCGCGCTGGCCACATGCGGTATGAACCGCCTCGTCATTGACACGGATAACTACCTGGTGAGCGTCAAGCCTGATCTCAATGGTGAGGCTACTCCAGTTGAACTTGACTTCGGCGCCATCGCAAAAGGCTATGCGCTTGACTTGGCATGCGATCTGCTAATAAACGAGTGGGATTTCAAAGATTTTCTAATTCACGGGGGAACAAGCTCGGTTCTAGCCCGTGGTTCGATGGGAGATGGTCCAAAAGGCTGGCCTGTAGGCGTTGGAGGTGATTGGCAGGTGCGTACTGGACTCAACAGCGTGCGACTCCAGGACGCAGCTATCAGCGGATCAGGATTTGATGTGAAGGGGGCGCATGTCGTGGATGTGCGGCGGGGTATGGCAGCCGTCCGGCACGCTGCAACCTGGGCTTACGCGCCAACAGCAGCACTCTCTGATGCACTCTCAACTTCATTTCTTGGGATGAACTGGAGTGAAATTAAGGTTGCTTGCGATGCGATTGAAGGGTGCGGCGCACTTGTGGCACGCGAACAGCCCGTGTGGCTAGACAGACTGCGTTCACCAGTGCGCCAATATCACTTTGCAAGTCGGTGAAACAGTTCGGAACTTTTATTCGGACTGGACAAATCAGACGATCTTATGTAATAATTTTGTTTCAAAAATTTTCAATTAACAACACGCTTCGCGAGAAGCAGACTAAGGAGAGACCTCATGAACCTCAAAACACTGACACTGGTAGCACTTGCCACAGGCGTGGTCATTGCTGCTGAAGCCCAGGACAAAGTAAACCTGAAGATCGATGTTCCGAAGCCCTGCTTCACGGGTACGCCGAAAGACATCCGCTCCCCCAATCTGGAAATTGCACGTGGCGGAAAAGATCGTGATCCGGTCGAAGTACCTACGGGTACAAAGCTTCTCTCAAAGGGGTGCAAGGTTACCTCGAGTGATGCAGAGCCTATCATCGGTGAACTCGCTTTTGTAACAGACGGCGACAAAGAGCATGATGCCGCCACCTACGTTGAACTCGGGCCGAACACGCAGTGGGTTCAGATCGACCTCGGCAAAGAGAAGCAAATCTATGCAGGCTGTATTTGGCATTATCATGGCGAAGCACGTGTCTATCGTGATGTCATTTGCCAGATTTCTAATGATGCTGACTTTATTGATGGCGTTCAGACTGTTTTTAATAATGACCATGACAACTCATCCAAGCTCGGTGAAGGCAAGGATAAGGAATATGTGGAAGATAACAAGGGACGTCCGTTCGCAGTCAAAGGCGTAAAGGGTCGCTATGTTCGTTTCTACAGCCGTGGCAACACCTCCAACGAGATGAATCACTATACGGAAATTGAAGTCTTCGGAAAAGACCTGTAATTTCACGTGGTAGCGCGTATGTTGTAAAGACGGGGTTTCGGAAACGAAGCTCCGTTTTTTTATTTCTTTCACTGTATCATTATTTAGACTATTGTAATCAACTCATCATTCGTATCATAGGCAAAGCATCTAGTAAAAATATTAGACGTTTGAAAGGCTTTATGAACAAAAAAAAATTACGTGACAGCACACGATTGCACCTAGCCACCGCGGGGATATTCAGTCTTTTTATCTTTAATCTAATTTTATTTAATTATTCACATGCGACGTCTTCTGATTTCGCGCAAGACGTACGTGCCTTATTACTCAAGGATGTCCGTTCCATTGACTCCAGCGGCATCCCAGGCGTCCTCGCGTGTGAAGGCGGCCAATCAGTTCCTATCGTCATGGGAAAAATCAGCAAGGTCGAGATGCCGGTAGCAGTTGCGGCTTACTACGAGAAGGGGCGTATCGTCGCACTGGGACATCCAGACTTCTATTCCGAGGGCGCTTTCAAAAAAGCAGACACCGCGATCTTTATGCGCAATGCTTTCCAGTGGACGATGCATGACAAACCAATCGTATGTGTCTTCAAAAATAACGGCGTCATTCCTGCTCTTCAAAGTCTGCTTAGCACAAACGCACAGGTCATCGAACTTAAAGACTGGTCGCAACTCTCGGCCACTACCGGAACACTGGTCGGCTATGCTGAAGATATCCCTGAAAAGGAAATCGAACACGTGCGCGCCTATTTGAAGCAAGGAGGCGGATTCATGACTTCAGCCATTGGCTGGGGATGGATGATGGTCAGTAAAAAATCCGTCAAGGGTGAGAGCCGATTTAACCGATTGCTGAACCCAGCAGGACTTTATGTCGCAGATGGATTGCTGGAGCGGACGTCCGATAATGGTTTTGCCGTCAAGCCGATTCCCTTGGGCGCAACCGTTTTCGAAGCACTCGACATTGTGGCATCCGAGAAGCCAATCAAAGCGAGCTTAGCACAGTCCAGTGCGACACTCTGTACAATCAAAATGCTATTGGATGACAACGATACGTCCATCATGGGAAAGCGCCTCACCGCCTTCATGCAATCCGCATCGGCCAATGGGGTTCCAACCAAAAAAAATCCTGTGCGTGAAACTGATGTTGCGGCCCGTCTCAAACTTATTGCATTTCAAAGTACATGGTTGAGCAAACCGCTCCAAAACTGGCCGGCCTCACCTGCTGCGACCTCTTATCCAGGCATTGTTGACAAGAATGTTTTACGCGAAGCAAAGACGATGGCTATCAATCTCGATGTTCCAAAATGGCATAGTACGGGTCTTTTTGCCTCCGCTGGTGAGCCTGTAACCGTGACGCTCCCGCCGGGGGCAGAGAGAAAAAAACTTCGGTTACGTATTGGCTCAACAACATGTGATAATACACGCCACGGACAGTGGTCGCGCGCACCGAAGGTCGATATCGAGGTTCCTCTTGCCACCCCCACAACCACGTTCGCCTCGCCTTTCGGCGGACTTGTATATGTGGTTGTGTCCGATTCGGTGCAAGGTGAAGAACGTGCGGTTGCTGTAACCGTCAGCGGCGTCTGCAAGGCCGCGTGGTTCAAAGTCGGTCGTGATTCACGTGCGGATTGGGAGAAGATTAAAACAGCCCCAGCTCCTTACGGTGAGATCGAAAGCAACAACGTTATACTGACCGTCCCTCGCGAACAACTACTGACTGTTGCCGATCCGGTCGCATTAATGAAATTCTGGGATGACGTTGCCGACCTTGATGCTAAGCTAGCCGTTTTACCCGCTACACGCCGCTACGCGGAACGCCTTGTTGGAGACGATCAGCTTTGCGCTGGGTGGATGCATGCGGGGTATCCGATCATGATTCCTAATGTCACCACGAAGGAGATCGTCAATCTTGACTTGCTTAAAGCAAAGGGCGACTGGGGCTTTTTCCACGAAATAGGCCATAACCACCAGAACCATGACTGGACTTTCGACGGCACAGGAGAGGTGACGGTCAACTTCTTCACACTTTATTGCATGGAGAAAATGTGCGGAATCGCCCCGCGCCAAACGCGCATGAAGAACGAAGCCACCCAAGCCTACACCGAGTGGATCAAGAACGGCAAGCCCTATGACGCATGGAAGAGCAACCCTTTTCTGGCACTTGAAATGTTTGTTCGACTCCAGCAAGCTTATGGATGGGAAGCCTTTGAAAAGCTCTTTGCGGTGTACAGAAATCTGCCGGAAGGTGAACGCCCCACGAATGATTTACAAAAACGCGATCAATGGTGTACCCGACTCTCACGCGTGACGGGGGAAAACATTGCGTCTATCTTTGATTCGTGGAACATTCCCATTAGCGATGAGGCACGAAGAGCATGCGCAACGTACCCAAAGCCCAAGGACACACGTGTCTTTGCCAACTAACAGGTGTTTGTATCCATGTTGTTATAAAGTGTAATTTGTTTCACTTTTAATTCATTTTTTTTGAAGACAAAGCCATCTGATAATGATAATATAACCCTTACTTAATTCACTTTGAGTAACGAAACAAAGGAGGAGACATCATGAATTCACGCAGAGATTTCTTGTTCGGTTCAGCATGCATGGGACTAGGAGCTGCCGCGATGGCAACACAAACAACATCATGTGTGACGCTTTCACCCGGAACGAGCAAAAGCGTCATGGGGCTCAAGACAAAAGCGATTCCCGTGATCAAGGTGGGTATTGTTGGTCTTGGCCAGCGCGGACCGGGCGCTGTAGATCGCCTTTCCAAAATTGAAGGTGTCGAAATTGTTGCCGTATGCGATTTAATCAAGGATCGCGCAGAACGTCAAAAAGATAAACTTGTTAAGGCTGGCAAAAAAGAACCTAAGGTCTTTGGCGGTACGCTTGAAAGCTGGAAAGCGATGGTGGAACTGAATGAAATCAACCTGATCTATAACTGCACACCGTGGCATTGGCACACCCCCATTTCAGTCTACGCCATGAAAGCAGGCAAGCATGCCGTCTCCGAAATACCTGCAGCGCTTACAGTCGATGAATGTTGGGAACTCGTTGAGACCTCAGAAAAGACGCAGCAACATTACATGATGCTTGAGAACTGTTGCTATGGTGAAAACGAAATGCTCGCGTTGATGCTTTGCCGTCAAAACGTTCTCGGTACACTCGTTCATGGTGAGGGCGCATACATCCATGATTTGCGCGGCCTCAAGTTCAGCAAGAGTGGGTACCAGGGCATGTGGCGCCTAGAGTATAGCAAGAACCATACGGGATGCCCTTACCCCATGCACGGTCTTGGACCGATTGCACAGTATATGAACATCAACCGGGGCGACAAGTTTGAATTTTTGACTTCGGTCAGTTCTAATCAGTTTGGCATGTCGGAATATGCGCTGCAAAAATATGGCAAGGATAGTCCGGAAGCACTGCAATCTTACAAACTAGGGGACATGAGTACGACCATTATTAAAACTTTCAACGGTCGGACGATTATGGTTCAGCATGACACAACCAGTCCGCGCCCGTACAGCCGCATCAACACCATCTCGGGAACAAAGGGTATTCTTTCCGATTATCCCTTGCGTATCGCACTTGACCCGAAAGCCCATGGCTGGATGGATGACAAGCAACT
The DNA here is from genome assembly GCA_037133395.1 of bacterium. Taxonomy (GTDB): domain Bacteria; phylum Verrucomicrobiota; class Kiritimatiellia; order RFP12; family UBA1067; genus CAIZQW01. Next base: position 10,023 of record JBAXOG010000028.1, on the reverse strand, counting down.
CAACGAGGTTAAGGGAAAATATACTCATCCGCTGTGGAAGAAGAGTGGCGACTTTGCAAAGAAGGTCGGTGGACATGGTGGCATGGATTTCCTCATGGACCTTCGCCTCTGTTATTGCCTGCAAAATGGCCTTCCGCTGGACATGGATGTTTATGATGCAGCATCGTGGAGTTGCCTCCTCGAACTCACGGAACGTTCAACCTTGAAGCGTGGCGCAACAATGGATATTCCTGACTTCACGCGCGGTGGATGGAAGACAGCGGAACCTCTCGGCATCGTGACTGTTTAACGATTCCATTGGATTGTCATGAAACAGATTATACGACAGTTTCAAATTTTGGGTGACTTCATCTCAAGTGAGCGTTATGGCTCTGGACATATTAACGAAACCTACAAAGTGACCGTTCATATGTCTGGGCAACCTGTGTTGTATTTAGTGCAGCGCATCAACCATAACGTATTTAAGAACCCGGCCGATGTGCAGGATAATATTCTGCGCGTCACACGGCATGTGGCATCTAAACTCGATGTCAACGATACGGATGCAAGTCGCAAGACGTTAACGCTGGTTCCCACACTGGACAACAAGCCCGTCTATCATGATCCGGATGGCAACTGGTGGCGCATTTATCTGTTTATCACACAGGCGCGGACTTATGATGTTGTTAAGAATGAGGAGCAAGCGTATCTTGTGGGCAAGGCCTTTGCGGATTTTCAAAATCAACTGGCAGACTTGCCTGCACCACGACTGAATGAGACGATCCCTTATTTTCACAATACGGTCAAGCGCTTTGAGGCCTTCCAGTCTGCATTGCAAAAGGATTCTTTTAACCGCGCTAAGGATGTGAAGCCCGAGATCGAATTCCTCGAAAAGCGCGCCGCGCAATGCGCTCGACTGCTTGATCTCCAAGCGAAGGGCGAAATTCCAGAGCGCATCACACATAATGACACGAAGCTCAACAACGTGATGTTAGATGACACGACAGGACAGGGCATTTGTGTGATCGACCTCGACACCGTCATGCCTGGACTTGCTCACTACGATTTTGGCGACATGTGCCGCTCTGGAACCGCAGCAACACCAGAGGATGAACGTGATGTATCAAAGGTCAAGAGCCGCATTGATATGTTTCGGGCGATTGCCAACGGCTATTGTTCGGCCGCGAAGTTCCTTACAAAGCCAGAACAAGCGGAACTCGCATTCTCGGCTCGTCTCATCACAATGACTATTGCGATACGTTTCTTGACGGATTATCTCTCAGGCGATACTTATTTCCGCACGTCGCGCCCCGGTCAAAACCTTGACCGGTGTCGCGTTCAGCAGAAGATGGTTGTCAGCATGGAAGAACAATCCGATGAAATGGAGAAAATCGTACAAGCGGCACTCAAACAAGCCTAGTTTTTCTTCAGGTCATTGAACATTTGGAACGCCTCTGCAGGCTTCATACCCTTATGAACAACCGCTCCAATAGCCTGAATAATGGCAGCAGGATCATCGGATTGGAACACGTTGCGTCCCATGTCCACGCCAGCCGCGCCGCTCTGGATGGCCATATACGCCAATTCAAGAGCTTCCAGTTCTGGCAACTTCTTCCCGCCTGCGATCACGATAGGAACCGAGCAGCATGCCACGACCTTTTCGAAACCCTCGGTGTAATAGGTTTTGACGATGTTTGCGCCATTCTCGGAACACACGCGAGCCGCAAGACCGAAATAACGCGCATCGCGCGCCATGTCTTTGCCAACAGCGGTTACGCCCATGACGGGCATTCCATAAGGCTGCGCAGCATCAATGGTTCTATATAGATTTGCAACGGTCTCCGCTTCACAGGTCTTGTCACCGACACCGACCATCACCGCCATTGCGGATGCATTCAACGCAACGGCATTCTTGACCTCCATCACCACGTTGTGATTCATTTCAGTCAGAATGGTCGTGCCCGCATCTGAACGCAAACACACGGGCTTGCGCAAGGTCGTCGGGACAAGCGAGGAAAGAACGCCACGGGTACACATCAAACAATCCGCATACTTCATGAGCGGGGTGATCGTGAGATCAATGCGTTCCAAACCAGAGGTCGGTCCCATGAGAAAGCCATGGTCAAACGCCAGCATCACGCTGTGGCCCGTCTTGGGATTAAAAATACGGCTCAAGCGGTCCTTCATGCCCCAATTCAGGTTTGCTGAACCCTTGAGGAAATACTTCTCATTTTTCTGTTCGATGCCGATACCGTACTCTTTACCATCTCGAATATCATCTAAGTCTGCCATAATTTTGCTCTCTTTCTGTTAAAACGCCTTTGCAAATGACGCAAAGATACAGGCCATTGAAGCGGAACCTGCATCAACAGGTCCGATTGAACGGTCACCTAAATTTTTTGCACGACCATATTTGGCGCGCATAGCCCGCGTTGCCTCCGAACCTTGCTTTGCTCCATCTGCTCCAGCTTTAAACATCGCAGCGATACCATCCCCCGCAGTAGCGACAAGGGCGTCCGTGGCGGGAATCAACGCATCCATAAGTGTTTTATCCCCAACTCGTGCCTTGGTCGTAAAGCCGATTTCATCCAGTCCGCCTTTGAACAAGGTTGCTACAGATCCAGCATCCAATTCAGTCGCATGTTCTGGAGCGGCATCGCTCATGCCCTGTAACCAAGCTCCGTACAACGTGCTGGTTGAACCGCAAGCCTCATTCTGAAGCGTGTCTGTCAACGCCTTGAGATAACTCTTAAAGCATACGCTATCCGTGACCTTGTCCATGGCGTTAAAGGCTGTAACAATCGCAGTGCCATGATCGCCGTCACCACCAGCTGCGGCATCCAGCTCTGAAAAAAACTTTTCGTTAGCCCGGATATCGACACCCGCAGCAACGACCATATCCTTAAACTTTTGTAGTGTGAGCATAATTCAATAATGGGGTTTTCGAGTGACTCGAAAACCCCACTAACCTCGTATTAAGTGTCTTACGCAACCGTTGTCCAATAGGGGCTATTCGCCTTCGCCTTCATCAGTTCAACATGGTCAGCATCCAGTTTACACAGAATCATCTGGAATCCTGCCATTTCTTGAACGGTCAGCAGTTCATCGCAAATGCCAGGAACTGAAGTAATGCCGTTTTGCGCTAGAACTGATGCAGCTTTGCGATAGACGATAAACATTTCCATCAGCGTCGTCGCGCCAACGCCATTGACGATAAGCATGGTTGAGTCACCTGACTTTACACCTGTGGCTTTCATCAGAGGCGCAATCATCTTCGCTGCGGTTTCATCTGCAGTCAGAATCTTGCTGCGTCCGCCACCCGCTTCGCCATGTTGGCCCATACCGATTTCCATTTCGTCTTCGGGAAGAACGGCAATGACGCCGCCATTCTGTGGATGCGTACACCCTGTCATGGCAACAGCTAATGTGGCCATCTGCTTGTTGAAGCGCTGACCGATTTCAGTGATTTCGTCAAGGCTCTTGCCCAGTTCTGCAGCAGCGCCAATCACCTTGTACAATGGAATGCAACCGCCGAGGCCGCGCTTCTCTTCCGGATCAATGTCGATGCCCGCGCTGATATCTTCCTGTGTCACGATTTCCACAACCTTGATACCTTCCTTCTGTGCATCGCGCAACGCTTTGCTTGCACTCATGCGATCTCCCGCATGGTTCAGCGTCACAAGGATGATCCCTGCCTCACGCTTGAACATGCGAAGCGCTTCGAGAACCTTCGGCGCGCCTGGAGCAGCGAAGATATCGCCCGCTACACTTGCATCGAGCATGCCTTCGCCCACGAAACCGCTGATGGCAGGTTCATGTCCCGTACCGCCCAGTGACACAATGGCGACTTTGCTTTGACACTTCGGCGTAGCGCGAACGACAATCTTTTCGTTCACAAGTTTGACCTTGTTGCTATAACACGCGGTCAATCCTTCCAGCAGTTCCTTGGTGATATTAGCCGGATCGTTCAAAAATTTCTTCATAGCCATAATATTCGTTCCTTTCGTGTTGATTAACCCATCTGTATAAATTCAATCGCTGTACCTTCATCGTACACGAAAGCAATTTTCATTCCCGGGCCTGGTTCGCAAATTGGCCACAGAATGCTCTTGCCCTTTACCGCTTCTTCGATATTGTCAACCGTATACGCGATATGCACGGTATCCTGAATAGCGGCTGCCATGGGGCAATCGGGTTCAAAATAGACAAACTCAATTTTGTACGGATTCACGTTGGCGTCCGTGAACCACACTTTTAGTGAATCGGCAAACATCATGCCTTCCATTTTCTCAAATACCGGAAATCCTACGTGATGAAATGTCATAATCAAGTCCTTCTTTTTTTGGGGTTGATACTTATAGTTTTGCGCCCGGCACGCTGAAACGCAATCCTGCGCCGTCGTGATAGGTTGCATACTCGGAGACAATGGCTCCTTCGGGTCCCGCCATCATGAAATGCCAGCTTTCAGCTTTTGGCATATCATGGGTACGGCCATCCGCCACCCATTTTTCTACATGTACGCTTTTCAGATAAGGGATCTGCACTTTTGAAAGTTTAGCTTTCACTTCTGGATACTTGTCGAGATTAGGTTCTCCAATTTCACTGAACCCATAAACATATCCGTAACGGACCTGCCAGGATTCTTCTTTGGGCTGAATGGTGCGCCCCTGTGCATCTTTCGTCATCAAGTGACAATGCTCAGGAATACTTTGGCCTGGCAGCAAGTAGATTTCATGTCCCAGGTACCCTGTCGGCGCCTTGGTGTTGACCCAGAATACTCCACCCATGCCATACGCATCAAAATCACCCTTGTTAAAATCGAGTACCCAGAAAAAATCTTTGTCCTTCTTCAAGGCTTCATAAATCGGCACATGGAAACGAGTCATCATATCAAAATAGGCTTGTTTCGCCTTTGCCGCATCAAACTTTCCATCCGTGTAATAAACAGACTTGCTCACTTTTGGCGTCTCACATTTGTTGGTTTTATGATCTGATGATGTACATCCAGTCATAAGCGTTGCCACTAAACACCCCAGTAACGCCCCCGGAATTAATTCTTTGTGCATTTTGACTCCTTCGTGTGTTAACCCGCATTCAGGTATGCACCAACATACCTTTCTTAAAGTTAAAAACGTCTTAAAAAAATAGCATACCACCGCAAAAAAGTAAAGCCATCTCGTATTAACAATTTTCAGTGTCAAGATGCTGCTGGAGGTAACTTTGTAGTCTCGTGGCGCTGATGGCGTAAAGTTTCCCCTCTCCTTCAAAAATACGCTGGGCCAGCGCTTGGTAACCTTGGTAATAATCAGGTGCAATGCGGGCATGAAGGGCTTCGACTTCTTTCGGAAAGCGTCCTCGATTATGAACGAGCTCCCAGCATCGCGCAAAACGCTGTATTCGGCAGAGCGTATCAAAATTCATAACATCGGAGTAAAGGAGTTCGTAGGGGGGCTCCGCACTGAAGGCGAGCTGAAGTTTGGCGGCATCGCAGACAAGGCGTGTTCCCTGGAGCCCTTTGAGCCAGTTGACTTGAACCTCTGGCGCTTGACAGGTTGCGACGACGGTGTTGAAGCCGCGAGCAAAGGACTCTTCATCTTCTCCTGGCAATCCAAAAATGAGATCCGCATGTACAACAGCACCTGTTTCTTGACACAGTTTGCGCAGATTTTCAAGTGAATGCTCTGTGTTGACACTGCGTCCGATACGCCTTGCACCATCAGGATTGATCGTCTGAAGTCCGACTTCAAGATGGAGCGAGCCTTTGGGAAAGGCCGCTATGCGGGTAAATACATCGGGATGCAAATGGTCTGGGTTGATTTCAAAATGTAGACAGGAACCGGGCGTGACGCGGGGTAGAAAAAAATCAAGTATTGCGCACGCGTGTTCAACGGGCGCATTGAAGCTCCGATCTAAAAATTTGAACTTCCGCACACCTCGCTCCCAGAGTTTCTCAAAAGCGGGCAAGAGTGTTTCGAGCGGAAAGAGTCTCAGCGTCGTGCCGTCTGATGTGCAATAGGAACAGGAGTAGGGGCATCCCCGCGAGGTCTCCGCATAAATCGTGCGTTGCAAAATGTCAATGTCACTGTATTCATCGTAGGGTAAGACGAGTTGTGACAGATCTTCGGGTGACGCAACAGAAAGTACGGAGGAAAAAACGTTTGAGCGATTATGCGTGTTCATGAAGGAGGCCGAAAAAATAGCTTCGCAAATTTTCCGAAAGGCGGTTTCGCCTTCGCCGACGATCATCGTGTCACATAGTTTTTCACGGGAAGACGCTTCTCCTGCAACGCATTCCGGTCCTCCGGCTACAATCGTTATGGATGGATGCGCAATGCGGAGGATACCGACAGTCGCCTCGATCAGAAGGCGATTCCACAGATAGATGGAGAACCCGACGATACGGGGGTTACGCTTAGCAATTTGTTCCGCAAGTTGAATCGGTGTAATCTCTAAATCGGTTTCAAGAAATGAGGTCATTGATGCAAGCGCACCAAGATTGGCACGCAACGTCCGTATAGCGTACGAAGCATGACTGTAGCGCGCATTGACGGAAACAAGGAGTATGGGGGTTGCTTTCATTGGAAAATGTTCTTTTAATTTACCATATTACTTATGCGCTAGCCAATTCTTTCGCTTTTCTCGCCCCTCCTTGGGCGCATTTATTCTGCATTGCAAATTCTGGGCGTATAGGCGTCTCGCCTGTACCCGAAGCCGGATGTTTATGCTGGCGGCTTCCTGCGCCGCCAGCGAACAGGCGAGACGTCTATTCGCCCAGCCTTTCTGCCCCAACCAGCATTCCAATATTTCACCCGTTTATAAACGATTAGACTTGCACGTTATCTAAAATTCGGTATGTTGTATCGCTTCAAAACAGAAAAGGGAATGGCTATGGCTGGTGAATATGCTTTTAGTTTAGTAAATGTGACAAAACAACATGAGAAGAAGACCATTCTTGAAGAGGTCTATCTTTCATTTTACCATGGTGCTCACATTGGTGTGATTGGTGCTAATGGTTCTGGAAAGTCGTCGCTTCTGAGAATTCTTGCAGGTCTCGACAAGGAATACATGGGTGAATGCCAGATCGCCAAGGGGACCAAGGTCGGCTTTTTGTCGCAGGAACCTGAACTTGATATGACGAAGACGGTGATCCAGTGTGTGGAAGAGGGCGTTGCAGGGTCGAAGGCCATCATGGCGCGATATGATGAAATTTGTGAATTGCTGGGCAACGATTTGAGCGATGCGGAATCGGAAAAGCTGAATACGGAGCTCGGAAAACTTCAGGATACGATTGACCATAATGACCTCTGGAGCCTCGATCATCATATTGAACTGGCGATGGAGGCCTTGCGTTTACCTCCTTCAGATGCACCTGTTGCGCCACTCTCAGGCGGTGAGCGTCGCCGTGTGGCCCTCTGTCGTTTGCTGATTTCCAATCCGGATGTGCTGCTCCTTGATGAACCGACGAATCATTTGGACGCTGAATCGGTTGCGTGGCTCGAAACGTATCTGAAAAATTTCAAAGGTACGCTTATTTGCGTGACGCATGACCGTTACTTCCTCACGAATGTGACGGAGTGGATCCTTGAATTGGATAATGGGCGTGCCTATCCGTACAAGGGTAATTACGAGGCCTGGTTGCAGCAGAAGCAGGATGCGATGATGCGTGAAGCCAAACAGGCAGAGTCGCGTCGTAAGCTTATTGAAAATGAATTGGCGTGGGTGAAGACGAATCCCTCGGGGCGTCGCGCCAAGAATATAGCACGTGTCCGTCGTTACGAAGAATTGGCAGGACAACAGGTCAACACACGCGAAGACGAATTGAGTATTCAGATCCCGGCTGGACCGCGTCTGGGTGATCTGGTGGTCAATGCGAATAAGGTATCCATGGGCTTTGGTGATCGCCTGTTGTTCGAGGACATGAGCTTTGACTTGCCGCGCGGCGGTATCGTCGGTGTCATCGGTGGAAACGGCGCGGGCAAGACCACGCTTTTTAAACTGATCACGGGGGAACTAAAGCCGCTCTCAGGAACGCTGACCGTTGGGCCGACGGTTGTACTGTCGCATGTCGATCAGATGCGCGACGCACTGGATCCGAACCACACGACGTATGAAGAAATAACAGGGGGTTCTGAATTTGTGATGCTAGCAGGCACGACGCAAATGAATGGTCGCGCCTATTGTGGTCGCTTTAACTTCAAGGGAGCCGATCAGCAAAAGCGAGTAGGGGTGCTCTCCGGCGGCGAACGCAACCGTGTGCATCTTGCCAAGTTGCTGCGTAAGGGCGGCAACCTGCTGTTGTTGGACGAACCTTCAAACGATTTGGATGTTGCCACCTTGCGCTCTTTGGAAGAAGGAATTTCAGACTTCGGGGGATGCGTCATGGTGGTCAGCCATGACCGCTGGTTCCTCGACCGTATCGCGACACATATTTTGGCTTTTGAAGGCGACTCCAAGGTCTCCTTTTTTGAGGGCAACTACGCAGACTATCATGAGCAACGCCGCAAACTGCTGGGTGATGCCGCAGACCGACCGACCCGTGTCCGCTTCCGGCCGCTGAAACACGGATAAAAAATAATTGAATCAGTATTGACTTTCGGCGTCAAATTCGTTAAATTACACGGACTTTTTCTGAATCATCTGATTCAGGATGTGGCGAGGTAGCTCAGTTGGTAGAGCAGCGGACTGAAAATTCGCGTGTCGTGGGTTCGATCCCCACCCTTGCCACCATTTTTTTTGCCCCGAAATCCCCAATAAAACCTTGATTCTATTGGGGATTTTTCATTTCCAGCTTTTGGGGTTTTGAAACGTGGGGTTTCTTGTTCATCTCTCCTTTTACCACTTCAAACCCGTTTTTTTACTACAATTTTACTACAGTCATTTACTACAGTCCCAGAGGTAAAAATGGCCATTTTTTACCCCGTGAGCCCTTACGGATCGACCTCGCGGAAGATTTTGGGAAGTTTTTTTTAAGAAAAGACGGATTGGACTGGAAAGCTTTCGGAGACGGATTTGCTATTTCCGCGTCAGGAAATGAAGGGCGATCCCGACGACGAGGGAGCCGAGGATCCCGGCGATGAAACCGATGATCGTGTACATGCCAGTGGCACGGTTGATGACCTCTTCGCACTTCGAGAGGCGATTGCCCATTTCGTCGATCTCTTTCTCATGGTGCGGGCACAGCGTCCGGATGGAGGCTATGTCGCACTGGATCTGCCGCAGCAGTGTGAAAATCTCGTGGATGTTGTCTTCGTTCATAAACTTCTCTCGCTCCTTTCAATTCGTGGGATGTAAACGGGTGTGCCGTTCGCGGACACGACCTCGGATATCTCTTCGCGGTATGTCCGCCTGGTGATCGCTATAGCCCTCCGGTAGATGGACGCCTCTTTCCACGCCATCTCGAAATAGTCCGTGAGTTGGTATCGCGTCACGCCGTCCGGCTTGAGGGTGTATAACCCATACGCCGCGCAGATGTTGTACCATACCGTCGCATCGATGTGTGTCAGGCAGGACACCGGCACAAGGGTCGTGTCGTCCTTGGCTGCCTCCTCGAACGCCGCGCCGTACGCCTCGCGGAAGTCCAGCACCGCTGCCGTGATAATCGTCGTGACCCTCGCAACTTGTCCCTCATGCCCGAGACTGCCGGAGGGCCAGCCGCCGTCGTCGCTTAGCGCGTGCTGAATCTTCGGATGCATGGCCATCGGGACATATACCCCGTCGAAATATCTGTTCGCCATGTGCATCCGCCAATAGGTGTATGACAGCCAGCCTTCGACCGGTGCGCTCATATACTCCTCGCTTTCCCATTGGTCCCGGACAGGTAAAAAGGTGTGCCTTCAGCGGTCGCAGTCGCATTCGCTTTCACTTCGTCCCGATACGCTTTCCTCATCGTAGCGATGTGCCGCCGATAGATGGACGCTTCCTTCCACGCCTGCTCGAAATAGTCTTTAACCTGGTATCGTGTCACGCCGTCAGCCATGAGATTATAGAGGTCGAATCTCAGGCAGAGGTTATACTGCACAGTCGCGTCGATATAAGCGAGGCATG